>CAYXZO010000133.1:0-1880 GCA_964469505.1 uncultured Lentisphaeria bacterium | reverse complement strand
AAAAGCCCCTGCCCCGTAAAAAACGCCACAGACGCTGCCGATCCTTGAAGGTGGGGCGACGCAAGTTTTGTAGCTTGCGATATGCTAGGGTCTTAGCCTGAGACCGAATGCGATTGGGCGGTAGTTCCTGCGCCAAAAGACGTTCAATCATCTCCGGATGAATTCCCCTGGTTCGCAGTTCTAACCGCAACCGTTGCGGTCCCCATTGCTTCAAACGAATCTTCTCTTTGAGGAATAATCTGGCAAAGCGCTCGTCATCCAGGTAGCCTTTTTCCTCCAATGCGGTAATCACCTGGTCGGCGATACTAGCGAAACCCTTGCGGCGTAGTTTGCGCTTCAGTTCCAGGCTGGAATGCTCCCGGCGCCCCAGATAACGCAAGGCCTGCTCCCAGGCCTGGGCTTTGAAATCGGCCTGGGATATGGCCAGGTGAAGCTCCAGTGTAAAAGGCTGACCAACGGCCAGTTTAACCGTGGATAACACCGACTCATGAACGGTGGTGGTAAGTTCTCCGTCAACATAGATATCGTAGCGGCGATTACGGCCACCACGGGGATGGATAGCAGTAATTTCAGGCATCGACCTCCTCACCCCCCAGTCCCAAGAAAGCCTTCACCTCCGTTTCCAATTCCGCCAGCAAATCTGGATTTTCATGCAACAGCCGCTTCACATTCTCCCGGCCCTGTCCCAAACGAGCTTCTCCATAATTGAACCATGACCCGCTCTTTTGGATGATACCCGCCTTCAGGGCCAGGTCCAGCAAATCACCTTCATATGAAATACCGGTACCGTACATGATGTCTAGTTCAGTACTCTGGAACGGTGGCGCCAACTTGTTCTTCACCACTTTAACGCGTACTCGGCTGCCAATATCCTTGGTGCCTTCTTTAAGGGACGCAATCCGCCGAATATCCATCCGAATGGAAGCGTAAAATTTCAGTGCCCGACCACCAGTGGTGGTCTCAGGATTACCAAACATCACCCCAATCTTTTCCCGAATCTGATTTATAAAAATAACGCTGGTGTTGGACTTGCTCACAGCACCGGTGAGTTTGCGCAGGGCCTGGGACATAAGACGCGCCTGGAGTCCCACATGGCTGTCTCCCATCTCCCCTTCCAGCTCAGCCCGGGGCACCAGCGCTGCCACTGAGTCTATTACTATCACATCGATAGCATTACTCCGGACTAGAGTTTCAGTGATTTCTAAAGCCTGCTCTCCAGAATCTGGTTGGGCAATAAGCAAATTCTTTATATCCACCCCTAGATTGGCAGCGTAATTGGGATCCAAGGCATGTTCGGCGTCTATGAAAGCAGCAAAGCCTTTGTTCTTCTGGGCATTAGCCACAATGTGTAAGGTCAGGGTGGTTTTACCTGAGGATTCGGGACCATAGATCTCTGTCACTCGTCCCCGGGGGATACCCCCGATACCTAATGCGGCATCCAGAGAGAGAGCTCCGGTGCTAATCGTTTCCACTTGCACCCGTCCCTTTTCCCCCATGCGCATAATAGCGCCCCGACCAAATTGACGCTCTATCTGACCAATGGCCAGTTCCAGGGCTTTCTCTTTTTGTTTTTCCACATTACTCTGGGCCATTTGACTCTCCCGCTTTAGGGGTTAAAGGAAAACGGACCAGTGGTTCGTGCCTGGCCCCAGTGGGTTCCAGAAAACTCTGGAACCAAACTATTTCCTTAATTTCAAAACTCATTGGAATTACTTCACTCGTAAGCCAAAGATGAGACAAGGGAGTTCCCGGCGCAAGCTGTTTTACCCGCCCCATCGTTATGTGAGGGGTGAATTTACGCCGACTAACCATGAAACCGTGCTCGCTGGCGCGCTTGCTCAGAGCCCATGCCATGCGGCGTAGCACCCCGTCTGGATCGG
>CAYXZO010000132.1:0-1961 GCA_964469505.1 uncultured Lentisphaeria bacterium | reverse complement strand
TCCTCACATTTTTTTGGTTTTAAGCCCCATTGCACCTATTCTTGCAACGTGAAATTTGCCACAGCCACCGGGTATCCCGAAACCTTATCCAGCATAAATCCGTTTTCAACCATATCACTCAGCTATAAGGAGATTTAGCCCATGCGCTTTGGTAGATATGAAATCTTTCCCATCGTTACCAGCACCTTCGCCCTGGATGGCGGCGCCATGTTCGGCATTATCCCCAAAGCTCTGTGGAGCCGGGTCAGCCAGGTGGACGAACGCAACCGCATCTTCATGGTAACCCGTTCGCTGTTGATCAAGGGTGAGGGCCGCAACATCCTGGTGGACACCGGGAATGGCGATAAATATTCGTCCAAATTCGTCAACATTTACGCCATCGATTGGGAAGAACACAATCTGCGCCGCGGACTGACTCGCTGGGGTTTGAGCCCGGAAGACATAACCGACGTGATAATCACCCACCTGCATTTCGACCATGCCGGGGGCAACACCGTGCGCACCGCCGAAGGCGAAGTCAAGCCCACTTTCCCCAACGCCACCTACTGGGTCCAGGCGGAACACTTAGAGGCTGCCCGCCACCCCACCGAAAAGGACCGGGCCAGTTTTTTCCCGGAAAACTGGGAACCACTGGCGACAGCCGGTCAGTTGGAAATTCTCAAGGGAGATGAAAGCCCCTGGCCGGATATTCACCTGGAAGTGCTCTACGGACACACCACCGCCATGCAGTTGCCGGTGATCAGAAATGATGACTCCGCCCTGATGTACGCCGCCGACCTATTCCCCACCAAGGCGCATATCCCTTTACCCTGGATCATGGCCTACGACAATCAACCTTTAGTGACCCTGGAAGAGAAAAAGCGACTCCTGCCCCGGATCGTAGCCGAAAAATGGATCATCTTCCTGGAACACGATCCCGATTTCGCCGCCTGCCGGGTCGTTGAAGATGAAAAAGGCTGGAAAGCCGGGGAGGAAGTGGCACTCGTTTCCTGAGCCCCTTATTCACTGGGTTTAAACCAACGCAACGGCCTTCTCCATGCCTGAACAGCGATGAACTCGTATTTCATTGATTATGAACATTTCCACCGGCAAGCTCGGGAATTAGGCTTCCACAAAGCAGGCGTGGCCCCCGTGGGGCCTTTGCCCCATCAGGAATTCTACCAGACCTGGCTGGAAAACGGCTTCCACGGCGAGATGACCTATATGGCCCGGTTTGCGGCTTTGAAAGAAGATGTGCAACGCATCCTGCCTGAAGCCAAAAGCGTCTTCATGGTCTTCGTCAACTATTATCAACCAGATGAACAAGCGCCAAATCTAGTAGGACGCATAGCCCGTTACGCCTGGGGCCGGGATTACCACCTGGTGTTAAAAGATCCTTTATATCAACTGGCCCTGGAACTCCATCAGCCGGTCCTGGAGACAACCGGAGAAAAAGCCTCCCGCTGGTTCCGGGTTTTCGTGGATTCGGGACCGCTGTTGGAAAAACTCTGGGCCGTGGCGGCGGGTTTGGGTTGGCAAGGGAAACACAGCAATCTCATCACCCGGGAATATGGCAGTTGGGGTGTGCTGGGCGCCATTGTGAGCCGACTCCCTTGCGACCGCTACGACGAACCCATTACACCCCGGTGCGGAACCTGTACCGCGTGCATTGACGCTTGTCCCACCGACGCCATTGTGGAGCCTTACGTGGTGGACGCCCGGCGGTGCATCTCATACGCTACCATTGAAATTCCTGGAGCTAAGCCTCTACCGACCTTCTTCCAGGACAATCTTGCCGGCTGGATTTTCGGTTGTGACATCTGCCAGGAGGTTTGTCCCTGGAATCGCTTCCAGCGTCCCACCGACTGGGAGGATTTTTCACCACTGCCGGTCTGGCGCAAATTACCCGACCTTGATTTTAGCCGCTTGAGCCCGGAGGAATTTGAGCAACAATTCGCTGAGACTCCCCTGTCCCGCCCGGG
>CAYXZO010000131.1:0-1992 GCA_964469505.1 uncultured Lentisphaeria bacterium | reverse complement strand
TTGAACCAGCGGCAGGTGAGATAACCAGTGTTGTCCGCCAGTACCATCTCGAAGAAATCACGACGACGACCGCGGCGCCAACCAGTACCGGTGATGCGCCCCACCACCGTGGCTTCCATTCCCTCCCGCAACTGGGCAATGGGCACCACCAGGCTACGGTCCAGATAGCGTCGGGGTAGATGAAAAAGCAGGTCGCCCACGGTCGTGATACCCAATTCCGCCAGGGCCAGGGCGCGGCGGGGACCGATGCCTTTTACGAACTGGACTTCGTCTGTTAAGTTGTGAAAAGCCACGGAAAACCGTCTGGAATTGTCAGCGAAAGGTCTGGCGAAAAGTATATACCAAACGACTGGTTTTATGGGCGGCCACCGGAATGGAGAACATTACCCGCCGGTTATCCAGCTTTCTATGGGAAAAATTGCTTTTTATGATTTCCCAATTATTACCGGGAAGAGTCTCGATTACCTCCACCGCAATCTGATGATCTTTAGCATTTTTCAGCAAAACCTCGATCCGTTCCTGATGGTATTTACGACTTTTGCGACTGACCTCCAGAACAGTCCGTTTGCCTTTGACGTCAAACGCTTTTCCCACTCTGAATTTCAGCGTGTCTCCCACCGCCGCGGCAGGCAGACGGTCCTCTCCCAGCCACAAATCGGTCTTTTCCTCCTGCTCAGCCTTCAGGTAGAACGCCACCTCCCCTGCCGGCAGCGGCTGGGCCATCCCCGCAGTTGGTTTATTGAGCATTTCCAGGCGTAGCTCAACGTTGCTCCAGGTGGGGCCGGCATTTTCCAGAACATAGTGGGACTTAACAGCCAACGGCATTGCCGTCATCCAGGGGATAACCGTGGTTTGTTGGGCAGGCAGAATAATTTCCCGGTCGATGGTGTAAATGTAATACTCTCCCGCCGGCTGGGGGCTGGTGGCCTGCTCCATAGCGGCCGCGGCCCGGGCCATTCTTAAAAACCGGGGAGGGGCTCCTTCACGATGGACTTCGCCGGCCACTAAAGTTAAGCTGAGGGGGGTATAGCTCAGGCGAGTGTTGTTAGTTATGACAAAATCACCGGACATTAACAGCTTGTGCTCCGCTTCGTCGAATTGCGCTCGGTACTGCGTCCGCCAGCCGATACCCTGGGCAGCATACTGTAGCTGAACGGAACCACGATATTTCCGTGAGCCTTTAATCACCAGTCGTAACTCCGCAGGACTCTCCTGGAGAGTATTTGGAAAAGTGACCATGCGAATCTTGGGGCGGGCGATCCATCTGATTTGACCATCATTCACGATCAAGCCCTGGTTGTCGGCTGCCTTTAATACACCCTTGACCTTATGATCACCATCCAACACCAATTGCACTTCTTTCCCCCGGGCGGCCTGGAAATAACTGCCGGGGTCGACCAGGGGAGGCAAAAAAGTGTGTTGTAGAATCTCAAAACCATCAGGTAAAGTCAGATTTACTTTTTCCACCTTTAAAGTGGCTGGGAAGTTAGCTAGTCGTAGTTCGTGGGTGCCTACCGACAGCTTCACCGCTCGGCTTTCCTGAACAAAGAAGTCTCCCGACTGATAAACCACCAATCCCTGTATGGCAGTTTTATCGGCTCCTTGTAAAAACACGTTAAGGCTTAGGACGGCGATAAATAAAATTCGCATGGCGTTTACTCCCACTTCCTTGGTGCAGGTAAAATAAGCTGAATTATTAAGGAAATAGCAGAATTACTGCGTTAAAGACCGACGACGGCGGGAAATGACCGCCGACGGCGGTCGGCCGACAGCTGATTAGCAGAGTAAAATCAGAACATAGGTAACGGGTAAGAGTTTTAATGTACGGAATTACTGGCGAGGCTCCAATCCAGAGTAGAGCTTTGGCCGCCGGATCGACGACCAACATCATGCCCAATTGTAAGCGAACCTCCTGATTAATCAGGTGGGGATGAACAAGGAGACCGGAATTAGGGAGACGCTGGCAAAAGCCCGACAGCGGCGTGCCGGTGG
>CAYXZO010000130.1:0-2160 GCA_964469505.1 uncultured Lentisphaeria bacterium | reverse complement strand
CAACATCGCCGAGCGATTTTACCCAAATCGTTCAACACTATTTTCCCATTCACAATTTCACCGAACAGATGTAAACGCGCGTTCGTACATACCGTAACGAAATACATCCCCGGTCGCGAATAATCATAATCTTTTAATCTGATGGAACGCCTGCGTATCATATATCGATTTTTATAAATTCATGTATCAAAATCATCTCCAAAGGTGACCGAATAAATTCACCCCAATTGAGAAATATTGGTTAGATAACCTGCTAATTAGGACCTTACTGACGATAGGATCGGAAGGAGTGTTTCTATCATAATCATACACCATTTCGCGTGTATCAGTGAGATAAGTTCCAAAGATTTCAATGTTCTGGCGGGGATGAACAGCCAGTTCAAAGTTAAAAGCTGTATGCGGTTTATTAACGATTTCGTTTGGTGGGACAGGTGACTTGTGGTTTGACTGCTGGGGATAATAATCGAGGTTGAGCTTAAGAAACATATAACCGGTGAGGGCTAAAACCCCCTGTACCCCTATAGCCAACTCCTCTTGTCTGGAAGAATTAATTGCTGGTAGAGTGCTATGCTGGTAGCTGAGAGACTGTTCGATGACTTGTTTATGGCAGGCGAAGGAGAGAAAATATTCTCCGCTTTTCAAGTAGGGTACCCGATAGCCATAAACCTGAAATGGCTGAATTGGCCCTTCAGCCAGAGCAAATTTAATAATTAATAAAAATGACAGTCCGGTGATAACCATCTTACGCATCGCCATACCTCCTGAAAAGCTTCTTTACTGTGAGTATGTGAATAAATGCTATTTAATCAGCATTAATTTCGTCACGCGTAATCGAGTACCAGCATTTAGCACACAGAAATAAATTCCCGAGGCAAAGTTGGATAAATCCACCCCCTGGGTATATCGGCCGGCCGGCAGCTGGCCTAGTTCCACGTTTTTAATCAATCTACCTTGCAGGTTAAAAATATGGAAACTGACGTAGCTGGAGCGGGGCAGTTCGTAGCTCATCACGGTTGTGCCGTTAAATGGATTGGGATAAGCTCTCAAGCTGAAATTGCGCGGCTGGGCTGGGGCCGGGGGCGTGATTCCCACGGGAAAATCAAAAACGCCGGCGGAATCTTCGCCCACCACATAAGCCGTGAGATTAGCCGCACCTAAATCCTCCCAGGAGCTGGCAATTCCCACCCCATAAACCCAGGCGGTTCCGGCGCTTCCACTGGTAGAAGAAGTGGCGCAAACAAACGCGGGGCGAATTGTGCCAAACAAATCCCGCCAGGTGTGAGTAATAAATCCCCAGCTACAGCCTTCTTCCCCGCTGAAATTGAGGTCACCCACTTGAGCGTCGTCACCCTGACTGTACCATGAATAGCTGTAATAAGTTCTCAAAGTATCCCCATATCCCGGGCGCCGGATTTCGGTGTGACGCAAGGTAAAAAAGGTGACACTGTCGCCGTTCATCAACGAGTCACGGGCATCGACAACCTCCACCAGTTCTTTCAGGACAATTCCTTCACCCCAATAGTCGTATTGCCACTTATTCCCCACGGCCAGGGGATAGTACTGGCGTAAGTCAGCGCTAAAAGACGACTTCAATGCCAGGCTGAGGGTATCCTCGCTGGTGAGCTGAATGGTGGTGTCGCGCCGGAAAGTTATTAACAATCCCGCCTCTTGATCACCGGGATTATCCATGTACTTCAGGGACCACACGGCTCCAGGATAGGCTTCGCTATCCAGAACCACGCTATCCAGGGAGCCCAATACCCTAAGGGAATAAGCGCTGGTGTCGGACAAACCTAGCATGGAGTCCGGGTCAAAGTACAAACGGCTCAGGTAATAAACGGCGGATTGCTCACTGTTGATGGGAAAAGTGATGGTTACTGAGTCTGGAGTATAAACCGTTTGGTTCAGGGTGTTTTGCAAATCAAAGGTGGAAAGTGAATAAACATACCAGGACGTATCCGGAACCCAGGGGAAACTTACCGGGCTATGGTCAAGCCTTAAACCGCCCATTTGGGCCAGTAGCAGCCCGGGCATAAGGGGCCATAGCCCAACACGACGAATAAGTCGCGCAACATCTCTCATGGCTAACCTCTTATACCTAAATTTTCTACCGTTAAGTTAAATATTGAAAAAAAGCCAGACTTTCCAGAAGTAATCTCA
>CAYXZO010000129.1:0-2445 GCA_964469505.1 uncultured Lentisphaeria bacterium | reverse complement strand
TATAGTTTACAGTTGGTGAATGACGACGGGGATGGACAATTGTCTCCTGGAGAGGAAGCCTGGCTTCGAGTTACGATTTTCAATTCACCCGGATGGGTAGATGCCCAAGATGTCGTAGGATACCTTACAACTACCAATCCGTTGGTTACAATTACAGATAGTGTCGGCACTTTCAATACGATTAGTGCCGGCAATATAGGAGTCAATATCTTCGATCGTTTCCAATTCTCTGTGGCTCCGGAAGCTCCCGCACAACCCATCGAATTCCAGCTGCACCTGGAAGCAAACGTCAATAGCGATCATCCCTATGAAACCAGCTTTCTATTTCAAGTACCGGTTAGCTTTTGGCAGCCCGGATTCCCATTTGCGATGGGGCAACCGATCATAGGCGGCAATGCTGTGGTCGATATTGATGGTGACGGCCAGCGAGAGATCATTTTCGGTGCTGAAGATAGCCTTCTTCACTGTGTGGGAGTAGATGGTGCGGAAAAGACGGGTTTTCCGGTTTCACTGGGCGCTCGGATAGATGCTACTCCCGCAGTGGGAGATTTAGACGGAGACGGTCGACTTGAAATCGTAATTGGTGCTTTTAATGATTCCTTGTATGTGATTGATTCTGACGGTAACAAGCAGGGGATATGGCAAGGATTAGGGTACTTGTTAGCACCTCCCACTTTGGTTGATATTGATGCTGACCAGCAGCTGGAGATTATTATACCCGACTGGGGACGTCAGTTAGCCGTCCTGGAAGCGGATGGCACTTTACTTCCAGGTTTTCCCGTTTCTCTACCGGGAGAGCGGTTAAGTGTGGGCGCAGCCGTTGGAGATTTGAATCATGATGGCCAGCTTGAAATAGTCGCTGTCACTTGGGGAGGTGCTTTGCATGTTTTTAGCCTTTCAGGAGAAGAGCTACCGGGTTTTCCGGTAACCTTTTCCGGCCGCATTGCCAGTGGTCCCTTGTTGGTAAATCTGGATCAAGATCCCGAAGGTTGGTTGGAGATTGTAGTAGGCGCCGATGATGATTCTTTGCATGTGATTGACCATGAAGGTAATGAGCTTTGGGCTTTCAGTGGTAGCTCTCAGAATATCCGGGTTACTCCAGGTGTAGGTGACATAAATGGGGATGGTAATTTAGAGCTTATCTATGCCTCTTATGATCGGAAGATATATGCCCTGGATAACCAAGGTAACCTGCTACCCGGGTGGCCGGTGGAAACCGGTTCGATAATTGTGAGTTCACCAGTAGTAGTGGATGTGGATGGTGACGGCGCAGCTGAGATATTCTGTGGTTCTAATGATCATAAAATTTACGGATTGAAGGGGACGGGCGATTTTATTTCGGGATTTCCAGTCTCCACTCCCGGAAGGGTGCAGGGAACTCCCACAGTCCGGGATTTTGATCAGGATGGTGATCCAGAGTTGATAATTGGGTGTGATTCGAGTCTGATAGTTTTGGATTTAAAAACATCTGCTGCTGACAGCGTAGGCTGGTTCACTGATCGGGGAAACTACCAACGAACGGGAGTTTACGGTAATCCAGTTACGGGTATTGGAAACCAAGCAGATCTTCCCCGAGCTCCCTGGCTATCTAATCCATATCCTAATCCTTTTAATCCGGAAGTCCAATTGAGCTTAAGGCTCCCTCAGGCTATGCAGGTAAGGGTGGCAGTGTTTGATCTGAGGGGTCGATTGGTTACTCGATTAGTGGACAATTCCTGGTCCGCCGGGCGTTATGAGATAGTTTGGAATGGTAGGGATGAATGGGGGCACTCTGTTGGTAGCGGGGTGTACGTACTAAAGGCGGATATTGGGAATCGGGTATATACTAGGAAGTTGTTATTTATCAAGTAGATAGCTGCAGAAATTTTTTTTCAAATAATTATTGCAAAATGCTTGGGGGGCGTGTATAATCGCCGCGCTTTATGGAAATGGGTGCGCTGAAGTTGAGAGTCGAGTGGTAGTTGTTGACATGGCATAGGGATGCGGTTACATTAGCGCGCTCTTTAAGTTTCTTGCTTTTTGACAATAAGGTGTGCGGGGTCCTCGGTTGGTACGAGTTTCTCGTTCAACGAGACCGATAAATGAATACGAGCTAATGGAATAAAACCATGGAGAGTTTGATCCTGGCTCAGGACGAACGCTGGCGGCGTGCTTAACACATGCAAGTCAAGGGGAAATCCCGACTCGTCGGGAGAGTACACTGGCGAACGGGTGCGTAACGCGTAGGCAACCTGCCCCCAGGTTGGGGATAACTCCGGGAAACCGGGGCTAATACCGAATAATGCAGCGGCTCCTACGGGAGATGTTGTTAAAGGCGGCTTCGGCTGTCGCCTGGGGAGGGGCCTGCGTCTGATTAGCTAGTTGGTGAGGTAACGGCTCACCAAGGCGACGATCAGTAGCTGGTCTGAGAGGATGATCAGCCACACTGGGACTGAGATACGGCCC
>CAYXZO010000128.1:0-2574 GCA_964469505.1 uncultured Lentisphaeria bacterium | reverse complement strand
CAGCTCCCGAAACCGTGGCCGAGGTGGTCAGGAAGGCCTTTAAAGTAGCTGAGAGCGAGAAGCCGGGTGCTACTCATATCGAGCTCTCCGAGGATATGGCGCGACGCAAAATTGAAGTGGATATTTATGCTCTGGCCCCCATAAGGGTGCGCCGGCCGGCACCAGATTACAAAGCCATAAATGCTACTCTTGAATTGCTCAAAAACTCCCACCGCCCCCTAATCATCGCCGGCAATGGTGCTGTGCGCAAACTGGCCAGCAAACATTTGACCCTACTGGCCGAACGCTACCGCATACCAGTGGCCTGCACTTTCATGGGCAAAGGCGCCCTCACCGATCGTTCACCACAATCGTTGCTGAGTATCGGTACCGGCTTTCGAGACTATGTGATGCGGGCGGTAGATGAGGCCGACTTGATAATCACGGTGGGTTACGATATTGCTGAATACGCCCCAGAAAGGTGGAATCCCAAGGCGGACAAGAAAATCGTGCACATCGATTTTGACCCAGCCGAAGTGTATTACCATTATTCACCTGAAGTTGATGTAGTTGGTGACATCTCCGCTTCTCTATGGGAGCTAAACCGTAATCTGGGCACAGAAAAACTGGACTTCGATCCCGATTGGTACGGCCCCATTCGGAATGCAATTCTAGCCGACATTCAGAGTTATGATTTAAAACCTGGAGATGCCTTCACAATACCTGGAGTGCTGAATATCATCCGTAAAGTACTGGATCCGGAAGGATTAGTAATTAGCGACGTGGGCAGTCATAAAATTTGGGTGGCTCGTAATTTTCCAACCTATGTGCCCAACGGGGTGGTTATCTCCAACGGTTTGGCCAGTATGGGGATCGCTCTTCCAGGTGCCGTGGCGGCGGCTTTGGTTGAGCCGGAACGACAGGTGATTGCCATCATGGGAGACGGTGGTTTCCTTATGAATTCCCAGGAGTTGGAAACGGCTAAACGTTTAGGTGTCAGTTTCACATGCTTGATTTTCAACGATAATGAGTACGGCCTGATTGCCTGGAAACAGATGGCCAGCGCGGGCCGCAGGGCCGGGACCATTCTGGGAAATCCTGACTTCAAAGCCTACGCAGAAAGTTTTGGCCTTCCGGCATATCGTCCCACCACCTGCACAGAACTGGAAGCCACGCTAAAACATACCCTTAGCCAACGTGAATTAGCGGTAGTTGAAATACCCGTTGATCCTGCTGTCAATTTGGCTTTAGCTAAAAAACTGGAAGCCTATTGGAAAGGAGCAAACTAATGAGCCTACAATCAATAAATCCGGCTACCGGCGAACTCATCCGTACTTATCCCGAAATGACTTTAGAGGAAGTGGACAATATCTTGCAGGAGGTTCAGCGCGAATTTCTCGCCTGGCGCACTGTTCCCTTCTCCGAACGAGCTAAATACATGCACCGTGCGGCAGAATTGTTGCGCACCAAGAAAGGCGAACTGGCTCGTCTAATGGCAGAGGAGATGGGTAAACCAGTACGCCAGGGCGAAGCTGAAGCAGAAAAGTGTGCCTGGGTTTGTGATTATTACGCGGAGAATGCAGCAAGCTTCCTGGCCCCCGAGATCGTGGCAACTGATGCCCATAAGAGCTACGTAGCTTATCAACCCCTGGGCATTGTACTTGCAGTTATGCCCTGGAATTTCCCTTTCTGGCAAGTATTTCGTTTTGCAGCCCCAGCGCTGATGGCCGGGAATGCCGGAGTATTAAAACATGCTTCCAACGTCTCCGGTTGCGCCCTGGCTATTGAAAGCATCCTGCGGGAGGCAGGTTTTCCCCGTTCAATTTTCCGCACTTTGCTGGTGGGCAGCTCCAAAGTGGCGAAGATTATTGAACATCCTCTGATTCGTGCTGTAACCCTCACGGGGAGTACCCCCGCAGGTCGTGCGGTGGCGGCCAAAGCCGGCCAGATGCTCAAAAAGACGGTTCTGGAGCTGGGCGGTAGCGATCCGTACATCGTGCTGGAAGATGCCGATCTGGGGCAAGCGGTGACCACTTGCGCCACCAGTCGGTTGATCAATGGTGGTCAAAGCTGCATCGCCGCTAAACGTTTCATCGTGGTTCCCAGCATACTTAAAGCTTTCGAGGAACAACTGGTGGAACAGATGCGGGCGGTGAAAATAGGTGATCCCTTTGATCCGGAAACTGATTTGGGGCCCATGGCCCGTGTCGACTTGCGGGATGAATTACATCAGCAAGTAGTGCGCAGCCTGGAAAAGGGAGCCAAACTCCTGCTGGGTGGCGAAATACCGCCGGGCCCCGGCGCATACTACCCCCCCACGGTGTTGACTAATGTCAATAAAGGGCAGGCGGCTTACCACGAGGAGCTTTTCGGGCCCGTGGCTGCTATAATTCCGGTAACTGACGATCAGGAAAGCATAACCGTGGCCAATGACTCTGAATTTGGTTTAGGAGCCGCAGTTTTCACCCAGAATGTCCAACGGGGTGAAAAACTCGCCGTGGAAGAAGTTGAAGCCGGAGCGGTTTTTGTGAATACTTTCGTGCGTTCTGACCCCCGGCTTCCCTTTGGGGGCGTTAAAGGGAGCGGATATGGCCG
>CAYXZO010000127.1:0-2660 GCA_964469505.1 uncultured Lentisphaeria bacterium | reverse complement strand
GTCCTCGTAATGTCTCTGGCTTGTTGCCAGATCTCCATATCCTCAAATCGCTCGAATCTTGCCATTCATTCCCTCAATCTTGAATTTCGAATCTTGAATCTTGAATCTTGAATTTTGAATCTTGAATCAACTTCCTTCCTCTGGCCGTAAGGCGGTACTTCTGCTTGCTGCTTCGAGGTTTGTCTGGAATGGCCATTTCAATAAGACCGGCTTCCAAAAGAGGGTTGAGAACTTGGTGCCTGAACTTGGTGCGGTCCGAGCGCCCAGTGATAGCCATGAGGTCCACTAAAGCACTGTCATTCCGGCATTTACGCAAGATCTCAACTTGGTGCCTACTTAGTGCCCACTTGGTCCCTACTTGGTCCCGGGCCAAAGAAGAAGGTCGAAAAGTCACATAGTCCGATCCCGCACGGTCTTCCCAGGTGGGCGGAGGGTTCCCATTCTCCTTGCACCAGTCGATGATGTTCAGAGTGCCGGAGCCCCAACGCTCGATGATGCCGGCGCGGTAGAAGACGTTGGCGATGATCGGGTTCCAGGGTTTGGATTCATGGGGCCGGGCGAGCTTCTCCGGTGTGATACCGAAGTGGAACGTACCCGGGTTGGTAATCTCCAGGTGATCGTCGTACATATGAAATGGTTCCCATGTCTTAGACAGGTTTCTTGGTTATGCCAGCTTCATTTAAAAACATGCCATGATGGATATGCTCAGTCCACGGGGTTTGTTCGCCAAAGCCCTTATGTCAGCGCCCCAGATCTGATTGGGCCGATCAATGCCCAGCCGCCGCAGCAGATATGGATAGGTCTCGTGCGCCTTGTCTGGCCTGGAGGTGTTCTGCTTCGGGTAGATCGGCATGAGGCCCATTTTGCCCATCAGCCGTATGACTCGCTTGCGCGCCACCACCATGACGTGCTCGTCCAGCAACGATCCCTTAATGCGCCGGCTGCCATAATACGTATGCTCCAAGTGGCAGGCATCAATCAGACGCATCAGCTCCAACTCCTCGGCCGGAATCGGGGCGGGATGGTAGTAGAAACTCGAACGCGGCACTTCCAGCTGCCGGCACTGCGTGGCAAGGGACAGGCCGGTTGGGATCTCGCACCACAGACGTCAGTCCCATTTCTTTTCATTTTCAGCCTCCTATGGACCAAAAACAAAGGAAAGAAGGAAGCTGAAACTATCTTCACCAAATCCAGACACAATTAATTTTACACAATCCACCTCTGGTATAGCATTAATTTACTTTATTATTACTTGTTAGTATGCTAATATTCCCAGTGTGATGTATAAATTCATGTGCAAATTCTCAATGCGATTGAGCATCTGCACAATTCGGGAGGAAATGATGGAATGATTACCAGGGAAATCACCCGACAGCTTTTAGCTTCGGCTGAGGAATACCCGGTCGTCACAATTCTCGGTCCCAGACAATCAGGTAAAACCACTCTGGTCAAAATGACCTTCCCTAACAAAGTTTACTATTCCTTGGAGGCACCCGATATACGCGCTGCCGCGGCGGCTGATCCCAGGGGTTTTTTGGCACAGGCCGAGCCGAACGGGATGATTCTGGACGAAATCCAAAGACTTCCCGAACTACTCTCCTACATCCAAGTAATCGTGGACGAGAGGAGAATACCGGGTTCTTTCATTCTCACCGGTAGTCATCAACCAAGGTTGCATGAAGCTATTTCCCAATCATTGGCAGGACGAACCGCTTTGCTCACCCTGTGGCCTTTCTCATTCCCTGAACTAAGCCACTATGGTGAATTCCATGACGCCTTCGAACTAATGGTCAAGGGCTTTTTCCCAGGATTATATGAAGAATCATTAGAGATTAACCGGTTTTTTGAAAGTTATTTGCAGACGTACGTAGAAAGAGACGTGCGAGCTCTTACAAACATCCAGGATTTGCTACGCTTTCAGCGTTTCTTGGCCTTACTGGCAGGCCGGACCGGACAACTCGTAAATTACACAGCATTATCAAATGATGTCGGAGTGGCCCCCAACACTATCAGCAATTGGATTAGTGTATTAAAAGCTTCTTATGTGGTATTCGAACTTCCACCATATTTCCCCAACGTACGTAAACGAGTGGTAAAAACACCCAAGATTTTTTTTACCGATGTTGGTTTGGCGTCATATCTGTTGGAAATACAGACTGTAAAACAAGCCATGCGCGACCCCTTGCGGGGCAATTTGTACGAAAATCTTGTTATTACCGAAATTCTAAAAGGGAGCTATAATCGAGGTCGAAGACCGCAAGTTTATTTCTACCGAGATTCTCATGGTAACGAAGTGGATTTGATAATCAAATATGCCGGGCAACTACTTGCGGTGGAAATCAAATCAGCTTCCACTTTTACACCTGAGTTTTTAAAGGGATTGGAAAAGTTTAAGACTATTGCCGGGACTTCCGTCGCGGCCGGGTTTGTTTTATATAACGGGGAACAACGTTTTAAAATAAAAAATGTTCACGTTTTCAATCCATTATTTGTGCCGGATATATGGGAAGAACTAACCGGAGTGTTACCTAAAAATGGTAAATAGCCCAACAACCATCAGGGAGCCACTTACCGGATTTTTCGTATAGCATTTCTTTAATAAATGGTGGAGGCGGGGAGAATCGAACTCCCGTCCGCAACGCAAAGACTTAGAGGCCCTA
>CAYXZO010000126.1:0-2718 GCA_964469505.1 uncultured Lentisphaeria bacterium | reverse complement strand
TTACAGGGTTATGAGATTGCTGCCGGGGCCAGGGGGTAATCTGGTGTGTTACGGAAATGCTGCTCCAGGGCTCCCATTACCGCCAGGACAATATCCTCCCGCCAATGGCGGGCCACCACCTGGACGCCCACCGGCAGGCCGGCGCTGTTGCGTTCAATTTCCCGGGCCACAGCTTCAGCGGGGTCCTTCCCCACCGGACGATCGCTTTCCTCACCCGGCCTGACGCGGGTTGCCGCCACTACACCCGCCGGTGCTCCAATTACATTGTAAGGTACGGTGTAAGACATGGCCGGGAACAGGTCGCCGCAGGTACCGTGGGTAACGGCTGGTACCGGAAAAGGCGGACACAGGATTACATCGAATCCGCCCTTTTCCAGGGATTGCACGAACTGGTGCCGGAGTAACATGCGGGCTTCAGTCAGATCGAAGAATTCTGCCGCTGAAATTCCACCCACACTTTCCATAAGAAAGGCGGTGTATTTTTCCCCTTTGGACCGCATCATTTTTGCCAATGTACGCAAAATGGGACGAGGTGTGCTCAGCCCTTTAAGCATATTCCGCATCTGGGGGATGGGTTTTTCTTTGCCTAGCAGGCGTTTTAGATCCCGTCCACCGTCCGACGATACTACTCCCAGAAAAATCCGGACCGCTTCGGCAATATTGGGTGGCTCGTAAGGGGCCACCGTGGCTCCCAGGTCTTGGAGGGCCGCCGCAGCCTCTTTAACCGCCCGCCGCATAGCCGGAGCAGCAGGGAAATAGCCGTTATCGGTGTAATAGCCCACGCGCAGCTCACTTATATCCACTCTAGCCGGATCCCGCCAGGGAACGGGCGGCACTAAATCAACGGTAGTGCCGAACGACGTTTCCACAAATACTTCCATGGCCAGGGTGAGATCCGCCACCGTGCGGGCAATGGGACCGGGCTGGGGGACCACGGTTTCCTGGCCGCCGGTGAACAGATCCGGGGGAAAATCGGCATTGGAGAGCCGCCCCGTAGTCGGCTTTAGGCCCTGCACGCCGCAGAAATGCGCAGGGATACGGGTACTGCCGCCGTAGTCTCCTGCCAGCCCCAGGGCCGAACCACCGGCCGCTACGATGGCTCCTTCCCCACCGCTGCTCCCACCGGGGGAGCGTTCCAGGTTCCAGGGATTGTTGGAGCGCCCGTAAACCCGGTTGTCACTCTCGAAATTGGCCAGGGTTTGGATAATGTTGGTCTTCCCCAGGATGACGGCGCCCTCTTTACGGAGTTTAGTGACCAGCGGACCTTCTTCATGGTAAACGTTACCGATTTTATTGACGGCCCCCAGGGTGGTTTGAGTGCCCGCCACGCGGTATTGTTCTTTAATGGTCACTGGCACTCCGTGTAGTAACCCCAGGGGCTCGCCCCGGGCCCGTTTCTGATCCAGTTCCGCCGCGGTAGCCCGGGCTTCTTCGAAGAGTGGAATCACCACGGCGTTCAGTTTAGGATTTACCTCTTCAATGCGGCGGATATAGGCTTCCGTGACTTCCACCGCTGACAAATCCCCACTTTTCACCCGTTCCACCAGCTCGGTGGCGCTCATACTAGTAACTTCAAGCATTTTGGGTGCTCCTTTCGTTCCCCCCTAGTTGAAATCAGGCAAGAGTAAAGTTAGGGTGTAAAGCGGTGTTTTTCAAGGGTTTATAGTTTTTAAAAACTGGAGAACGGAGGAAGGAGGACGGGGTAGCTAGGTAGCTAGGTCTCTAAGTGCAGAGGGATATAGGTATATAAGTCTATAAGTATCGGGGGTTATGACGGTTATGTTTGGTAAAGGGGTGTAATTGGATGGTGGGAGAATTGTAGGGGCGTGGCATGCCACGCCCGGAAGGAACCGTAATGCAGACAGCACCATAATTCATTATGGTGCCCTGAGGCCATCGCAAACCTGCTTACTTCCCCCGCAAGGAGGTGAAGCCGTCGCATGCATCCATCCAAAAAACATGGACGGGAAAAGAACACTTCCCCCATAGAGCGGGACAGAACGTTGAACAACGTCCTCAGTGTCCTTTTCTTCAAAAAAAGAAAAAGGCAAAACTTCCACTAAACCCCGGGACATCCCCGCAAGGAAGTGAAACCAGCGCTGAAGCTGTATTCAGGTGTCCTCGCGCAGTCTCAACACTAAATAACCAACGATTCCCGAGCAAAATGAACCCACAAGTATTGCCAATTTATCCGTATATTGAAAAACACTTTCATCTACAAATGCCAGTGAGCTGATAAACAAACTCATGGTAAATCCAACGCCCGTTAATATGGACACACCGTAAAGTTGCCGCCAGTTACTCTCTGCTGGAAGTTTAGCTAATTTAAGCTTTATTGCCAGCCAGCTTAAACCGAAAACGCCCAGCTGCTTGCCGATAAATAATCCAAGAACAATGCCCAGCGGTACCGAGCCAGCCATCAAGTTAAAAGATATATTCCTAACATTTACTCCTGCGTTTACAAAAGCAAACAACGGCAATATGAAAAAAGCCACCCAGTAATGGAGGTTATGTTCGATCTCTTTTAAAGGTGAAATCGGTTGCCCATTTCCATCCTTTGCACTTAACGGAATCGTGAAGGCCAACGCGACACCCGCCAGGGTGGCATGGACCCCCGATTTCAGAACACTTACCCACAATACTAAGCCGACAATGAAATAAGCCGGCTTTTTCGCTATGCCAAATTTATTAAGCAGGATCAAGATCATTAAAGCAATG
>CAYXZO010000125.1:0-3020 GCA_964469505.1 uncultured Lentisphaeria bacterium | reverse complement strand
TGGGTCTATAAGATTACTTCAAAGGTTTCACATAGGTTACTTTAATGTACATCATAGAGCTAATGTCCGACCAAACCTGATTGCTTCATTTCCGTATTAGCTCGTAGGCGGGTTATCATTTGACGGTTAGAGTACGATCGCAGGCAATTCGTGCCCTTGCTATCAACGGCCGGTACTATTTAATACCGTACCGCAAGCTGCTTTGAGGTACAGCTCCGATCCGTCGAGACTGTTTTCAACAAACCGCTTTATCGGTGGAGCTCAGTGATTGAAACCGAAGCGATCACGACTGGTCGGGATCGCACTCCAAAGAATTTACAGCTTCACCCACACCGCCAGATTGGCCACCAGACCATCTAGGGGCATGTAGAGGGGACGAAAGCGGGGAGTATTGGGAAGATTAGGGAAGGACACAATTTTTTCATAACGGCTCTGCCGTTCATCCAGGATGTTTTCTACGTTGAGAATGAGGGAAAAATTGCGGAAATATCTCTCCCCCATGGCACCCAGCAGCCAATAGCTCCGGGAATATGCTGCACCGGCCAAATACTGGCTCCCGGTGTAAAAAGCTTCCAGGCCAACACGCCAATGCCCTTCACGTTCATAAGTCAAGGTTAAATTCAGCTTATGGCGGGGAGTTAATGCTAAAGCTTGCGTTTGATTTTCATAGCTTTCCGTAACCTGATTGTAGGTATAATCGGCATAAAACTCTAACTCATCCAGGGCTAAATAGAGATTGGAATCGAAACCGCGGGTTTCAAGAACCACATCGCGCGGATATAGGGTTGCTGAACCGTTACCACATATCCATCCGCTTGGCGTCCAACGCAGCGAATTCTGAATTTCATTATAAAAAAGAGCTTGGTTCATTCTGATAACCAAATCATTTAAAATTGTTTTATATCCCAGATCAAAATTGAGCCCCCGGGCAATTTCCGGCCGAATGAAACTCTCATTCCAGAAAACAGTATGGTCAGCCAGGAAATGATAATCACTGTAATTCAGCAGATTGGAAGTCTGATAGCCATAGCCCAGCGATAGGCGCATCGTGAGATTATCGGACAATTGCCACCGGCTGGCTAAATGGGGCAAGAGTACCCTTTTTGCGTCCGGACTAAAATCCACCCTCAGGCCTGGCTCAAACATAAAACGAGAAGTTAGTCGCCAGTCATCCTGCCAGAAAATTCCCACTCGGATTTCATTGTAGTTGTAATCAGTGAAGTTATAAAAATACTTAAGGGTATCGGTTTCCTGGAAATGATCTGTGACTGTATTAAAGCCCATTACGATATTGTGATTATCGCGGGCTTTTAGATAGGCCAGTTCAGTGAAAGTGTAAAGTTGACGTCCACTGAACGGCATGCCTTCTACTACCACCTTTCGGGTGTACTTTTGGATACTGCTTTTAAAAGTTAGCCGGTCCCGCGGCGATAATTGTTCAGTGAACTGCAGATTTCCATCCATGGCGCTGGATTCGTTTTGCTCCAGATAGCCGTCTTTATAATTGCCACTACCAACGGCTTTGAGATCTCCACCGCTCAGCCTGGAGGTGAGAAGCCTAAAACCCATTTTAAGTTTCCTTTTCTGGTTCGGTTGCCAGAAAAGGCGGGGAGTCAGGATCGTTTGATTCAGTTCTGCAATGTCAGTAAAACCGTTGCCGCAGACATCCACCGGTGGCTGGCGACTATGGGAGGCAAGCAAGGTGAGCCCCCAGGTGTCCCATTGGCGGGCGTAAAACAGGCTGCCGTCCACTCCCTGCCGGCTGGTAACGTTGAGCACCAGATCGAGCTCCGGTTCTGTACCCGGGCTTTTGGTTATGAGATTCACAAATCCGGCCACGGCGCCATTACCGTAGAATAAAGATGAGGGCCCTTTTACCACCTCAACCTGGCGCAAGTCCAGCGGTGGTATTTGCAACAGGGTCAAACCATTTGAAAGTCTATCGGCTATGGGCAGCCCGTCTTGCAGTAATTGGGTATAACGTCCGGGGAGTCCTTCGAGGCGAAAACTCACCACACCCGATACCGGTGAAGTTTGCTGAACAAAAACTCCACTGACTTCACCCAGTAATTTAGACACATTACCGGGGCGGATAGCTACTTCTTCGTTGATTTCACTTTGCCCCAGTACTTCCACTTTCACTGGTACGTTTTCAATGACCCCATTGCTGCGGGTCGAGGTCACGATTACCTGTTGACTGGCAAGGTTAGTGGGAGCAAGGTCAACTGTAACGGTTTCAGAGGGGTCTTTCAACGGCAGCGTAAGGTGCATTTTGCTGGATTCGTAGCCCATATATGAGACTTTGAGTACAAATACTCCCCGGGGCAGTCCAGTGATTACGGCTACACCGTTAGAATCGGTGGCGGATCCCAGCTCCAGCTTTGGAAAGTAAACATTAGCCCCTATCAGCGGCGCTTGGGTATGGGCGTCTCGCACCAGCACGGTCAGACGATACGGTGTTGCGTATAAAGGGGCGATAAGGAATAATAATAATAAAACCTGCCAGACCTTGGGACGTATTCTCATCTGTTTTGGTCCATATTTACCAGTTGTTTCTTAGGAACAAAATAATTGAAATCTCCTATTTTGATGGAAAGATAATCAGCCCTATGAAAAAACTAAGCCCAGATAGCTAGTGGCTTGTGGTCTGGGTTTGTTCGATCTTGAGCAAAAGACTACCAGGTCGAGGTGTAACGCCATATCCCACTCTATGGGGCTCAGTTGCTCGTATGAGTTGAGGAGAGGATACTTCTCTATTACCGAGTGCTGAGGTTGCTTTGGAGTACGTACCCGATCTAGCAGGACCATTTTTTTGCCAGCCGTCGTAGTGACTGATCATTGACCATTCAATTTATGTAAGGCAAAAGCATAGCAATATTTGAATGCTCTTTTCTTAAGGAAGAGGCTACACGGACTTCGTTTAACGCTGTTTCTCGTTCTATAGAGGCTGGTTTCGCGTAGGAGCTAGTGTGTTGGTTCAGCGAAAATGAGACTTTCAGATTCTGCACCCTTTGATCTTT
>CAYXZO010000124.1:0-3054 GCA_964469505.1 uncultured Lentisphaeria bacterium | reverse complement strand
TGGCGGCTACCCGATACCCCTGTCGGATGACGTACCTTAGTTTCAGAGCCGCCGCCGGGGCCATACTCACATGATCCTCCTGTCCCGCGCTGGTGGGAATGGTATCCACCGAATGGGGATGGGCCGCCCGTTTTAAATCGCTCACCAGGGCCGCCGCTGTCACATGGGCCAGCATGAACCCCGATTGCAAACCCGGCTTCTCCGCCAGAAAGGCAGCCAGACCGCTCTGGTTGGGGTCTTGATACAGGGCGATGCGGCGCTCGCACATGCCCAGACAATCCACCGCCACGATGGCCAGGGCGTCCAGGACATGGGCCAAAGGTGCCGCGTGGAAATTACCGCCGGTGAGAATTTCCTCCTGTTCCGGAAGCACGATGGGATTATCGGTGGTGCTGTTGCATTCTTGCTCCAGAATACCCCGGGCGTACTCCAGCAATTGATAAGCCGAGCCGTGCACCTGGGGTAGGCAACGCAGACTGTAGGGGTCCTGCACTTTCCCACATTCGGCATGGGAAGCCCGGAAGGGGCTGTTTTCCAGATATCGCCGCAGCCGTGCCGCCACTTGCCGCTGTCCCCATTGACCCCGCACGGCCTGCACTTCTTCCCGGAAAGGCTCATCTGAGCCGAACAACACTTCGGTGGAAAAAGCTCCCAAGGCCGTCAAAGCGTCCAGGAGCCTTTTCAAACCAAACCAAGCCTCCAGGGCCAGACTCAACGTGAACTGGGTGCCGTTGATAAGGGAAAGACCTTCCTTTTCGGCCAGCGGCAGGGGCTCGAGTCCTTTTTCCCGAAGAACCTCCGCTGCCGGTCGGGGCCCCTTTTCCCCCAGTACCCACCCTTCACCGATGAGGGGCAGGGAGAAATCCGCCAGGGGCGCTAGATCCCCGCTGGCACCGACACTGCCCTCCAGGTGAATCGCCGGCAGGACATCAGCGTGGTAGAATTGGATCAATCGTTCCACCAGCTCCAGCCTCACTCCCGAATAACCCCGCCCCAGGGAACTGATTTTCAGCAGATACAGCAGCCGCACCAGATGCGGCTCCAGATAATCCCCCACGCCGGCGGCATGGCTCCGCAGCAGGTTGGCTTGCAATTCCCCCAACTGCGTCGCGGGAATGCGGGTCCGGGCTAGTTTGCCGAAACCGGTGTTTATTCCATAAACTACCCGACCTTCCCGCAGGTACTTTTCCACTACCCGGCGGGAGCGCTGAATTCTTTCACGGTAAAAAGGAGTCAACACCACCGGCCGGTGTTCCAGCGCCGCCTGATAAAATTCTTCCAGAGTCAGCTCCTCCCCATCCAGGAGGAAGGTTTTAGTTTTATCAGCCTCAGCCATTTTTAGTTACACTCCCTCTTCCATGGAATGGTCACCCTAATTGCGGGAAATATCCGGGGAATACTTCAGCTCGGTTTGCAGCCAGGCGTGCAAATCATGCAATAAACTCTCCTCCGCCGCTTCGGCAATGTGGGGAATTTCGGTGGAATTGCGAAAAACCGTGCCGTAGGAACGTACGAACAGGCGGGGATCTAGAGAAAGAATAGCCCCAAAATCAGTGGCGGAGCGGATTAACCGCCCCAGCCCCTGGCGATACTTGATAACCGCCTGGGGCACGGCATATCCCATGAAATCATCACCCCCTTGCTGTTTGATATGGCGGGACACGGCCTGCACGATGGGATCGTCGGGAACCTGAAAAGGCAATTTAGTGATAACCATTAGTTGCAAAGCTGAACCAGGCAAATCCACTCCCTGCCAGAAGCTTTCAGTGGCCAGGAGAATGGCTCCCGGAGTTTGGCGGAAAGCGTTTAACAAGGCCCGCCGGGAAAGACCGCTCTTCTGGACGAAAAAACGATCCCGTTTATGGATGAAATGGGGCTCCAATAGCCGTTCCCACTCCTTCAAAGTGGCGTAAGAAGTAAACAAAACCAGGGTGTTGACCGGTACCTGGTCCAGAATCTTGCGCAACAGTTCCACTGCCCGGGCATGGACCCCCGTTTCGTGCTGGTACCCCAGGAACAGGGGCACGAAAATACGGGCTTGATCGGGGTAGGAAAAAGGCGAGGGATAAATTCGGGTGGTCACCCGTTCGTCTTCCTCCAACCCGATGCGGCTTAAAAAGAAATGGAAACTGCCGTCCACCGCCAGAGTGGCGGAGGTCAAAATCAGACTATCCAGCTCGTTGAACAGTTTTTCCCGCATTAGCTGGCCCACATTCAGGGGCACTTGATAAAACTCCGCCTGGGGAAATTTGCCCGGTCGCGGAATCTCAAACCAGTATATCCAATCCTCGTGGGGCGCTTTAGCGGCGTCATTCATTATGGCCAGATAAGCTGTGAGTTCCAGGACCAGGTTCCCAAACCGAATTACCGGGACTGGGGATGTTTCATCTTCTTCCTGCCGCTCATCCAGAATTTTACGCAACGCTTCAAGTTCCACATGTAAGCGCTGAAAGTTCTCCACCAGCTGGCGCCAGGGATCACTCACCGGCTCGAATATTTGTTCCTTTGAGGAATACAGACGCCGGAAGCGAAATTCCTGGGCAGCCACCTTATCCCGGTAAAGATTTATAAACGCGTTGAAAAAGAAGTCTAACCGGGACTCAGCGGCGGAAATCAATTGCAATGCCTTGGCGTGGTGGAGGGACCAGACGGCCTGAGCCTCGGGCGGCCACCGGGTTATGAGGGTTTCCAGCTCGGTGAGAATGCCCGTATTCCGCCGCCCGCGCTGGTATAGATCCCGCAGCAAGCGTCGCAAGCTATGGTAGGAAAAGGTTAGCGCGAAATGCTCATAAGCATTGCGTTCCAGGGAATGGGCCTCATCGATGACTAGATGTTGGTAAGTAGGCAAGATACCGTGGTCCATAGCCGCATCGGAAAGCAGCAAAGCATGATTCACTACTAGAATGTGAGCTTTGCGGGCGGCGTTGCGGACCCGACTGAGCCAGCACACCCCCGGCGTACAGGCGCGGGTGGTGCAGAATCCTGGTTCACTGGCTAGCTGATTCCAGAGGGAGGCCTGGTGAAAACCGTTATGCTCGTCCAGGTCCCCCGTTT
>CAYXZO010000123.1:0-3133 GCA_964469505.1 uncultured Lentisphaeria bacterium | reverse complement strand
ATGCCGCTGCCCATGGTACCAGCGCCGATGACTGCGTATTGGGACATGCAGTTTGTTCCTTCTTCCTAAATCGGTTCCACTAAAACAGCAGTGCCCTGTCCACCTCCGATACAGGCAGTGGCAATACCCCAGGGCAGGTTCTGTTTCCGCAAATGGCGCAGCAAGGTCAGGGTCAAGCGCGTGCCGGTGGCTGCCAAAGGGTGTCCGATGGCAATAGCCCCGCCGTTGGGATTCACGATGGAGGGGTCCAACTCCAGCTCTTTCACCACTGCCAGACACTGGGCGCCGAAGGCCTCGTTGATTTCCATGGCCGGCAGCTCCGCCAGGTTCCGCCCAGTGAGTTTCATTAGCAGCCTCACGGCCGGAGCGGGACCGATGCCCATGATCTCCGGCGGAACGCCAGCGGTTGCCGAAGCCACCAGGCGGCCCAGGGGCTTAAGTCCCAGTTCCCTCACCGCGGTCCCTGATGCTACTAGCATGGCGCAGGCTCCGTCCACGATTCCCGAAGAATTCCCGGCGGTTTGCACCCCATTTTTGCGAAAAACCGGCGGAAGTTGCGCCAATTTATCTAAAGAAGTCTCCCGAGGATGTTCATCCTGGGTCACTTCCGTTACGCCGCGGGGCAACTTCACCGGGCGAGGCTGGTACGGGGCCTGTTCCAGGGCCCCCCGGCGGACGGGTTCAATTTCTTCCTCGAAGAATCCCCGGCGCTGGGCGGCGAAGGTTTTTTCCTGACTGGCCAGAGCGAAGCGATCCACCTCTTCCCGGGGGATCCGGTATTTCTCGGCCAGGTTTTCCGCCGTCTGTCCCATGGTGCAGCCGCAGGCCGGGTCCAGGAGGGAAGCCCAGAGCATATCCACGAAACCCGGCTGGCCCAATTCATGACCCAGTCGTCCCCCGAAGGCGGCGGTGGGATTCAAGGACATATTTTCCGTGCCGCCGGCTAGTATCAGGCGACCTTTACCCAGGGCGATTTGTTCGGCAGCCTGGATCAGGCTTTCGAAACCGCTGCCGCATAGCCGTTGCACCATCATAGCGGGCCGTTCGTAAGGTAGACCGCAGTAGAGGGCCACGTGTCGGGCCAGGTAATAAGCGTCGGCGCTGGACTGCCCCACGTTAGCGAAAATGACCCGGTCAATGGCGGCCGGTTCCACTCCCGCCGCGCGGATGGCACCCCGGGAGGCAATAATGGCCAGATCGGTGGGTGAAACCCGGGCCAGAGAGCGGGCGTAATCCCCGAACGGGGTACGTTTGCCCGTCACCAGAAAGACGTCTTCGTAAACCGCACCGATTCCATCCGGTCCATGGTATCCCGTTACTTGCATGAATTCCCTCCGTAAGCTGCCTCTTTGCCTTTGAGCAATGCGGTAAGAGCGGTGTTGATGGGTACTGAAACGCCTGCGGAACGCCCATAAGCGGCAATTTTCCCGTTGAGATAATCGATTTCTGTGGGACGATGGTTTTGCACGTCAATGAGCATGGATGGTTTATGGTCCCCGCCTTTAGCGAGGTATTCCAGGCAGAATTGTTTAAAGTCTGGACCATAGTTGTAGCCGTTGGCGGCGGCCGCGGCGATACTTTCATCTAGGATCAATTCCACCAGACCACGGGTCTCCGGGCAGTTCATGGCGGCTGCCATAGTAAGCCCTGTTAAAGCGCACACGGGGCTCAAGGCGGCGTTGAGAATGGTTTTCTTCCAGGTGTGGTAGCGGATATCCGGAACGGCCTCCGTTTGGAGCCCAGCCTTGGTAATTATTTCCGCCAACGGTTGGGCGTGGGGACAATTCCTATCCCCGCAGGTGCAGCCCACGTAATTGGGCGGATTGAAAAAGGTCATGTTGATGCGGCCCGGTCCCAACATATTGCCGGCATAGTTGACGGCGATGCGCAGGGGCGAACCGCCGTAATTTTCTTTTAAATAGAGTTCGTTGTCCAACCCGTTCTGGAGGGACACGAGAGTCAGATTTGGTGCTTTGCTTTTCAGCTCCGCCACCACCTGCGGCATGTAAGGGGTTTTTACTGAAAGAAAGACGTAATCGAAGTTGAAGTGGGGAATTTCGGCCAGGGAGGAATACGTATCCGTCAGCTTTTGCTTGAGTTCGACCCGGCCTGAAATGTGGAATCCATTTTCCCGGATAGCGGTTAGGTGCTCGGCCCAGATATCTACTCCGGATACTTGATGCCCCGCCTGGGCCAGGTGGGCCGCCATAATGCCTCCCACCGGACCTAAGCCGATAAAAAGCAGATTGAACGGACCTGATTTTAAGTCCATCACCCCTCCTGTAAGGTTTGGGCAGGTAAACTTTCAGGAATGGAATTGATTGTCAAGGGCTATTTGTTACTTGGTTAATTAACTGGGGGTGAAATAAAAATGTAAGGAAATGGAGACCGGAGTCCGGAAGAAAGGAGACAGGAAACTGGAATCAGGAAACAGTGTCCCGTCCTGAAATAGGTTTACACTTTTTATCGTGAGGTCCGAAATATTACCGTCAACTAATTTCAGGGTGCTACAAGGTGCCGATAATAAACAGGCCCGGACAGCCGGGCCTGATAAATAAAGAGCAATTTATTATCTCAGCAAAGTCAGTTTTTGCAACCCCCGCTCCGCGCCACTGTCGTAAGTGAACAAATAAACGCCTGAAGGTAAGAGACGGCCTGTCAGATCCTGACCATTCCACCGGATGAGGTGTACTCCCTTTTCTGCTTGTTCCGCGCTGTAACGCCAGACTTCACGGCCCTGGGTATTGTAAATAATGAAAGCCACCTTGCCGGGTTTGCTCAGCTCGTACTTGATATTGACTACCGGATTGAAGGGATTGGGGTATAGTGATAGTAACCGGAAGGAGCCAGGGCTGGTCTGGTCCTCGGAAGGGGTGTAAGTCACGGTCACGATTTTGTCATAATGATCGGTGCGTTTGCCATGGTAATCCACGTCACTTAGGAGGTAAGAATAAGTATTGCCTGGCACGACTTTGTAATCCGTGTAGGAATAGCTAAATCCGGCTGGAGAGCTCCCATGTCCCAGTAATTCTTTATGATCTATGAAGGAAGCTATCTCCTGCCACTGTTGATTTTGTAAGTCCTTACGGCTGATGATGAATCCCTGGTTTTCGATTTCGGAAGCGGTGGACCA
>CAYXZO010000122.1:0-3154 GCA_964469505.1 uncultured Lentisphaeria bacterium | reverse complement strand
GCTGATCCTCCCTCAACACTGTACGAAACGCTGTCGCCGTCACTGTCTGTAGCCGATAAGGTTATACTATGGGGGGTGTCTTCGGTTAAGACTTGGTCAGGAATATCGGAGAGAACCGGTGGATGATTCATGGTCACCGTATAGACCGCACTCACGTAATTTACCCCATCCCAGAAACCACCTCCGCCGGCACTATAGCCACCGTATTGAAAGGTGGCGCCATCTAAAGAGAATCGGGAAGCGACGAAGTAAGTGCCTTCAGTGGTTATCACCGTGTCCAGATTGACCATGTACTCATCGTTGTTTCCCACGTCCTGATTGTACGTGGCAGGGACCCAGATCCAGTCGCTGCCGGACGGATCGCTGTTGTTGGTGGAGTAACCGATCCAGGCCTGAATTTGGGTGGCCTGCCCCGCTTGGTCGGTCAACCCGGCTTCGTACACCTGGGCATACACGATGAAACTCTGGCCTACCTGGAAGCTGCCGCTTCCGGGCCATTGCAAGTTGCACCAATCTACGGTAGCCTGGGAAATATTCAGGTTTATGATCAAACTATCGCGTTCAGCATGGGTGGGGGCTGTCCAGAAGAGTATGAAACCCACCACCAGCACCATCCTGAGCGCGAGCAATTTGCTCTTTTTATTCATGATGCGGTCCTTTTGCTTTTATTCGAAATTAGTAACTCACCTCTGAGTTTTCAAGGGCTTTCCCGATGCTTCCCTGGTGAGTAATGGTGAAAATGCGGCGTGTGGCGAACAGCGATTGGCGGGTGAATTAATAACCTACCGTCCCCAGACCAGGCGTTCCACAATACATTTTGCTCTTATTCAAGAAAGAAAGGTGCCGTTAGCTTATTTGTAGGGGTCCCGGGATTTTTTATAGTCCATCCAACGTGAGGTGATTAGCTCCGAAAAGTAGAACTTCCGCGGTAACCATGAAAGACCTTACATCCAGGT
This sequence comes from uncultured Lentisphaeria bacterium, assembly GCA_964469505.1. GTDB lineage: Bacteria > Fidelibacterota > UBA8477 > UBA8477 > JABMPR01 > CAYXZO01. The sequence goes on along the minus strand of CAYXZO010000122.1, from coordinate 2,198 downwards.
TATCCAGGAAGCAATAAATCCAGCGCTAAGGCAACAGATATTTCACCAGAGTACTTTTACCGGTTTGGCGGGCGCCAGTTAGAACCACCGGCATAATCCGGGAAATGGTTGACAGTCGGGGAACCAGGACGCGTTTTGGTATTTTATTCACGACGTGAATAAAAATTATTCAATAGGCGAATAGAACACAGATTTGCTGGTGATGATACTTAGATATGGGAAAGGTAGTAAACAGGGATAAACACTGGCTCCGCCCATGAATCGGCGTTTTGCGCCATTGGCCCTTTACGATCCTCTAGCTGTTTCTTTTAAACTGATATTCCTCACTTTTGCCTGTGGGGCTGAAAAACTCACCGTCTATATTTGGCCCTATGCGTGATGGTATTGAAAAACATTATAGATCTAAGTTAAGTCGCAGGAGATTGATCCATGCCCCGTGAATTGAGCAAGCAATACGACGCTTCGAAAATCGAAGGCAAATGGTACCACCACTGGCTTGAGCAAGGCTACTTCCATTCTAAACCTAATCCCGAACGCACTCCCTATGTCATTGTAATTCCCCCTCCCAACATAACCGGCATTCTGACTCTGGGCCACGTGCTCAACAACACCATGCAAGATATCCTTATCCGCTTCCATCGCATGCGGGGCTTTGAAACTTGCTGGATTCCGGGTACCGACCATGCCTCTATCGCTACCGAAACCAAAGTGATCCGCATGCTGGCTGAGAAGGGACTGACCAAGTCCCAACTGGGGCGGGAAAAATTCCTGGAACACGCCTGGGCCTGGAAGGAGAAATACGGGGGCATCATAATCGAGCAACTTAAAGCTCTGGGCACTTCCTGTGACTGGGAACGCACGCGTTTCACCATGGACCCTGACTACACTCGCGCCGTGTTGACGGCCTTCGTCAAGCTTTACCATAAAGGCTACATCTATCGGGGTAAACGCCTGGTTAACTGGTGTCCCGCCACTCGCTCGGCTATTTCCGACGAAGAAGTGATTTACCGGGAGGTTAAATCCCATCTCTGGTATTTGCGCTATCCCTTGGAGAATAGTAACGACTACGTGGTTGTCGCCACCACCCGCCCAGAGACCATGTTGGGTGACACCGCTGTGGCGGTGCACCCGGAGGATAGCCGCTACCGTCACCTGATTGGAAAGCAGGTGCGCTTACCACTGGTGGGGCGGTTGATTCCCATAATCGCGGACGCTCTGGTCGATCCGGAATTCGGTACCGGCGCCGTGAAGGTTACCCCTGCCCACGACCCCAACGACTGGGAATTGGCCCAGCGACACCAACTGGAAATAATTAACATTCTGAATCCCGATGCTTCCTTGAATGAGAATGTGCCGGAGGAATTTCGGGGGCTGGACCGTTTTGAAGCCCGGGAAAAAGTAGTGGAGCACCTTGAAGCGCAAGGACTGCTGGAAAAAATCGAGGATTACGTCCACAACGTTGGTTACTCAGAGCGGGGCGGGGTGCCTATTGAGCCCTATCTCTCGGAGCAGTGGTTCCTGCGCATGGCGGAACTGGCCAAGCCGGCCCTGGAGGTAGTGCGCCGGGGGGAGGTTAAATTTTATCCCGCCCACTGGGTGAAAACCTACGAGCACTGGATGACCAATATCCGGGATTGGTGTATCAGCCGTCAGTTGTGGTGGGGGCACCGTATCCCGGTTTACACCTGCCAGGACTGCGGTGAATTGATTGTCCAGGTTGATCCGCCTGACAAGTGTGTCCACTGCGGCGGGACCAACCTCGAACAGGACCCCGACGTGCTGGATACCTGGGCAAGCTCCTGGCTGTGGCCCTTCGCGGTCCACTCGTGGCCCGATGACAGCCCCGAACTCAGATATTACTACCCCACCAACGATCTGGTCACCGGTCCCGACATCATCTTCTTCTGGGTGGCCCGCATGATCATGGCCGGCCTAGAATTCATGGGCGAAGTGCCGTTCAAGCGCGTTTATTTCACCAGTATTCTCCGGGACGCCAAGGGGCGCAAGATGTCCAAGTCCTTGGGCAATTCGCCCGATCCCCTGGATTTGATAGACCGTTACGGGGCGGACGCTCTGCGTTACGGTATCATGCTCATCGCCCCCCAGGGGCAAGATATTCTGTTCTCCGAAGAACGGCTGGAAGTGGCCCGCAATTTCATGAATAAAATCTGGAACGCCGCCCGCTTCGTTTTGATGAA
>CAYXZO010000121.1:0-3160 GCA_964469505.1 uncultured Lentisphaeria bacterium | reverse complement strand
ATCAAATATGACCAAACCGCTCGTTTGATGCTTGACTTTTTACATAACAGATACTCTATACCCCTCTTCCGCCCTTCGGCGGTCATTACCCGTTTCATCTCCCCCGTTCCCCCCCTTATACTTGCTCCATGACCCTCATCCCCCTGGCATGCCGGAGCTATTACAGCCTCCTGCGGGGCACCATGCCTCCGGGTATTCTGATGCGCCGCTTGAAAAAGCTGGGCTACCACCGCTGCGCCATCACCGACGTGAACAATCTTTACGGCCTGTTGTTCATCCATCAGGCTGCCAGAGAAGCGGGAGTGGACCTCATAACAGGCGCTACCCTCACCGACCCCCACGGCCGGGAGTTGATTCTGCTGGTGCAGGACGCCGAGGGCTACCGGCGCCTGTGCCACCTGATAACTGAAATTAAAAAAAACCCGGAGTTTGATTTCACTACCGCCCTGGCCCAAGACCACCAGGGGCTGGTTATCCTCACCCGGGAAGTGGAGTGGCTGGAACAACTGGCCGGCGAAGGAGTCTATGCTGCCCTGGCTCCCGGCGACTTCGACGGTTACCGCCGTTACCGGAAAAGGGGCTTCACCTCCGTGGCCCTGCCCGTGTTCGCCTTCGCCGGTCCCCGTGGTCCTCAACTCCACCGCATCCTCCGGGCCATCGCCCTGAATACGAGTCTGTCGCGCCTGCCGGAGTCTGAAGTGTGGTCCTCGGAATGGCAAATAAAAGCTCCCGCCGAATTGGAAGCGGCCTATGCTTTTGCTCCTGAAACGGTGGAACACACCCGCTTATTGGCCGACCGCTGCACCTGGCGTCCAGAAAATCACGATCCCATTTTTCCTCCCCAAGACCAGGAGACGGCTTACCGCAAGTTGGAGGAATTGGTTTACGCCGGAGCCCGAGAACGCTACGGGCAGCTTACGGCTCCCGTCAAACAACGCATCGCCAAAGAACTGAAACTGGTAAAAGAGAAGGGTTTCGCGGGCTATTTCCTCATCGTTCGGGAAATCGTGGGGCAACAGACCATCACCTGTGGTCGGGGCAGCGCGGCTGCCAGTATCATCGCCTATTGCTTGAAAATCACCCATGTGGATCCCATCCGCCATAAGCTGTTTTTCGAACGCTTCCTCTCCCCGGGTCGCAAGGATCAGCCAGACATAGACGTGGATTTTCCTTGGGACACTCGGGATCAGGTGCTGGAGTGGGTTTTTCAGCATTACGGCCGGGAACATACCGCCATGATCGCTGACCACATCACCTTCAAGGCCCGTTCTGCGGTGCGGGAGGTGGCCAAGGTTTACGGCCTCCCGGAAGGGGAAATCGGCACTCTCACCAAGAGACTGCGGCCCTTGTGGTATCTTTCCCGTCCCCTGGAGCAATTGCACACCCACCCCATGCTCCAGGATCTGGAGCTGCCTCCCCCCTGGCCGGAGATATTGCGTTACAGCTTCGCCCTTCAGGGCTTTCCCCGCCATCTGAGCGTCCATCCTGGGGGGGTGGTGATCACCCCCAAGCCGGTGTGGAACTACGTTCCTGTGGAACAGGCGCCCAAGGGGGTCACCATCATCCAGTGGGAGAAGGATCAGGCAGAAGAATTCGGCCTGGTGAAAATCGACCTGCTGGGGAATCGCTCCCTGGCGGTGATCCGGGACACCATCGCGGCGGTGAACGATCATTACGGCAGAGACCTGGCCTACTGGCGCTTGAATCCCCTGGAAGACCCCGTCACTCAGAATCTGATCCGCTCCGGGCGCACCATGGGCTGTTTCTACATAGAATCCCCCGCCACCCGCCAGTTATTGCTCAAAATGGAAACGGGAGATTACGAGAATCTAGTCATTGCCTCCAGTATCATCCGACCAGCGGCAAACAAATGGATCCGGGAGTTCGTGCGCCGGCTCCACGGCGGCTATTATCGACCGCTGCACCCTCTCCTAGAGGACACTTTGAAGGAAACCTACGGGATCATGGTTTACCAGGAAGACGTAACCAAGGTGGCCATGCGCCTGGCCGGTTTTTCCGCCGATGAAGGCAATGAACTGCGGAAGATTATGTCCAAAAAACATAAAACCGCCCGCCTGGAAGATTTCCGCCAACGTTTCTACGCAGGAGCCCGTCAGCGAAAGGTTAAGGAAGAGGTCATAGATTATATCTGGGATATGATTTTATCCTTCTCGGGATATTCATTTTGCAAACCACATTCGGCTTCCTACGCCCTGGTTTCCTTTAAAGCCGCTTTCTTAAAAGCCCATTATCCGGCGGAATTCATGGCGGCGGTTATCTCCAACCGGGGCGGTTACTATTCGACTTTCGGTTATATCTCCGAAGCTCGCCGCCTGGGGTTGACTATACTGCCACCGGATATCAACGAATCGGAAATCAACTACACCGGCTGGGATAAACAACTACGGGTGGGTTTAATGCAACTTAAGGGTGTGCAGCTCAGCACCCTGGAAGCGCTGATAGCCGAACGCCGCCGCAACGGGCCTTACCTTTCCCTGGACAATTTTCTGAAACGCCTGCCGGAAGTGAGCACCGCTGACATCCGTATTCTAATCAAAGCAGGGTGCTTCGACCATCTGGCCGGGGATACTCCCCGCCCCCAGTTATTGTGGCAACTTTATCAGACCCGCGGTGAAAAGGCTGAGGATGAGTATGGTTCCCCTCCAGCAAAAATCGCCCCCCCGGCGGAAGATCTTTTCGCTAAAGAGGTAATTAAATCCTCTCCCTTGCCGGAACTGCCGGATTATGATACGAACACTAAACTTAAATTCGAGATTGAAACTTTAGGTTTTTTAATCTCCCGTCATCCCCTGGAATTATATCAACCGTTACTTAAAAATTTAGATTTTATCTACGCTAGAGATTTAAAGAAACATGTCGGGCGACGGGTACGACTTATCGGTTGGTTGATCACTGGAAAGGTAGTGCATACCCTACGGGATGAGCCCATGGAATTCGTGAGCTTCGAAGATACTACTGCCATATATGAAACGGTTTTTTTCCCCGAGGTCTATCGCCGTTTCTGCCGGATGCTGAGCGATGTACGTCCTTACTTGATCAAGGGCAAAGTGGAACAAGATTTCAACGCCGTGAGCGTCACGGTCGAGGAGGTGGAGTTTTTAGATAAAATATTGGGTTTGTAAGTTTATATGTCTATAAG
>CAYXZO010000120.1:0-3164 GCA_964469505.1 uncultured Lentisphaeria bacterium | reverse complement strand
CCCTTCCGCTGGCATGGGCCAAACGTGGTAGAGGGGCCGGAGAGCATGGACATCGACCATCCCCTATTCTGGCAATGGGTGGAACGCTTCAAGCCGGAAGTGATATTTTTTCAGGATCAGAACCTCTACGGGCGCTCCGCCATGCGGGAGGAAAGCGCTCGCCTGCATCGTCTGGGAATCAAGCTCATCAATTATCCCGATTGGGTACGCTGGGGAGACGTGGAGCGGTACCGGGGGCTTTACGACGTCAACCTGGCCCACGTGGAGCGCAATTACCGCTGGTTGGTGACTGCCGGCGTGGAAAATCCGACCCTCATCAGGTGGGGGGTGATACTGAAGCATTTTCCGTACATTCAGCGTCAGGCGGATAAGTTGGTAAGGTTCTACTTGAACGCTGGCACCGGGACCCCCAGAAAGGGCTACGAAGTGCTGCCTAAAACTTTACGCGCTCTGGATCGACTGGTGCAACGCGCGGAGCCGGCGGCGGATTATCAATTCTTGTTGTCTGCCATCGAAGGCAGCCGGGGGAAATTCAAAAGCAGCTTTTTGCGGCGCTATCTACGTTTGCCCCGGGCGCGCTTCATTATCCGCACGGCAGATAACCTGCAAGGCGGGCTGTTTTCCCTGGGAGACGTGTACGTATACCCCACTCGCCGGGAAGGAGTGGGATTAACCATCACCGAGGCTATGGCCACCGGCATGCCTGTGGTGGTGCCGGATTATCCCACCATGAATGAATGGCTCACCGATAGGGTGGAGGGGCGGTTGATCAAGGTCCGAAAAGTGCGTAAGAGTTCGTTGATGACCGGCAAGGTATTCGTGGATGAACACCACCTGGCGGAAATTCTGCTGGATTATTTGGAGCATCCGGAACGAGTTGCGGAACAATCGCTGGCCGCCCGTAAAAAGGTAGAGACCGAGTATAACTGGGATGACCGGGACGGGGAAATCTTACGGTTGTTGGATGTTCAGGTGTGAGTGGGAGAGGGAGGACAGAGACCGGAGGATGGATCCCGACGAGTTGAATTGGAGGGGCGAAAGGCAATTCGCCCGCAGTGCGCGGCGGCGCGCCCGGAGGATGGAGGACGGAAATAGGAAATAAGGCTGCCATTAACACCATAATTCATTATGGTGCTAAAATAGCAGCCGTCCGCCGTCAAAGGTCTAACAGCGGAGGACGGTCGGAGCAAAGCTATTCCCCGCCCGCCTGTCTCCTTTTTTATGGCCTATATGGAACATATTCCACTACAACGATCTTTAAATAACGATTTGATAATGTGACTACATAATGGTATATTGTGACTACAAATGAGAGAAGGCAATTTTGGATAAAATGGATACAATCAGGGTAAACATCCGGGAGTTGAAAAGCCGCCTTAGTCACTACTTGCGTTTGACTAAAGCCGGGCAAATCGTGGAGATCACCGAACGGGGCAAGCCCGTGGGGCGGGTGATCCCCTGGACTTCGCCACCGGAAGATCGCTTAAATGCTCTGGCCACCCTGGGCCTATTATTGCGCGGCAAGGAGGGGTTGCCGCCCCGTGAAGCGATTGACAGAAAGCGCACCACCATCGGTGTAGCGGATCTACTTATTGAGGATCGGGATTGGATGTAAGCCAGAAAGCGGTTTACCTGGACGCGAGTGTTTTAGTTAAGCGCTATGTCCGGGAAACCGGTACAGCAGAAGTCCAGGAATTATTGCGCGCTCCCATTCAGTTTTATACGGCTACCATAACCAAAGTGGAAGTATCGGCGGCTTTTGCCAAGGGAGTACGCGTGGGCATTCTCTCTCCTGAAAATGCCGAGATAGCCTTGAAAGGTTTTTATGAAGATTGGCTTTTTTTGGAGCGGATTCAAATCACAGAAGCGGTCATAACGCGCGCCGCTAGCTTGGCCTGGGAACTGCAATTGCGGGGATATGATGCTACTCACCTGGCAGCGGCAGTTTTGTTGCAGGAGTTGATTAACTTGCCCACAGTAATGGCTACCTTTGATCTGCGTCTCTGGCGAGCGGCCCGAAATTGCGGCCTTTCAGTATGGCCGAAAATTTTGGGATGATATCGTAATTTGGAATGAGTCAGTGAAGTTGCTTCATTTAACGAACACCAAGTTAAGGGTAGTGTAGCGGTAAATTGTGATTGAAAAGGGTGTCCAGATGCGGGGGAAATACCGCCAGCGGCTGAGGGAGCCTGCCGTAAAGCCGGCGTGTCCGCCCAAGCTAATTGTTCATTATAACGCGGTAGCGAAGAACTTCTTCAGCGGTCAGCGGCCTGAAAAAGAGAGTTTGGATTTACCGACGAAGCTTAATGAGCCATAGATAAACCTAGCATCCGCTTACCGCTAGCTGGTGATTTTATGCGATCTTTTACTGGTGCGTTCCGTTTTGGGTTATCCTACTCCCCAGTTGAATACCGCTAAATCAATCTCTGACCCTTGCTCATGTAGACACTTTTGTATGACGGTTTCGGTTCTCAAACGCATTTTCAGCTCTTAGGCAGGGTAAGCTCAGCCCATTACACTTCCGGCAGCAGGAAAGTCTGATCCGGTTCTTTATTCCAAATGAAACTGAAATAGTTATCGGATTCAATATGGTACCAACCTCTTTCGGCCAGAGCCAGTAAACGCTCGTGATTTTCTCGGGTAGCCGAGTAGCGGTGGGACACGAAATGAAAAGACTCCTCTATTTTCCAGTAGCGCTCAGGCTGAGACAAAGGGCGGGGGGAGAAAGGTACCAAAACCTCCAGCAGGCGTCCCAAAATGGCTTGGACCTTATCGCGGTTCCGGCACTGGGCGTAGAGATTAGGGTAGAGAATCACAGAAAATTAATTTCTTAAAAACTTATAATTGCCTAAGCTTCTGTAAAATAATCGAGATCTATTTTCTTTATTTCATACGTATTTACAGGTGTCACTCCGACGTTGTGGTCGATCATGTATTGAGCGAGTTGTTCGCCATCGATCAAGACAATTTTCGAATCAATTTTAGATACATATTCGCGGGCTTCCCGTGAAAAAGTCGAAGTTGTGATGAAGATTCCTTTCCTAGCTCTTTGTCCCTGGAGAGCTCCAGCAAATTTTTGGATTTCGGGGCGACTGACAGTGTTTTCCCACCTTTTAGCCTGTATATATATGATATCAAGACCTAATCTATCTTCTTTGATTATG
>CAYXZO010000119.1:0-3444 GCA_964469505.1 uncultured Lentisphaeria bacterium | reverse complement strand
CCCCGGCAAAATCAACCGCATGGTGCGCTCGAAGAAGAAATAATCCCAGGCCCAATCCAGTAGCACGAACAGGCGGTTGCGGAACCCGATGAGCTTGGCCAAGTGGATAAGGAGCCACAGTACCCAGGCTATAAAGCCGGTGAAGTTGCGTCCAAACAGATGAGCGGCAGCGGCGTTGCGTCCGATGGTTACCAGCGTGCCCTGATCCCGGTATCGGAAGGGGAGGGGCTCCCTACCCTGGATTTGACGCAGTATGTTACGAGCGGCGGTCTGACCCTGTTGCACCGCCACCGGCGCGATCATGGGTAAGGGGCGCCCATTCTGCTCGCAGTAAGCGGAATCCCCGATTACATACACTTCCGGTTTCCCCGGTACTTGTAGGGTAGGTTCCACTGGAATCAAGCCCCGGGGACCAGTGGGTAAGCCCCAGCTTTGGGCCAGCGCACCCTGCATACCTGCGGTCCAGACCACCGTGGCGCCCTGAAGAAAAGTCTGATCCTGTAGCTTAACCCCCATGGCAGTGACTTCAGCCACCGGGCGGTTTAAATGGACCTTTACTCCCATTTTTTCCAGTCGTCGGCGAGTGTAGTCCTGGAGTGATGGTGGAAAGCCCGGCAGTAGGTGCTCAGTAGCTTCCAGCAGATGAATCTGAACCATGTCTGGATGCAGGGTAGGATAATCTTTACATAAAGAGCCGCGTACCAGCTCCGTAAGGGCTCCCGTGAATTCCACTCCCGTGGGGCCCCCGCCCACGATGATGAATGTCAGCCAGGGAGTACGCCTTTCGGGATTTTTTTCCAGAGATGCTCGCTCGAAAACTTCCAGAATCCGGTGGCGCAACCGGATGGCCTGACTCATCGTGCGCAAGGGGTAAGCATACTCCGCGGCGCCGGAAACTTTGAAGTAGTGCACCCGGCTGCCCAACGCTAAAATCAGATAGTCAAATGCAATTGGAGCGCGGCTGGTTAAGACCATTTTATGCTCCCAGTCGATGTCCGTAATATTGGCCATGACGAAGCGGGCGTCGGGTATTTTTCGCAGGAGATTTCGCAAGGGATATGCAATCTCATCAGCGCCGATTTCAGCGGCGGCCACCTGGTAGAGGAGGGGTAGGAAGGTATGGTAATTATTCTTGTCGATGAGTGTAATTGTTACCGGAGCCTTTGCCAGGGTTTTGAGGGCCCAAAGCCCGCCGAAACCGGCTCCGGCAATCACTATCCGTGGTTTGCTCATATGCTGGGTCCTCCGTTTAACATACGCCAGGCAGCTGCTCCTGACTACCGTCGAAAGAAGCGGCAGCCTTGACAGGAAAATATTGTCCTACAAAGGTACCCGAGAAGAGTAGTGGGCCGAAGAGTAATTTTTGTTCCTTAATAACTGGCTCATTAAATTCGAAATTACCGTGAGCAGGTACGCAATACTCCAACTCTTGGTAGCGGTTGGCTTGCTGGCCCAGAACGGCTCACTAACGAAGCCGATGGTGGATGACTACGACAACTACACCATTGTGGGTGAGTTGGGGCTGACTGTGACCAACTTCGGTATCATTGGTGAGGGCTGGAACAATCCCAACCAGCCGTCTTGCCGCTACAAACAGTACGGTACTCCCCGGGAACAGGTTGAGCTGATGAGCTACGGCGGTCTATGGATCGGCGCCATTCCGGTGGTCAACGGCCAAGAGCAGCCTCCCCGGGTTTCCACGGCCATCGTGGACGGTGTCTTTAATTACGGTGAGGAGGGCTTCGAATTCACCACCAGCCCCTCCACCGGGGATACTATCCAGATCCGGTCTTCCATTTCTTCCACCAGTACTTCGCCACTGGCCCGCTACTTCTCCCTGAATGCGGTGAGTCATCAAGACCTCATCGCCCACTTCAGCGACCGGCGCACTTCCTGGAGTAATCCCGACGGCAGTGGCGGAACCATCCCCAACCACACCCCCCTGGGGCTGGACATCCGGCTGGAAGCCTACGCTTGGAGCTATTCTTTCATGGAATCCTTTGTGATTCTGGATTATACCATTGTCAATTCCAGTCCCCTCATCGACGGGCTCGGCTGGGATTTGAAGAATCTTTACGTGGGGCTGTGGGCCGACGCTTCCATCAACAACATGAATTATCGCAGCCGCTGGGAACCGGGCAGCGGTTTTACCTGGTACGATAACATCAACGGTTTCGATCGCTCTTACGACGCCAACGGCTACCCCCGAGACATCGCCTACCAGTTCGATTATGACGGGGACGATGGCTGGTCGCAGGTTTACTTCGGCCTGAAAGTGCTTTACGGACCAGGGAAACGGGCCCGGTATGTGGGTGATCCGGAGGGGGACTGGGAGGTCTATTACAATCAGTGGCGCTGGAATCTGGCGGAGAATCAGAACTACCCTTACTTCAATATGCCCATCGACGATGCCCAGCGCTATGAGAAGCTTTCTTCCTCGCCTTTTTACGACGGCAGTTTACCCCAGGAAGAACCCTGGATGAGTGATCCCAACTCCTGGATGATGCTGCTCTCGGCCGGTCCGTTTGGAACGATACGCCAGGGAGAAGACTGGATTTTACCTCCTGGCGACTCGGTGCACGTAGTGTTCGCCGTAGTGGCTGCTCCCTGGTCCCACACAGGACTTTCCGATGATTTTACTCGCCGAGCCGATTTGCGAGCCAATGCCGACTGGGCTCAGAAGGCCTTTAACGGGGAAGATCTGAACGGAAACGGCGAATTGGACCCTGGGGAAGATCTCAACGGCAACGGGGTGCTGGATCGTTACATCATTCCCGAACCGCCTCCTTCGCCCAATTTACTGATAGTTCCGGGAGATGGTGAAGTGACCCTCTACTGGGACAATAGTCCCGAATATGCCCAGGACCCCTTGAGCCGTAAGCGGGACTTCGCTGGCTACCGCATCTATGGCGGGGCTAAGACGCAGGGGAATATGTCCCAGTATTCATTATTGGCAGAGTTCGACTTAAAAGGCGACGGAGTGGGGTATGATACTGGTTTTGATCTCATCCGAATCAAGGGCCCTGACGGACGGCCCGATTCAGTGTTGATTAAAGGCCATTATTATCACTACAAATGGACCGATCCGTTGGTCCACAGCGGCTGGCCCGACCGCAGTTTATACGCCGTGACGGCCTTCGATCGGGGGGACGCGGCTACGGGCTTAGCCAGCCTGGAAAGCTCCCGCAATGACAACCGCACCCTGGTCATCCCAGGCACTCCTCCGGATAGTGTAGGCCAATACCGGGTCACCGTTTACCCCAATCCGTACCGGGCGCGAGCCATGTGGGATGGAGGCGGAGCCCGAGAGCGACTTTTATGGTTTCGCAACCTGCCGCCCCGGGCGATAATCAGAATCTATACCCTCAGCGGTGATCTGGTGGATGTCATTGAACATGATGCCGCTACTTATCGTGGGGAGGATGTACGCAACCTGGCCCAACG
>CAYXZO010000118.1:0-3448 GCA_964469505.1 uncultured Lentisphaeria bacterium | reverse complement strand
TGGTTGCGCGGCGGAGTACACTAAAGAAGTCTCTCGCTAAGGACGCAACGGCTGCACATGAAGTCTAGGCGATATTGATCTTGAATAAAACGTTGGCAACGAATGAATATCAGCATATAAAAAAGTCCTCACAAAGTCACTCAGATCACCGGGAGAACCCAGATCATAACATTTTGTTTTTTTACCTTAGATACCCTAGAAACTTAGATACCCTTGCCCCTTTTCTCCCTTTTCTCCCTTTGTGTACGTTGCGTTCTTTGCGAGAAATGCCTCTGCCATCGGCTGTCAGGAGGTAACCGCCCTTTTCAAGCGGGGTGTGACGATTAAAACCGTCCCCGGCGTCAACTTTCTTTAAAAAACAAAAAAATACTCTAAAGACTAACTACACTATTTCCAGCTACAATCCGTCTGAACACCTCTGCGCCTTTCCTCAAACGCCGCTCCTGAGTGCTGAAGTCCACTTCATATAACCCGAACTTCATGTCGTAGCCATAAGTCCACTCGAAATTGTCCATGAGGGACCAGTAGCAGTACCCCCGCACATCGTAACCGTCCTCAATGGCCTGGTGCAGGGCCGTCAAATACTCCCGGATGAAGCGCCCCCGGCGATCATCCCGGGCGTCAGCGATACCGTTCTCGGTGACGATTATCGGTACTCCCAGCTCCGCCGCCCACTGCACAGCCCGATAAAGTCCCTCGGGGTACATGGTGTAAGGCATATCGGTGGGTATCTCATCTTCCCGTAAACGCATGTCGAAAAAGGGTGGTTTGAAGGTCAGGGCGATGGGCATGTGGGAGTAGCAGTTCAATCCCAGATAGTCCAATGTACCCACCGCTTCCGGTTCTTCCACGGTAATGTTCATAAACCCCGGTAATACTATTTTAAAAACGCCGGTTTTGAGATATTCCAGGCTCAAGCCATTGAAAATCTTGTCCAGCAGGCGGGCGGTGAGCCAATCTCCCAGATGCCAGTGCCGGTAGGGATCGAACATGAAGATATCTTTCACAATTCCGATCTGAACCTTGGTGCCTCCCGGCAGTTCTTTCAAGCGCCGGTAAACCCGGACATGCCCCCGCAGTAAGTTTAACAACACTTGGGCCGTCAACTGGGGATTCCGCTCTCCCGGCGGAAAGGTGCCCCGAAAATACCCTTCCACCGCCACCACCGCCGGCTCGTTCACCGTGCACCACCAGGGCACTCGGGTTCCGTAAGCCCGAAATACTTTTTCGCAGAACCGCACGAAATACTCCAGATTCTCCTCTCGGACAAAAGCCCCCCGATCCTCGAACCACAAGGGATTGGTGAAGTGATGCAGGGTAAGCATGGGAATAATACCCGCTGCTTCCAGGGCGTCCAGCACCTGGGCGTAATGGTTGAAAGCCGCCTGGTCGAACCGCCCCTCTTCTGGCTCCAGCTTGCTCCACTCCACGGAAAAGCGGTAAACCTGCACCCCCAGCTCCTTCATCAGCGCGACATCCTCCCGGAAGCGATTCCAATGATCACAAGCCACGCCAGACCGTTGCTTCCGGAGGATATGCGGCGTACCATCAGGGAAACTGCCCTGCTCCCAGCGCCACCAGTTGTTGTTATCACACCCCCCTTCCACCTGATGGGCCGAGGTGGCCACGCCCCATAGAAAACCGGCCGGGAAACGCAATTCAGCCGGCTGGGGGAAAGGACGCCAATGCAGTTCCGGATAACGCAGGTTGAAATACACCACCACTGCTGAGTAAAGCCCGAGAATAATTACTATCACGATCAGCCAGTTCATGATTCTTCACTTCCCCAGTCACATGACCAACTATCACCTATCAATAATCCCAGTGGTCTAAATCATAACCTCCCGATTAGAACCCAGTAACATTATCGCTGCTGGATAAATATTCATAAACTTTATGAAATTTCTAAGCTTTATCATCCAGTTTCTAACTTCTGGTTATACCGGTGGTCAAGCTCAACTCGGTGATCGATCCCAGCCCGGTGATCGAGCACAATCGAGATCACCGGGATTACTAAAGATAGTTTCGCCGGTCCCTTCTGCCGGTCCCCTCGGCCACGCTCGGGGACCCGCGTTCCGGTGATCGAGCTCAGTCGAGATCACCAGGATTACTAAAGATAGTTTCGACGGTCCTCTCGGCAGTGCTCGAGGACCTTACAGCCCGGTGGTCGAGCTTAGCCGAGACCACCGGGATTAGTTCATATTATCGCCGTCCGACCCTTCGACAGGTCGAAGATCCGCCTATCATTCAAAAGGCAGACCCGTTCGCCGGTAGGCGAATCCGCCCCCTGGCGTGACCAGCCGGCGGAAAACCGGTCGGAGCGAGGTGAAGCACCCAGTAACGTTGAACCCGAACCCTCGCTTAGTAATCGCTGGGGATTGCTTCGCCCGCCTGGCGGCGGACTCGCAATGACAGTTAAGCCGGTGGTCGATCACTACCCGGTGATCGATCCCGACCCGTCGGGACGTGATCACCGGGATTACTAAAAATAGTTTCGCCGGTCCCTTCGGCTGGTCCCCTCGGCTACGCTCGGGGACCGCTCGGGGACCGGGCTTTTCCCGGTGGTCGAACACGGCCCGGGGGTCCCGCAGGGCCCCCGGATTTCTCATACGGAGTGGAAGATTTCCGTCTTACAGTGATTACTTCACCAACAACACCTTGCGCCGGGCGGTAAAGTCACGGGGACCGTCATAACCCTCGCGCTCACCGCGACCTTCGGCCCGCAGAATGATCAAATACACTCCACTGGGAACTTCACTACCAACCCAATTCCGGCCGTCCCAGTCAAGAACATATCTGCCCGCCGGCTGGTTCACCTGCAGCTCCTGGTACACCAAGCGACCCTGCAAATCATAAACCCTGATATCCACATCCGAAACCAGGGGCAAAGCGTAATTGAAACTGACCGTGTTGTTGAAGGGATTGGGGAAAGCCGAGCTCAGTTCATATTTCGCCGGCAAGGTGGAAGGTTTGGATAGAGTGATTGTCCCCCTTGTACTACGACTATTGGACCAGGGGGAGGACTGGTTGAGATTATCATAGGCTTGAACCTTGTAGGTGGCCCGCTGGGTACCGCGACCTTCCAAATTGAATTCATAATCGGTATAAGATTGTGAAGTGTAATTGTTGACATACTCAACCCGCTGTTCTGTCCGGCTTATCCAGTAGTACTTGTAGATCCGGAAATGATGAATATCCCGGTCCACATATCCGTTCTCGTCAGCCCCCAGTTCCCAGGACAACACCGGATGGGCCCCCCAAAGATCCAGGCTCAGGACTGGCGCCTGGGGCGGGGGATCGTAATACAACGCTCCGGCGTCCATGCGCGTGCCGTCGGGATCCTGATCATCCGCGTCCTCCACCCAGGTCGACCCGTCCAGATCAAAATCTTCCCAGCCGGAATCAATGGCGGCGGCTCCACTAGCAAGACTATAATCCCCATTGGCAT
>CAYXZO010000117.1:0-3500 GCA_964469505.1 uncultured Lentisphaeria bacterium | reverse complement strand
TCACCAAAGTTAGGGAGGATGAATTTACACAACTTTTTGGACTTGACTTTCTATTCCCTGCTCACGACATATCCAGGAGCTAAAGAACAGACCAAATGTTCGAAGACTACAAGCAGCAAATGGTACGATTTTTGAGATTGTCATATTGATCCAATTGCTTAGGGGCTGGGTGATGGGATTATTATTTTTCACGTCAAATAGAAAAAAGAGGGGAGGCAACTCGTGAACACTACAGCCGTATCAAACACTTCCACATCTGCCTCTACCAAGGATTCCGTCCAACTGGTAGTTTTTCGTTTGGGAGAGGAATATTTCGGCGTAGATATCGCCCAGGTTCAGGAAATAAATCGACTAATTGAGGTTACCAAGATTCCTCAGACCCCCGATTTTATCGAAGGGGTTGTCAACCTACGCGGACAAATCATCCCTATCATCGATCTTCGTAAACGGTTTAATTTCCCCGGTAAGGTGGAACATTCAAAGGAGACAAGGATAGTAGTTGTTGAAACCGGGGGGCTGGTCGCGGGCTTGATTGTGGATGCGGTAACCGAGGTACTACGTTTGGAGCGGGAGCAATTAATGCCAACCCCGGAAATAGTTTCCTCAGCGGTGGAAAACAGATACATAGAAGGCGTGGCTCTGTTGCCGGATAAGCGATTGCTCGTTCTTCTGGACACTTATAAAATTTTCTCGGAAAGTGAAACCCAGGCTATGAGCCGCATCCGGGAGGTACCTGAGATTTGACCAATAACTTTCGCAGAGGGGCGCAAAAGAGTTTGTACGGGGATTATTTCGGTTTTGAAACCGAGCCCTTTGGCCTGACTCCCGATCCGCGCTTTTTCTTCGCCAGTGATACTCACAAGCGAACTCTGGAATGGTTGCGCTATGCAGTGGAGCAATACGAGTTGGGTTTAGTGTTGGGGGATACCGGTTCAGGTAAGACCGTTCTTTCCCGTTACCTGGTTGACTCACTGGGGGAAGGATACAGAATCTGCTGGATACTAAACCCCCGCTTATCCCCCGGGGCATTACTGCAAGAGATATATCGCCAATGGCTGGAGGAAAAGCCCCCGCGGTATAAGCGTGCTCTGATATCGGGAATACAGAGTGCCATTACCCAATTCTATCAGGAAGGTATATACCCTATCCTGCTGATTGATGAAGCCCAGGTTTTGCCTTCCCGTGCCATTGAAGAACTCCGCCTACTCAGCAATTTCCAATTAGACGATCGCAACCTGCTTTCCATTCTATTTTTCGGGCAGTTGGAACTTGAAAAGCGGTTGCGGCACCGAGCATACCGGGCTTTTATCCAGCGGGTGCGTTTCACCATCCGCTTACACCCTCTGGAGGAAGCAGAGGTCGGTCCCTACTTAATGCATCGGGCCCGTACTAGCGGATATCAAGGGGAGGAACTATTCACTCCGGAGGCGGTAAAGCTTATCTATTCTCTTAGCCACGGTTTCCCGCGGGTGATTAACCACATCGCGAACTTCTCTTTACTGGAAGCCATGGATCGGGAGCAGAAAATCGTGGATGATGACTGCGTGCGAGAAGCGGCCAAAAACATCATATACCTGGAAAATAATGCGGAATAAATACCCGTCCTGTTTTCAGCATCCTTTTGGGGGAATTGGGAGGGAATCCTTATGGACATATTGAAATTACGAAAGTTGGCCAAAGCTGCCAAAGAGGAACCGAAAAAACCCAAAGAAAAGAAACCATCAAGCCCTCCAGACCCTTCCCCCGCCACAAAGCCTACTGGTGCCGGATCAGCCAAGCAGGATACAGCTCCACCGCCAGCTCAAAAACCCAGCTTAAAAGAACTAGTAGCCCAGAAAAAGAAGGCCCAAGTAAAACAAGTAAAAGAAGTTGCTAAAGCTGAGCAAGAAATACCACCCCCGGAGAAACACTCAGCACCCGTTTCCACCGCTGAGCCTGCCAATGCTGATTCTGCCGCTCCTGCCAAGGAGCTAAAAAAGGGACCCGCTCCTCCAGAAACCGAAAGCACATCCGCTATCAAAGACGATCAAGACTTGGTGGATATTTTGGCTTTCCTGTTGGCAGATAGAATGTTCGGTCTACAAATTGAAGAAGTCCAAGAAGTCACTCGAATCCCCGATATAACACGGGTCCCAAATGTCCCTTCGTACTTTGCTGGTGTCATGAACCTCCGAGGAAACATTACACCCGTGGTTGATTTAAGGCAGCGTTTTGGCTTTTCTGCGCGCGAACAAGGCGAAGAAAGCCGTGTAATCGTATTTCAAGTCAAAGGACAACCGGTGGGGTTACTAGTGGATCGTATCGACAAGATTTATCATGTACCCCGCCGTGAACTTCAATCCACTTCTCCTATGATTCAGGGAGTCAATCAGGACTACATCAAAGCCGTAATTCATTGGGCCGAGGAGGAAAACAACCGCGAGGGTTTATTAATTCTTTTGAATGTGGAAAACATCTTCCCCCACGTTTGACTGGTCGGAGGACGGATGTCTACTTCAAAATGGACTACAAATTATTAATAGATGGCGCCGTTTTTTCAGGATCCTTTACTCCGAGCCATCGGCCAGATAACCTGTATCGGTGGTGGTTCTGTAGGACACCAGTCCTGGCTGATAGAGCTGGCCGATTCTTTACAGCAGCAGCGTCAACGGGTCAACACCAACCGCTTCTTAGCACAGCGATCCGACCCTTCTCTAGAAACCTTCTTCTCTTTTTTGAAACAAAGGAGGTTGTTTCTTCGCTGGGAGCACTTGGTAATTCTGGGGTGTTCGGCCGGGGGCGATGTGGCGTTACGCTCCATTTTCAAACACCTGCAATTCCCCCACATTCCCATTCTAATCGCAATGCACCACAGGCCGGGTTTCAAATTTATGGTTGATTTTACCCTAGCTAATCAGGTTCGACAACGCCCCCTGCCCGCCACTGAGGGTCGGGTTATAAGTGGCGGACGTGTGTATTTCCTACCTGGGGATAAACAAACTCTCTTCCAGGCTGGAACAAGAGCCTTCAAATTCTCGCCCCACCTTGAGCGCCCTCGTTTCCGGCCGGTTATCGATCAAATCTTTGAGGCTGCCGCTGTGGCCTTTAAAACAAACCTAACGGCCGTCGTTCTCTCTGGAATGCTGGATGATGGAGCCCAGGGGACGCATACCGTTATTTTGAACGGCGGTAAGGTGTGGATTCAAGATCCCTCTAGTGCATTATTCAAAGATATGCCCCAGGCGGCTCAGCGGGAGGCTCCTCTAGCTCCCATTAAAACCCCGCTGCAAATCGCAGAAGGAATAAACAAATTGAGTGAAAAATATTTAAGTATTGGCCCGCTAGGGTTATCCGAGAGGAATTGAAGTACCAACTTATAATGGAAAGAAAAGTAAACAACTCCTCCACCACACCCCATATCTTCGATGGCACTTTGGGGCCTACTAGTGACTTGCAAAATTTCTTCAAAGGTCATCCGGCAGTTGTGGCTTCTGCCTTTTTCCGACTCCCAGATCTATTTA
>CAYXZO010000116.1:0-3542 GCA_964469505.1 uncultured Lentisphaeria bacterium | reverse complement strand
AATTAATCAGCATCCTAACCAGCATCATCAAAAAACTCCGGAGCAAACACAATTGACTTCCCACTTCAAAAATCCCACTTCCCACTTCTCACTTCTCACTTCTCACTTCTCACTTCCCCCGTTCCTTTCTAGATTAATGACCGAATTTGAAATTGCTCAAAGTGTATGGAATATAACCTGACGATGAATTTAGTTAACCAATGTAAACTATGATTAAAATGCCCAGACCCATCGGAGAATAAGCCCTTGCTTTCTAACTTCTCACTTCAAACTTCACACTTCACTGAAGACTCTCTCGTCCAACAAACCACCGCCGACTACCTGGAAAGCCTCGGCTGGGAATCGGTTTACGCCTACAATAATGAGGATTTCGGGCCGGATAGTCTATTGGGCCGAGCTTCCCATCGGGAAGTGGTGCTGACCCGCTATCTACGGCAAGCCTTGATTAAACTCAACCCCGATTTACCTGATAGCGCCTACGAGGAAGCTATACGGCAACTGACCAGTACTACCACCAGTCAGAGCCTGTTGGCCGCCAATCGGGAGAAATATTTCCTGATCCGGGACGGCGTTCCCGTCACCTACCGCAATTCCAAAGGGGAAAGGGAGAAGCGTCGGTTACGGGTGATCGACTATGACCGGCCGGAGAATAATCACTTCCTCTGCGTGCGGGAGCTGTGGGTGCGGGGCGACCTCTATCGCCGCCGGGCGGATATCGTGGGTTTCGTCAACGGCCTGCCTCTGCTGTTCATGGAATTGAAAAACATCCACCGGGATATTCGCCTGGCCTATGAGCGTAATCTGAGCGATTACAAAGACACCATACCTCACCTGTTCCACCACAACGCCTTTGTCATCCTGGGTAATGGGGTGGAGGCCCGGCTGGGGTCCATCTTCAGCCGCTATGAACATTTCCAGGACTGGAAGCGGCTGGCGGAAGAAGACCCCGGGGTGGTGAGTATGGAAACGCTTCTCAAAGGGGTGTGCAATAAGACCAACTTCATCGACTTACTTGAGAATTTCATCCTCTTCGATGAGTCCGGCTCCGAAACCCGCAAAATCATCGCTCGCAATCATCAGTTCCTGGGCGTCAACCGGGCCGTGGAGGCGGTGCGGGATCGCAAAAATCGAAATGGCAAACTGGGAGTTTTCTGGCATACCCAGGGGGCGGGGAAAAGCTATTCCATGGTCTTTTTCACCCGTAAAGTGCACCGCAAACTGGGGGGTAATTTCACTTTTCTTATTCTCACCGACCGCATCGACCTGGATACCCAGATCTACAAGACCTTTGCCGGCTGTGGGGTGGTGGATAACGACCGCGATCCCTGTCGGGCCGCCAGCGCTGCCCATTTGAACCAATTGTTACGGCAACAGAAAGCTTACATCTTCTCCCTGATTCACAAATTCAATGAGAAGGTGGAGCCGGATCGGCCCTACAGCGAGCGTGACGACATCATCGTCATCTCCGATGAAGCCCACCGCACCCAGTACGGCCTGCTGGCCCTCAACATGCGCAACGCCCTGCCCAACGCCAGCTATATCGGCTTCACCGGTACGCCCCTTTTCAAGAATGATGAAATCACCCGCCGGGTGTTCGGTGAATATGTTTCCACTTACGATTTCCAGCGGGCCGTGGAAGACGGCGCCACGGTGCCTTTGTATTACGACGCCCGGGGCGCCAAGCTGGGAGTAGCCATCGGCGACCTCAATGAGCGCATCGCGGAAAAACTGGAGGCCCTGGAACTGGAAAATATCGATGTGGAGCAGCGGCTAGAACGGGAATTGAAGCGAGAGTACCACATTATCACGGCCCAGAAACGTCTCGATCAGATCGCCCGGGATTTCGTGGAGCATTACTCCAACGCCTGGGAGAGCGGCAAAGCCATGCTTGTTTGCATCGATAAAATCACCTGCGTGCGGATGTACGATTTGATATCCCACTACTGGCACAAACGCATCGCGGAGTTGATGACGAGTATCGGATCCGCCCGGGATGAGCAGGAAGAAATGTTTCGCAAGCGCCAGTTGGAATGGATGCGTCAGACCCGCATGGCGGTGGTTATCAGCGAAGAGCAGGGGGAAGTGGAGAAATTCCGCAAGTGGGGCCTGGATATCAAACCCCACCGGCGGTTGATTAAAGAGGGGATGGAATTGCCGCCGGCGCTGCGGGAAAAACCGCAGTTTCGCAACTTGCAGCGCATGCCCTTGGATGAGGCTTTCAAGGAAGAAGAGCATCCTTTTCGCATCGCCATCGTTTGCGCCATGTGGCTCACCGGTTTCGATGTGCCCAGCCTGGCCAATCTATACCTGGATAAACCCCTTAAAGCCCATACCCTCATGCAGGCCATCGCCCGGGCTAATCGGGTTAATGAGGGCAAGAACAACGGCTTAATCGTGGATTACTGCGGCATCCTGAAACATCTGCGTAAAGCCCTGGCCACCTTTGCTGGAACAGCAGATAAAGGTCATGAAAAAGACAAGCAGATAAATCCCGCTCAGCCAGTTGATGAACTGCTGGATGATTTAGGAGAATCCATCGCGCTGGTGGAGAATTTCCTTTCCAAGCGGGGGGCATCGTTACAGGCTATTATGGATTCCTCTGGTTTTGAGCGCAACGCCGCCATTCTGGCCGCCAAGGAGGCCGCCAATGAAAGCGACGAGACCCGCAAGCGTTTCGAAGTCATGTGTCGGGAAGTGTTCAAGAAGTTCAAGGCTTGCATCAATCTGCCGGGGGTTAACCGGTACCGTTTACCGTACGAAGCCATCAATATCATTTACAAGAGCTTGCAAGATGATCGCCAACAGGCGGACATTAGCGACATCATCAAGCAATTACACGAAGTAGTGGATGAGGCTATTGATACTGTTGGTCAATCTATTTCCGAGAGCCCCCCACCTTATGACATCAGCAAGATCGATTTCGAGCGTTTGCGACGGGAGTTTGAACGCAGTCCGGGTAAGAGGACGCTGGTGCAGAATCTACGGCATGTGATTGAAAAGCGTTTACGGCGATTGTTGGCGCAGAATCCTTTACGTGCCGATTTCCAGAAGCATTATGAGCGTATTGTAGAGGAGTATAATCGGGAAAAGGATCGGGTTACCATTGAGAAGACTTTTGAAGAATTAATGCGTCTTTCTGCTGCCCTGGATGAAGAAGAGCAACGAGCCATTAAGGAAGGCTTGGATGAAGAATCCCTGGCAATTTTCGATCTTTTACGGAAACCGGATTTGAATGCCAGGGAGATTCGGCGCATCAAGCAAGTTGCCGTGGAGTTATTGGAAAAGTTGAAGAAGGAAAAGTTGCGTATCGATCACTGGCGGGAGAAGGAAGCTACGCGTGATGCGGTGCGATTGACCATTCGCGATTTTCTCTGGGATGACAAGACCGGCCTACCTGTGGACTTATACTCCGAAGATGAGGTCCAGGCCCGGGCGGAGGAAGTTTACCGGCATATTTTTCGGGTTTATCCCACGGTACCGTCGCCGTTTTATGCAGGATCAGAAGTAGCTTAGGATGTGTAAATACCAAAGATTCAAATTTT
>CAYXZO010000115.1:0-3626 GCA_964469505.1 uncultured Lentisphaeria bacterium | reverse complement strand
GCCTGGATCTACCAGCAAATCCCCGATCTTAACTGGGTCGGGATTTACCGCCTGAAAGGGGCGGAACTGGTGCTGGGTCCTTTTCAAGGTAAGTCGGCCTGCGTGCGGATAGCTTTAGGCAAGGGGGTATGCGGCACTGCCGCCCAGGAACGTCGTACCATTCGGGTGCCCAACGTTCATACTTTCCCTGGGCATATCGCCTGCGACACCGCATCTCAGTCGGAACTGGTAGTGCCGTTGATTAAAGAGTCCCAACTGCTGGGGGTACTGGACCTTGACAGCCCGCGTCTGGATCGCTTCTCAGCCGAGGATCAAGAACTAATGGAACGGATGGCCGAGGTTTTTCTGGCTGAATTACCACCCAACCCTTGGCCGTAAACTGTTCAGTGTTAAGCGAATAGTATCCTGAGTTTTTTAAAACAAATGTGCTGGGTAAAGTTCTTAAAAATCCAGACATATTTTTCCGCAGATTAGCATCGGGAGGGTACAAATTGAAATTATTATAGCACTTTCTTCCGTTACTTTATAAAACAATGCCCATAAAAAATCATCAGAAGCATTCTATCCAGCAGCAAAAAAGGAACAACGCGTCAGGCCTTGATGATCCTAATGGTAAAATAATTCTTTACCAGGCACCTGATGGATCCATCTCTCTGCAAGTGCAGCTGGTAAAAGAAACCGTATGGCTCAATCTAAATCAGCTGGCGGATCTGTTTGAGCGCCACAAGTCGGTCATTTCCAGGCACTTGAATAACATTTTTCAAAGCGGCGAGCTAGACAAAGAGTCAACTGTTGCAAAATTTGCAACAGTTCAACAGGAGGGTGGACGCCGGGTTGTTCGTCAGGTCGAATTTTACAACTTGGATGCCATTATCTCCGTCGGCTATAGAGTCAATTCCTTGCGTGGGACACAGTTTCGAATCTGGGCCACTAAAGTTTTACGCGATCATCTTCTCAAAGGATATACCACAAACCAACGTCGATTAAAGGAACTGAGAAAAACAATTCGGTTAGTTGCTCGTGTTGCTAATCACCGAGGACTTTCAAGTGATGAAGCCTCTGCTATTCTGCAGATACTAAATGAATACAGCCACGCTTTGGATCTGCTTGACGATTTTGACCATGGCCACCTGGATCCCCCCAATGTCGTATCCACTCAAATCGAGCAGCTTACAATGGATGAAGCACGACGACTAGTCGCTATTTTGCAGCGACGCTTTCAAGACAATACTCTCTTTGGTAGAGAGAAGGATGCCGGACTTGAAAGTGCCCTAGCTGCTGTATTCCAAACCGCAGGGGGACAAGAAGTGTATCCTAGCCTGGAGAAAAAAGCAGCCCATTTGCTATACTTCCTGGTAAAAAATCATCCCTTTGTAGATGGCAACAAACGAATTGCTGCTTCCTTATTCCTTTGGTTTCTCGAGAAAAACAATGCGCTATATCTTGACGATGGCCAACAACGTATTTCAGAAGAAGCTTTAGTGGCCATCACTTTGCTAATTGCGGAAAGTCACCCAACCGATAAAGAGCTGATCGTTCGTCTGGTAACCTGGTTGTTACATAAACACGTTCCATAAATGAGGAAAACAATGCAATAGCTGACCTTATATTCTTTACGCTAGCAACTTAATTACCACGCCATCAACCATATCCAACTCTCATAAAAAAAGTACTGATGAAACTTTAATGTGGGATTTACAGCAGATTGTTTCGCAATTGCTGAGAGGTAAAAAATGGCAGCAAGGTCTATGTTTAAAGTTTCCCCCCAATTGCCTAAGCAATCTCCGCTAAATCCAGCATGGAACGATAATCGGACAGCAATTTAGTCCGCAAACCGGCGTGTTCCGGCTTCCGGAGCTGGGGATCCCGCTCCACCAGATCAAAAGCCGCCCGGCGGGCCGCTTGCAAAATGGGCTGATCGGTGAATAAATCAGCGACCTTCAGTTTTGGGAAACCATGCTGCTGCGTACCGAAAATGTCCCCGCCGCCACGCAGTTTCCAATCTTCCTCGGCAATGCGGAAGCCATCAGTGGTGGCGGTAATGATGGCCAGCCGTTGTTGAGATTCTTCGGTAATCTTTCGCGTCACCAGGATGCACACCCCGCGCCGGCTACCCCGCCCGATCCGGCCTCGAAGCTGGTGCAACTGGGACAGCCCGAAGCGTTCTGCGTTCTCGATGATCATGATAGTGGCGTTGGGCACGTCCACTCCCACCTCAATCACCGTGGTACTCACCAGCATCTGGACCCGCCCCGCCACGAACTCGGCCATCACTGCCTCTTTCTCCTGAGCGTTCATCCGACCGTGCAACAACGCCAACTTGAATTCTGGGAAAACTTCCTCCTGGAGAAAGCGAAACCCCTTCTCGGCTGCTTCCAGATCCATCTTCTCCGAAGCTTCGATAAGAGGATAAACCACATAGGCTTGGTGGCCGGCCTGAAGTTCCTTCCGTACGAATTCGTACACCTGGGGGAGCTGAGCCACTTCCACCTTGCGGGTGATAATGGGCTGCCGGCCAGGCGGCAATTCATCCAGCACGGAAACCGCCAGATCTCCGTAAAGGGTTTGTGTAAGAGTTCGAGGAATGGGCGTAGCCGTCATCACCAGAACATCGGGCAGCAAGCCCTTGCGAATCAGTTCCGCCCGCTGGAGTACGCCGAAGCGGTGCTGTTCGTCGATGATCACCAGCTGCAGCCGTTGATAGTTCACCGTTTCCTGAATTAGAGCATGGGTTCCCACCACCAGGTGAATCTCTCCGGCCCGCAAACCGGCGCGTACCGCTTCCTTTTCTTTTGCCTTTTGGGCCCCTAGCAGCAGAGCGGTTTTTACCGGTGAGCCTGCGAAAAAACGGCGGGCGTTCTGGAAATGTTGTTCCGCCAGAATTTCGGTGGGCGCCATGAAAGCGCTCTGATACCCATTACCGGCGGCAATGGCCACGGTCAGGAAGGCCACCACTGTCTTGCCGGAACCGACTTCTCCTTGCAGCAAACGATTCATAGGACTGGGTTTCTTCAAATCAGCCCATATTTCCCGCATCACCCGTTTCTGGGCGCTGGTCAACTCATATGGCAAGCGTTTGTACTGGGATTCGAGAACGGCTCCCGGTTGCTGATAACGATGAGGCTTAGCTTTCTGCCCCCGGCTATGACGACGCAAAGCCAAAATCAACTGAAGGTAAAACAATTCTTCGAACTTGAGTCGCCGGCGGGCTCGCTCCAAATTCTCCAGAGAGGCCGGGAAGTGGGCTTCCGCTAAAGCTTCCTGGAGGGGAAGCAAATCTTCGCGAGTCAACAGCTCCTCCGGTAAAGAATCCTGCAGCAGCGGCAGAGCCTGTGGCAATAGGGGTTTCAAAACCCGCCGGAAACCGCGACTGTCCAACCCTAGACTACGTAGCTTCATGGTAGAGGGATACAAGGGCACGATGATACCAGTGTTCAGTGGGTCGGTATTATCATCCGAAATGAAATCAAAATCGGGATGCACCATTTGTAGGCCATGGTAGAATTCCACTCGCCCACTCACCGCAAGTAGCATCCCGCGTTTGAAGCGTCGGGCCAACCACTTGGCGCCGTTGAACCAGCGGCAGGTGAGATAACCAGTGTTGTCCGCCAGTACCATCTCGAAGA
>CAYXZO010000114.1:0-3636 GCA_964469505.1 uncultured Lentisphaeria bacterium | reverse complement strand
GGCGAATAGCCATTCGCCCCTACAAATTTATCCGTCCTCCGTTCTTCCTGTTTCCTATTTACTGTTTCCCGTTTCCCTTTTCCTTCCGACCCCGACTGGTCGGGGCTCCGGTCTCCTTTTTTACCTTCTTCTTCAACGAGCGGGGTGTAAAGCCTAAAACCGTCCGCGACGTCAATATTCTTCAAAAAAAGATAAAAGCACCAGACTCACCCCATCAATCTCGTTGCGGCTATCAAGTAAGCCCGCGTGGGCTGGCAAAGTGGAAAAAATACTTGCCTTTTACCAACTATTGGCCCTATATACCGGTGACTGCCTGGTCAGTCAGGAATACAACGGAGGGTGAAATGCCCAAAAATACCTTTTTTACTCTGTCGGAAACTAAGCGGGAAAAGATCCTCCGCACCGCTGCCAAGGTCTTCGCCGAAAGGGGTTATAACCAAACCGACATGGCCGCCATTGCCACCGCTGCCGGCGTGGCCAAAGGCTCCCTCTACAACTACTTCGCCAGTAAAGAAGAATTCTACCTCTATGTCTGCCGGGACGGGCTCCGGCGCTCACGTCAGGCCATCTATGGCACCATGGATACCAACTGGGACATCTACCGGCAGGTGGAACATATCTTCCACCAGGGAACCGCTTTCGCCCGCCAATATCCGGAATACGTAAGGCTCTATCTGAACATCTCCTCGGCCGGTATGGAAAACTTCGCTAGACAATTAACGCTGGAAGTGGAGAAAAAAACCGCTGACCATCTGAAAAATCTACTACACCAGGGTATTCGCCAGGGGATTGTCCGTGCTGACCTCAACGTGAACCTGGCCGCTTTTCTCATCAACAGCCTCTATATTGTTCTCATGGTTTCCCTGGTTTCGGAACACTTCAAGATCAGATTGCGCGAATATCTCCAGCTAATGGGAGAATTCGACGAGAATACCATTGAAGCAGAGCTGGACCAGGTGGTCGAATTGATTCATCAATTTCTGCGACCGCCTGCAGCACCGAACTAAACCAAAATTGGGAGAGAAAATGGCCACAATCACTGGTGGAGAAATCATCGCCCAAATGCTCCACGCGGAAGGCGTGGAAAAAGTATTCGGCATTATCGACGGCACCTATTTCGGGCTCTACAGTAGTTTCAAAAAGTATGGCATTGAATTGATTACTCCCCGTCACGAAGCCACCGCGGCCCACATGGCAGGAGCCTATGCGCGCTTGACCGGCAAACTGGGCGTCTGCATGGCCAGCAACGGTCCCGGAGTGGCCAACGTGTTGGCCGGTATCGCCGTGGAGAACGGGGAAGGCAATCGGGTCCTGGTAATCACCAGCTCCCGCCGGCGGGGTATCACCTACCCCGACCGGGGCGGCACCTACCAGTACTTTAATCAGGTGGGAGTCATTAAACCCATGGCCAAGTGGTCCGGTTCCGCCGCCAGTTTTGAACGCATTCCGGAGCTCATGCGCCGAGCACTGCGAATCAGCTATCGCGGCCGTCCGGGGGTGGTACATCTCGACGTACCCGAGGATTTGATGAATGGTAAAACGACCCCCGTTCCCATTCTTCGACCCAATCAGTATCGCCGTACTCAACCGTTACACCCCTCCCACGACGAAGTGGAAAAAGCGGCCCGGATGCTGCTGCAAGCCCGCCTGCCTCTGATTCATGCCGGAAGCGGCATTATCCACGCTGCAGCTTACGATGAACTGGCTCGACTAGCGGAAAAACTTCACGCCCCGGTGACCACTTCCTGGGCGGCACGGGGAGTGCTGCCAGAAACTTCTCCCCTGGCCTGGCCTATGGTGCATATCAAAGCTTGTACGGATGTCCGGAACGCCGCGGATGTGGTACTCTGCCTGGGTTCTAATCTGGGCGAAACGGACTGGTGGGGTAAAGCACCTTACTGGAAATCGCCGGCGGAGCAGAAACTTATACAAGTAGACATCGACGAGGAAATCCTGGGGTTGAACCGTCCGGTAGATTTACCCATTCTGGCCGATGTCCGTGTTTTTCTCCGGCTCCTTCTGGAGCGCTTGCAGCAAGAAGATTTAGATCCCATCGTGACCAAAAGACGTCCCCTGGTGGCCAGCCTGGCCAAGGAGCGGGATAAAGATCGGGCCAAACTGGACGAGAAATTACAGGACACTTCCGCTCCCATGGTCACCGCCCATGTGGGAGCCGTGTGTAGCGAATTCTTCAATGATGACGACATCGTGGTTTTTGACGGCGGCAATACGGCCGTGTGGGGACATTTCTACCATCAGATCCGGGTACCCAACACTCAACTGGCCACCCATCATTTCGGGATGCTAGGAGCGGGCGTGGGACAGGCCCTGGGAGCGGCGGTGGCGCGCCCCGACAAACGGGTGTATTGCATTATCGGGGACGGCGCTTTCGGATTTCACCCCCAGGAGGTAGAAACAGCGGTTCGCAACAACCTGAAGGTTATCTATCTGGTGTGCAGTGATAAGCAATGGGGGATGGTGAAAATCAACCAGCAATTCGCACTTAAACCCATGAAAACCATGATTAAGAAGTCTCTCTCCCCCGAGGAAACAATCAATACAGACCTAGGGGAGATAGAATGGGATAAACTGGCGGAAGCCATGGGAGCCCACGGAGAAAGGGTGGCCAGCCCCGATGAACTCAGAGCGGCTCTGCAGCGATGTGTGGACGCCGACAAACCGGCCGTAATTCACGTGGACGTGGATCCGGTCAAGCACATGTGGGCTCCGGGCCTTCTGCATTTCAAGAAAATGCACCAGGAACCGGAGGGATAATATGGATGCCGCAACCATCGACCAAATCAGACTGAACTTCAACCCTCAGTCACTGGCCGCCTTGAACCTGGTCATCGGTCTTATGATGTTGGGGGTGGCCTTGAACCTGAAAGTGGAGGATTTCAAACGCATTTTCGTGGATCCCAAGGCCCCCGCCATCGGCCTTTTCGCCCAGTTTATTCTGCTGCCCATGTTCACATACTTCCTCACCATGCTCATTAGACCAACACCTTCCATAGCGCTGGGAATGATTCTCATCGCGGCTTGCCCCGGCGGCAACCTTTCCAACATCATGACCTACCTGGCCCGGGGCAACGTGGCCGTTTCAATCAGTATGACAGCCGTCTCAACCGCAGTGGCTATCGTCATGACCCCTTTGAACCTGTCCATCTGGGGCAGTTTGAACCCTTACACCGCGCCCATCTTGCGGGCGGTAAGTCTCAGTCCCCTGGATGTGTTCAAGATCATTTTCATCATTTTGGGCATTCCCATGGCCATCGGGATGACCATTGCGCACTACTTCCCCAACCTTTCGGCGAAAATCCAGAAACCTTTCCGGATTTTTTCCTTCCTGGCCTTTATCGCGGTAGTGGCATTGGCCCTCAAGGCCAACTGGGACATATTTCTAAAGGTCATCAACGTGGTGATACTAGTGGTTTTCATCCATAACGCCCTGGCATTGAGTTTAGGCTACTGGGCCGGCAAGCTGGCCAAACTCCCCTACCCTGACGTTAAAGCCGTGTCCATCGAAGTGGGCATTCAGAACTCGGCGCTGGGCCTGGTGCTGATCTTCAACTTTTTCGCTGGACTAGGTGGTATGGCTATTATCGCCGCTTGGTGGGGTATCTGGCACATCATCGC
>CAYXZO010000113.1:0-3832 GCA_964469505.1 uncultured Lentisphaeria bacterium | reverse complement strand
CGCCGCTCCGACCTGCCGTCAGGTCCGCCTTTTGGCGGAAACCCGGAAACCGGAAAATCACCATAACCTATTGTTTTTTCATAGATACCTAGAAACATAGATACCCTGCACTCTTTCTTCCTGCTTACTGTTTCCGGTCTCCGTTCTCCAGTCTCCCTTCTCCATCCTTCCCCCTTGTAAAAAATTCTCCCACGCCTTAAATACGCCTAAAATCAGTAACAAACGGGAGAGCTTATGAATAAAGCCGAAGCCATTGACAATTTTCGCCGGCATGTTTCTTCCGGTAAGGTGGCCTTTTTTGAAAAATACGGTATGGACTTCGTGATGGGGCGACGGGAAGGCCCCTGGTTGTACGACCTGGAGGGGGAAAAGCGTCTTTTCAACCTCCATTGCAATGGTGGGGTGTTCAATCTGGGACACCGCAATGGGGAAATCATTGAGACCTTGAAGGAAGCCCTGGAAGAGGTGGACATTGGCAACCACCATCTTATGAGTCGCTGGCGAGCGGAACTGGCGGCCAGGCTGGCGGAGTTGATGCCTGGAGACCTTAACTACACTATTTTCGGTGTCAGCGGTGGCGAAGCGGTAGACACGGCCCTGAAAATCGCTCGGGGCTATACGGGCAAGACCCGGATAATCTCCGCTAAAGGTGGTTACCACGGCCATACGGGCCTGGCCCTGGCCGCCGGCGATCCTAAATATCGGGACCCTTTCAAGGTCCAGTTCCCAGATTTCCAACAGATTCCCTTCAATGACCTTGTAGCTCTGGAAGCGGCTCTCTCCAAACGGGACGTGGCGGCAGTCATTCTGGAAACCATTCCCGCTACTTTGGGCATAGCCATTCCGGACCCGGACTATCTCCCGGGTGTGCGGCGCCTGTGCGACCGGTACGAAGCGCTGCTCATTATGGATGAAGTGCAGACGGGGCTGGGACGCACCGGTCGCCTGTGGGGTTTTGAACACTACGACATTCTGCCGGATATTGTAGTCTTGGGTAAAGGGCTCTCCGGGGGGATTTATCCTCTGACCGCTACTGTAATTCGAGAGCCGTTGGAGGAAGTTTTCCATCCCGATCCCTTCATTCACATCTCCACTTTCGGCGGGGCGGAGCCGGCCTGCCGGGTAGCGCTTAAGGTACTCGAGATCAGCGCCGCACCGGAATTTCTGAAGCATGTCAATCACCTGTCAGACCAGTTCGCTGCAGCGGTGGAACAATTACGGCAGCAACATCCCCGCTTTCTCAAGGGGCTGCGTCGTTTGGGGTTGATGATGGGGTTGGAGTTGAAGGACGAGCTGGCAGGACCGCTACTGACCAAAACCGCGTATGACAACGATTTGCTCCTGGTTTACGCCAATAACGATACCTCCGTCTGCCAGTTCCTGCCGCCGCTGGTAATGGAAGAACAAGACATAAACTGGGTTATGGAGCAACTGGACGCCGCCCTCTCATCGGCTCGCAAACTATTGCCCGTGCTGAAAGCCAAATACAAAGCCGAAAAACTTTTCAGCCTTTTCAAACGCTGAGGGGGCACTGAAGCTGAAGGAGAACGCCATGGCTCTGGAAATTGATGCGCAGCT
Source organism: uncultured Lentisphaeria bacterium (assembly GCA_964469505.1). Classification (GTDB taxonomy): domain Bacteria; phylum Fidelibacterota; class UBA8477; order UBA8477; family JABMPR01; genus CAYXZO01. The sequence goes on along the minus strand of CAYXZO010000113.1, from coordinate 2,254 downwards.
ATTGCAAGAATTCGAGAACGGCCTGGACCCGGTGAAATTGGAGCGCTCCCGTTTGCCGGCCAAGGTGTTGGGATACGGCGAGATCTCCACCGTGTTCCAGATCGGTGACAATGACCAGGTGGCCTTTAAACGCATGCCTCTGTTTCGGGAACGGGCCGGGGCCGAAAAGTATGCCAAGGATTACGAAAATTACTGCAACTACCTGCGGGAAGCGGGATTGGAATTACCACCGGATTCTACGCATATCATTGAGCGCCCCGACGGAGTAGTTGTGTTTTACATTGCGCAGCAGCAACTACCTCCCGATCGGTTCGGCCATAAGTTGATCCAGCACGATGAGCAGGTGGATCTAGAGGCCCTGCTGGGCCGGATTGTGGAAGCCATCCACCGCATCTGGGTGTTCAACGCAGCCCATCGCCCGGAAGTGGAAATCGCCCTGGATGGTCAGCTTTCCAACTGGGTGTGGTTGGAGGATGATCGCCTGTTATACATCGACACCAGTACCCCTCTGTATCGCCTGCAGGGAGTGGAGCAATTGGACCCGGAACTGTTCCTCCAGAGCGCTCCCGGATTTCTCCGGTGGTTGATCCGCTGGCTTTTTCTGTCCGACGTGATGAATCGCTACTACGACGAGCGCCAGGTGTTCATCGATCTGGCCGCCAATTTGTTCAAAGAGCAACGGCCAGACCTGGTACCGGTAGTGGTGGAGCTCATCAACAAGCGGCTGCCCGAGGGAATCGAGCCTCTGAGCGTGGAGGAAGTCGACAAATACTACCGGGAGGATAAGCTCATCTGGGCTCTTTTTCTGGCTTTCCGCCGTTTTGACCGTTGGCTCAAGACAGTTCTGCTGCGGCGGCGGTATGAATTCATTTTACCCGGTAAGATTAAACGCTGAAGGAGCACCGGATGTGTGATACCTTTGTTGCCCTGCCCGATGCCACTGCCGATGGTAGTGTAATTTTCGCCAAGAATAGTGACCGGGAGCCTAACGAGGCCCAGGCGTTGGAGTATTACCCCGCAGCCAGTTATCCGGCGGGCTCCCGCGTCCGCTGTACCTACATTGAAATTTCCCAAGCGCCGGAAACGTACGCCATCTTGGTGAGCCGCCCTTTCTGGATGTGGGGGGCTGAAATGGGTGCCAATGAGAAAGGAGTGGTCATTGGCAACGAGGCGGTGTGGACCCGCATGCCGCGGCGTAAAACCGGGGGTTTAACGGGGATGGACCTGTTGCGGCTGGGATTGGAGCGGGGTGCTACGGCCCGGGAGGCGTTGCAGGTCATTGTCGAACTGCTGGAAAAACACGGGCAGGGGGGCAATTGCGGTTATACTAACCGCCACTTCACCTACCATAACAGCTTTCTCATCGCCGATCCCCGGGAGGCCTGGGTGCTGGAAACGGCCGATCACCTCTGGGTGGCCAAAAAGGTTGAAAAATATTATAGCATTAGTAACGGTCTGACCATCGGATCCCATTTTGATTTGAGCCATGCCGATCTCATTCCCCATGCCCGGCGGCGGGGATGGTTTAAAGCCCTGGAAGAGTTCAATTTCGCTGAAGCCTATTCGGATCGATTCTACACCACCTTTTCCGCCTGTCGCACTCGCTGTCAGCGGACCCGGGATCTGCTGGAGGAGTGGGAAGGCCGGTTGGATTTGGCGACCACGTTTGCCATGCTACGGGATCACGGCGAAGACCCCCCCTATAAACCTGACCGCCATTTTTTAATGAAGCACGTCTGTGCCCACGCTTCCGCCAGCCCCGCCCGACGGGCCGCCCAGACTACCGGTTCCATGGTGGCCCATCTGAAAGGGGATACCTGGACTTTCTGGTTTACCGGCACTGCCGCCCCTTGCCTGAGTTTTTTCAAACCCATCCGGTTTGGCCAACAGACCTTACCAGATCTGGGGAAAATGCCGGGAGAGAAATATGACGAGAATGCCATGTGGTGGCGGCATGAACGTCTGCATCGGTATGTGCTGGAGGATTTCCCCACCCGCTCTGCGGCGGTGCGGAAGGAATATGACGCTCTTGAGCAGGACTATCTGCAGGCCGTGGCCCAGAATTCGGGAGACATCAGTGAATTGACAGCCAAGGCCTTTGTGGATTGCAAAGAAACCAGCGACGGTCTGATGGCTATGTTGGAGCATCAACCGGCCCTTGATCCTCCCAAAGGCAGTTACCGCCGCTACTGGCGGCGCTTGAACCGCAAAGCGGGACTACCGCAGGAGTGGTGAGAGAGAAGACGGGAGACTG
>CAYXZO010000112.1:0-4074 GCA_964469505.1 uncultured Lentisphaeria bacterium | reverse complement strand
CTAACTAAGGGAGGTCTACCTAGACCTCATTCACTTTTTAACATATGAACTAAGTGTCTAGGTGTCTAGGTGTCTAGGCGTCTAGGTATTTAGGTGTCTAATTACCTGGGGGCCTGGGTATTTAAGTACAATGGATGCCGAGCGCGGTGGGATTATTCCTAGTAGAACAAGTTGGTTTGGTTTTACAGTCCTCGAGCGGTTCCTGATTGCTCCGTTAGCGTGCTCTGAGCGTTCCCGAGCTCGTCGAGAGAATTGCCGAAGGGACTCTATCCCGGTGGCTGAGTTTAATCGAAGCCACTGGAATAAAACCAACTGTAAAAAGCTTCTGCCGCTTGGTTTCCTCGACTGAGCTCAGGGGCCAAGGCTACCAGGTATTTAACTACTTACCGCCCGGTCCCCCCATGAGTCCCCCAGAAAATATCCAACCCCTTATTCCTTAGATACTTAGATACTTAGTTACTTAGATACCTAGATACTCCGTTCTCTTCATTCTTCTTCCGTCACAAAGTACGCCCAGGCCGATTCGGCGCCGGCGTGTTCCCGGTTCCCGTCGTACTGGGCGTTCTGCTCGATGCGCCATTGATAGCGGGTTCCAGGCTCCAATGTCACCCATACTGAATCACCGTCACGAACTTCCCAATGGGGATGGAAATCCCAGTGTTCCCGCCCCCCGGTGTAATCACCAGGCTGAAACCAAACTCGTTCCACCAGGGATTCATCGTTATATCGCAGGATGGTAATTACGTAATCTTCCATGGCGGTGTGATAGCCATAATTCCATTCAAATCGAGGCATGAGTGAAATCGTATCTTCAAATGTACGGGGGAACATGGAGGCCGGATCTACTGCCGGCAAGCGTTGGTAGAAGAGCGTGTCTGAAGGTGGGCTGAGGTTATCGCCCGTGTCCCTGGCCCGCAGGAAATAATAGTAGCGCACATCAACCGCGGCGGTTTCATCCAGATAAGAGGTTAGTGCGCCTTGAGTCTGTTGATCCACCGTGTACAACAGCTCGAATTCCAGCTCCGGCAAGGTGTCATTGTATTCCGCCCGGTAAATTAAATAGGCAGTGACATCCGGCTCCGGATTTGGTTCCCATTCCAGAAAAATACCCCCGGGTTCAGCGTCAATCCCCCGCTCGGGCCACACCTCCACCGCCGTTTTCTCCACCCAGTGAGGCGCGCTGGGGGGATAGGGATCTTCCACATCGGTGCCACAGGCCACCACGAGCAGCAGCAACGAATAAAGTCCTATCCTTGGTAACGTTTGCCGAAAGTAATTGCGTTCAGTGTGTGGGAAAAAGCTCATTAAGAAAAGGCAAGGACTGATCCTTGGGCGAAATCAGCAGTTCATCCTCCCCCAGGGGCCAATTGATCGCCAGCTCAGGATCATTCCACCGCACCCCCCCATCGGCTTCGGGATGGTAAACCACATCCACCTTGTAAGCCACAATGGCCGATTCGGAAAGCACCACGAAACCGTGGGCACAACCGGCGGGAACCAGGAACTGCTCCTTGGATTCTCCAGAAAGTTCTAAGGCTACCCACTGTTTGAAAGTGGGGGAATGGGGGCGCAAATCCACCGCCACGTCCCAGATCTTACCCTCCACCACTCGCACCAGCTTGGTCTGGGCGTAAGGAGCGCGCTGATAATGTAGTCCGCGCAATACCCCCCGGCGGGAACGGGATTCGTTATCCTGCACCCATCGCACTGGTGGCAAATACCGCCGCCAGGTCTCGGCATTGTAGGTTTCCATGAAATATCCCCGGTCATCGCCGAACACCCGCGGTTTAATGCGATAGACCCCAGGGATGGAGAGTGGTTCAACCTGCATAGGGGCTAAAGTTAGCTGAAGATTGATTCCGGTCAAGGAGAGGAGAATGGAGGAAGGAGACCGGAGGATGGATACTGGAAAGGTACAACGACAAAAATTTATAGGGGCAGGACCCGCCCTAACCGGAGAAAGATCATATCAATGCAAGCAGCATCATAATTCAATAGGGTGCAATGGTAAATAGGTACATAAGGATCATGGGGTTAGGGAAATTTCAGGTGGAAACCGCTGATGGCCGTGGTTGCGGGAAAGGTGGATAGAGGCTGGACATGATCAATCCCCATGGGATTCTGCCAACAGCGCCATAATTCATTATGGCGCGGTGTGGTCGTTAGACAAAATAAAAAACGATTCCTAAACCGGCCTGATCCGGAAAAACCGCTGAAGCGGTTGGACACAGGTTGGGGCGGGCCGAGACCACCCCGACGAATCGGGGGGATCATTACAAGCGTTATTGGCTGAATATTATGCCATCGCCCTGAACCGAGCACCCTAATTCATTGGGGTGCGAAAAAGGCGACCGCTGACCCGCCGGCGGGCGGACTCGACCACGTTCCTCATAACCCATTTTATGAAAACCAATTCTCCACCGGAGTACTGAAAAACTCCTCAAGGGGAACTCCCTGTTCCCCGACCACCAGGGTCCGTGCCGCGGGGAAGGCTCTCTGGAAAGCGCTTAAACCGGACCAGGCACCGCGGGTGCGGGCGGTTTTAACCTCCATTGCAATCAGGCTGGAAGACGACTGAATTATAAAATCCACTTCCCGATTACGCTCCCGCCAGTAAAAGACCCGACAGACCCCTCTGAATTCGGCATTAATCAAATGCGCTCCCACAGCTGATTCCACTAAACGTCCCCAATACTCATGGTCGGATTGAGCTTCAGATAAACTATAATCACCAAGACTGGAGGCGAGGGCGGAATTGTAGACCTGAAGTTTCGGGCTGGAGGCCCGTCGCCTTATTGCTCCGCCGGCATATTTGGGAATGCCGGTCAATAATCCCGCTCCCGACAAAAGCTGCAGATAATGGGCAAGCGTAGTCGTATTCCCGGCATCGTGGAGTTGTCCCAACAATTTGGTGTAGGAAACGATCTGGCCGGAATAGATGCATCCCAACTCAAATAGACTCTTGAGGAGCGCCGGCTTGTCCACTCGCGACATCGATAGAACTTCCCTGGCGAAAGTTGTTTCAATCAAAGAACTCTTGACGTAGCGCTTCCAGCGGGTCGGTTGACCAATCAATCTGGCGGCTCCGGGATAGCCTCCGTAGAAAATGTACTGTTCCAAAGAAAAACCAAAGGCTGCCTGCATTTCATTAAAAGACCAATGCGGGAGAGGCAGTAGCTCAAATCTACCCGCCAGGTCTTCCGCCAGACCTTTTTGCAAGAGCAAAGGAGCGGATCCCAGGAGGACTACCGTTATCCGAGAACCCGAACGGCTGTCCGCGTCCCACAAATACTTGACCATCTGCGACCAGCGAGGAATTTTTTGAATCTCGTCAATGACCAGAATGAATTTCGTCCCCCTGGATCTTATGCGGGCTGTTTCCCATTGTTGTCTAATCCATTCAGGGCGAGGGGGAAAGGGTTCATCGGCGCTGGCGTAGAGGTAAGGTATCTCAAGCTGCTTGAGGACTTGTAGAATCAGGGTGGTTTTTCCTACCTGGCGTGGTCCCGAGACAACCTGGATGAATCCCCGATCTTCAGAGAAACGCTCAATCAATTGCCGGCCATAGGAGCGTACGTACATTTTACTCAATATGATGAGTATTTTTACTCATAATTGCAAGTAATATTGCGGGTGATAATGCCCATAATCAAGAAACTGTGGCCCGCCGATTGTAGAATGGCCACCTCGACGGTATGAATAGCCATCCCCACTCTGTTATCCTATCCCCGCTATGCCATTGCGAGGAATCCCGCCGTGGCGGGCTGACGAAGCAGTAAGGGGAAGAAACCGCTGAAGCGGTTGGACACAGGTTGGGGCGGGCCAGGGACCACCCCGACGAATCGGGGTGATCAATACAAGCGTTATTGGCTGAATATTATGCCATCGCCCTGAACCGAGCACCCTAATTCATTGGGGTGCGAAAAAGGCGACCGGCGGAGCGTCATTTTTTCCACCATGATGAATTATGGTGCTGTTTGCATCGCGGTTCTTTCCCGGGGACGGCATGCCTTGCCCCTACCGGTCTCCGTCCTCTTTTTCTCCAGCTTTTGAAAGAGCCAGAATCAAAGCGGC
>CAYXZO010000111.1:0-4545 GCA_964469505.1 uncultured Lentisphaeria bacterium | reverse complement strand
TTTTCGAGCTACGTTGGGTAAGGGTGAATTTAGTTTGTTACTGTTCTCACATCCTTCAACCAGGGGCAATACCAATTGGAGTAGAGAGGATTCAACCTATTTTCAGGAAATAATCGTTCCGGCAGTCAAGAATTTATCAGTCTAGATTACTGTACTAAACTAATCTATCTATTACTGCTATTTCACCATTGGATGGACAGAGTTACCTGAGTTGCTAAGGTTTAATTTTTATGCGTCTTTTGGGATTGGCATCTCGAAACCCCCTGGTTCACCAGGGGGTTTTTATGTGCGGTACTGGCATGGGCATCACGCTCTATTCCTGCACCTAGTACCATAATTCATTATGTGCGGTATTGATAGTGCGGTAACGATGGTGTGGTAGGGGACGTGATGATCTATAGGAAAACCGCTGAAGCGGTTACGGTTGGTGGGTGGTGGAGAGGTAAAGGGGGACTGCTACTTATGACACCCAGATAAATCTGGGTGATATTTGCAGGTGGCTTATATGAGAACTTTCCAGTAGATACTGCACCTAGCACCATAATTCATTATGGTGCGACAGAGATCACGATGATGGTAAAGAAACCGCTGAAGCGGTTGTGTGGTGGTTTGGGGTGGGTTCTGTAGTCCACCCTGATAAATCAGGGTGATGATTGCAGAAGATCTAGATAAAACGTTATGTCAATAGCTGCAACTATCACCACAATTCATTGTGGTGTACCTTACCCATGGCGCCTGGCTTACCTCTGAGTTCTAACAAATAGCAAAAAGAGGCTCCAGTATGCTCCATTCCCACGTGAAAGTGTGGGTTCATGTTATCTGGAATACCCTGAAAAAGAAGCGCGTTTTGACTCGGGATTTGCGCGTTAAACTGTTCCACCACCTTATGGAGCGAGCGGCTGAGGAAGGCATTCAAACCGTGCGCATTAATGTTCAGCCTGAGCACGTACATTGTCTGCTATGTTTGCCTTCCGATAAAACGCTTGCTGCGGTGGTAAAAACTTTAAAAGGTGAGTCGTCACGGTGGATTAACGAACAGGCGTTGGTTCCCGGACGTTTCCGCTGGCAGCGGGGCTACGGTGCGTTTTCGGTTAGCGCGTCGCAGGTAGAACGGGTTAAGCGCTACATAGAGAACCAGGATGAGCACCACAAACGCGTGTCATTCCAGGAAGAATACGCAGACTGGGCCAGGAGATATGGGTTGGACCTGGAGGAAAACCGCTGAAGCGGTTACGGTTGGTGGGTGGTGGAGAGGTAAAGGGGGACTGCTACTTATGACACCCAGATAAATCTGGGTGATATTTGCAGGTGGCTTATATGAGAACTTTCCAGTAGATACTGCACCTAGCACCATAATTCATTATGGTGCGACAGAGATCACGATGATGGTAAAGAAACCGCTGAAGCGGTTGTGTGGTGGTTCGGGACGGGTTCTGTAAGACACCTGGATAAATCCGGGCAACGGTTGCAGGGATTTAGACCAAACTCCACGCACAGGATCTGCAGCTATCTCCACATGTTGCAGAAAAGAGGTATTGATCTATCACTATAACCTGTTGGAGATCCAGGGATAACCCTATTAAATTGGGCAAAAGGAATCGGCCAATGCCCACCTTTGATGATGTTTATGCCGCTTTTATGTACAATAACTCCGCGGAGTCTCTGGGGATCGGCTATGCTGTGTATAGCCCGGAGACGGATAAAATCTACTACATCGGTGATGGAGAGGAACTGGAAGATACGGAAGCAGGTCAGCTGGACCCCGACAAGCTGATTTATTTCGCTAATTCTTATGATTTGGGCCTGGGAAAGGCCCTGGTTTTTGATTTTGTAAAACGCTACCTGCCCCAGGATTACGACCGCGTGAGAAGCATCTTCAGCCGGCGGGGAGCCTATCAACGCTGGAAAAACTTTCTGGCTAATCGAAGTTTACTGGATCAGTGGTACCAGTTCGAGAATGAGAAAACGGAAAAAGCTCTGCGTCAGTGGTGTGCCGAGGTGGGGATTAAATTAACCGATTAACTGACCTGAAAGCCGGGAAAAGTGGACCAAACCGTCTGCCTGCCCGCAACATGGATTAACAGCTCAAGCAGCGTAATGAATTACCCTTTCCAATTTCCACCAGTGTTTTAGACTAATCTTCATGTCTCCGACTGGGCAAATAGCGGCAAAATCTGCGTTAATGCTCTTCCTTGTGGCCGGCGGGGTACAAACTACGCTGCAGGCTCAAAATATCACTCCCGAAGAGCGGACTTTGCTACGAGTAATCGTCGGGATTCACTATACTTTTGCCAATTATGCTGATTCCATCTGGCCAGGCTATGATCTGTCTCGCCAGCCTTACCTGGCTTATCTGCCCAATGAGTTTGTCCTTTTTATAAACCCGCCCCACGTTCCTCCCGGCTTTGAACCTTACCCCTCTTCCTGGCCGGGCCTGAACACCCGGGCGCTAATTCACTTCGGCACCTATCGAGATCTAAGGGGCCAATTTGCGTTTAACTTTCAAATCGATTCGGTGTCCACCTTCGCCATGGGCCTGCCTGAAGATCTGTTGTTTTCCTTCGCTAAGCCCAGCTATATGCTGTTCAGCTCTACCATCCATGAGGGTTTCCATCAATATCAATATGATTATTTCGGCGAAATACCCTGGGCCCGGGAGGAACTTTATCCCATTCTGGATGTGACCAACTCCGCCCTGGCAGCTCTGGAAATGCACATTCTCAAAGCGGCAGTGACTGCCATGTCCCATAGAGATGACCACCGTCTGAAAACCCTGGCAGAAGAATTTGTGGCCGTGCGAGAATATCGTTGGCAACACGGTGATAATTTTATCGCGCGCTACGAGCAAGGCCAGGAAATCAACGAAGGCACCGCCAGATATGTGGAAAAAAAAGCCGTGGCCTGCTTCTTGAGGCTGGACACAACCCGAATTAATAATCCCCTCCTGCGAGAACTTCGTCGCGAAATGGCGGACTTGACAGTTAATAGCTTGCTGCTGGACGATTTGGACGCCCGCTTGCAGGGCCTGGCGGTTTCCCCGGCTGATATGTTGCGCAACCGAATCTATCCCGTGGGCGCCACCCTGGGCTTCATGCTGGATGAGTTGAAGATCCCCTGGAAACTTGAATTTCAAAAAGCCGGCGAGCAAATCTCATTTTTAGGACTGCTAAAAACGCATCTTAATCTGGATAACCAAAAGCTTAAACTGCTATTTAATAAAGCTAAAGTGGACTTCAATTATCCTGCCGTTAAAAATTCCGCCCGGCAACTTATTGACGCATATCTGCAAGAATTCCATCAAGCTCTGGACGATTTTAACAAGCAATCGGGAATCAGAATAGAACTTGACCTGTCTGCTAACGGTTTGCAACGATTTCGTTCCACCAGAGATAAGCGCTGGGTGGTGGACCGGGGACAGCGAATTTTATGTCGCTACTATAATCTTTACACCCTAAAAACCCTCACTTCCCCTGAAATTCAGCTGAATATCCGCGATAAAGGCCTGCTGGAGCTGAATAATTGGCAAACGAAACGTAAAGTAGTAATATTTTTTTCAGATAAGCTGCTCCAAATTCTGCTCAATGATAAACCTGTTGTCTTTCAATCTGGTATAAATCGATCCTTCAAAACATTAAATATCAAAGGTGAAAATTTTAACATTATATCTAATAAACCCGGAAGGCTGATTTATAAAAAAGGCCGGCTGAAAATTAAACTTATTTAGTTTTTTCCTTCCTGGAGAAAGATGCTACCATGACTGCTTTTAACGTTTCACCCCGCTCCAGGTGACGAAGGGGGAATACAGGAGCTGAGACGTATACCGAAGACACATCGACCCAGGTGTGATCGACTAATACAATCTGGCGCAGGAGCTTTTATTGCCAAATCACTATCTGTAACGATTCCCAATTAGTTTTAATTCGCCAACTCACGTTTCTTGAATTCGCCTCCCTCCATTGATTCTAACCGGCATCATAACATTTGTCCCCAAAACCATACCCTGGCTGAATTGATTGGCTGAATTTCAATATTACCGTAAGTTTCCTGATGTAAATGCACTCAAGAATTAAAATACTTCGTGCAGTTTTATCATTTGTGCTTTTGACCGGGTGCGTTCCTCCAAAAATTACCACCCTGGACTGGCAGCGGGACCGCGCATATTTGAAGAAAAATTTACCTCGCAAACATAACAATCTCTTTTTTAAGCTGAGCTACCACCAGTTCAACGCTGAACTGGATTCGATCGAACGCGAAATTCCAACTCTGACTAATTTTCAAATCATAATTAAACCTCAACAATTAATGGCCAGGATTGGTGATTCACATACTGTTTTAAACTGGACCCTTTTTCTGGATAAACACCATCAGCTTCCTTTCCGAGCTTATTGGTTCAGCAACGGCATGTACATAGTTAAATCTGCCCCGGAATATCACCGCTCACTGGGCTATAAGATTGTCGGTATTAATGACTTTCCCCTGGGAACCATTATTGACAGCCTCAGCACCCTGCTGGTTGTGGATAATAAAAGTGTCCTCCGAAAAAAT
>CAYXZO010000110.1:0-4774 GCA_964469505.1 uncultured Lentisphaeria bacterium | reverse complement strand
TAGGTCTGTTTACCGTTGGGCAAGCGTTCGGAGATCAACGTTGGTACACCTGGACGTATGGCGCTTCGGTACTGGAAAGGGGGGAGATCGAGCTGGAACATACCTCCACTTTTACTTCATTGCGTAATGTGTCCACCAACGATAATCTGGAGGTCGAACATCAGCTGGAGCTGGAAAGGGGAGTCACGGATAGATTGGATTTGGGACTCTATCAGATAATTCACCAGCACACTGATAGAAACTACTTTTACGAAGGCTATAAGCTGCGCCTGCGTTATTTACTACCTGTAGAAGTACCTTATTTCAGTAAACCCGTTTTATACCTGGAGTTCGCGAATGTTTCCCATTTGAAAGAACGGGTATTGGAAGGAAAGTTCATCTTGGAACGGAATGTGGGTGCTTTTAATCTGGCCTGGAATTTGGGCCTTGAAAGAGCGCTCCAGGGTGAATCCTCTGAAAAACTGGAATTCCAATTCAATCAGGGGCTGAGTTGGCGGGTAAATAAAAGATTCAGAATTGGTGGGGAAATATTGGCGAGCAACGAAAATTTATATGTGGGACCGGTGGTCTCAATGACCGGAGGAGAGTTTTCAGTCCTGATAGGCACAGCTTTCTCACTTTGGAGTGAAGAAACTCCCAAACAGGATCATCTGCGCCTTATGTTGATCATGGAATTATGATTTTATTAGTAAATTTCTATAAAGGCATGCTTTTTACGAGCGGAAAGTTATAAAACATGATATGTAAGGATACAGCTACATGAGCCAGGAAAAACAGGAGGTCGTTTTGAAGCGGGACTGTCCCGCCAAACTGGTACCGTCCGGCACGCCCGTGACGCTCATGCAGGGTGAGAAAGTCATCATCACCCAGGCTTTGGGGGGGGCATATACGGTCAACATCCGGGGTAACCTGGCCCAGATTGATGCCCAGGATGCCGACGCCCTGGGATTTGAAAAACCGGAAACGGTTTCAGGTGCTGGTGGTGATCACCAGAAACCTGATGAAACCCAGATCTGGGACGCTCTGAAAACCTGCTATGACCCTGAGATTCCCATCAACATTGTGGATTTAGGTCTGATCTACAGTATGGAGATCGTTCCTCATCCTGACGAGGGGTATCAAGTAGAGATAAAAATGACTTTGACTGCCCCTGGTTGTGGTATGGGGCCCTATATCGCGGAGGATGTACGGCGAAAAGTAAGTCAGGTGGCGGGAGTCAAAGACGTCAAGGTGGAGTTAGTGTGGGATCCACCATGGGACAAGGATATGATGTCAGAAGCGGCCAAGATGCGTTTAGGATTGATGTAAGCCATGGATGGGGATTGTTTAGACATCGCTGCCATTCGGCAGGATTTCCCCATTTTCAATAATCTTTCTGAAAAGCCGCTGATATACCTAGATAATGCAGCCACCACTCAACGGCCGGCCGTAGTAATAGATGCGGTCAGTCGTTTTTATCGCGAAACCAATGCTAACGTTCACCGGGGCATCTATGCCTTAAGTGAAGCGGCCACTGCGGCTTATGAAGAAGCGCGCAGCCTGGTGGCGGAATTCATTCAGGCCGACAGAAGGGAAATAGTATTTACGCGGGGGACCACCGAGTCCATCAATCTTCTGGCTTATGCCTGGGTACGTCGAAGGCTACGGCCGGGAGACGAAATTGTGGTTACGGAAATGGAACACCACAGTAATCTGGTCCCCTGGCAATTGGCGGCTAAAGATACCGGGGCCCGTTTGCACTTTGTTCCCGTTACTGCCCAGGGGACCCTGGATCTCGAAGCTTTCGCAGAACTTCTGAACGAACATACTCGGCTGGTGGCGGTGACGCACCAATCCAATGTGTTGGGAACCATAAACCCGGTGCGGGAAATCTGCCGCATGGCCCATGAAGTGGGAGCTTTGGTTCTAGTGGATGCCGCCCAGAGCGTGCCCCATTTTCCAGTGAATGTGAAAGACCTGGATTGCGACTTTCTAGCTTTTTCCGGGCACAAAATGCTGGGACCCACGGGCATTGGGGTACTTTTTGGTCGGCGGGAGCTATTGGAAGAGATGGAGCCTTTCATGGCCGGTGGAGAGATGATTTCCCAAGTTACCCGCGAAGGAGCTACCTGGAATGAAGTGCCGTACAAGTTTGAAGCCGGCACCATGCCCATTGCTCAGGCGGTTGGTATGGGGGCTGCAATCAAATACTTAAAACAAGTCGGTTGGGAAACTATTGAGAAACATGAGCAGGAGCTGACCGCTTATGCCCTAAAGCGGTTAAGTGAATTGGAGGGGGTAAAACTTTACGGTCCCCGGAATAATCGCGGGCCGGTCTTCAGTTTCAGCGTTTCAGAAGTACACCCCCACGATATGGCGCATTTTCTAGATGAGGCTGGAATCGCTGTGCGCGCCGGCCACCATTGCGCCCAACCGTTACTTGCTTCTTTGGGTGAAGAGGCTTTAACCCGAGCCAGTTTGTATTTCTACAATACTCGCGAAGAGATCGATGTCTTATGTGAGGTCATTGAACGTACCCGGCGGTTCTTTGCTCCGTAAGGACCGGCTCGTATTACCAACTCTAGCGCAGCTCCCAAAAGATCAGCCCCAATCTAAAAATAGCTTATAAGCATTATGGAATTTAGACGGATTTATTTGGACAACCAGGCAACCACTCCGGTGGATCCCAGGGTCTTCCAGGCCATGGAGCCCTTTTTCCGGGAAAAATTTGGCAACGCAGCCAGTCGCACCCATGTCTTCGGTTGGGAAGCAGAAGAAGCGGTGGCTCGGGCCCGGGAGCAGGTAGCGGCCCTGATCGGTGCTGAACCTCGTGAGATCATTTTTGTCAGTGGTGGCACGGAAGCCAACAATCTAGTACTGAAGGGACTGGCGGGGGTCCACCATCAACAGAAGCGTCACATAATTGTAAGTGCCATTGAGCATAAGTCGGTGCTGGTGCCGGTCCAAAGCCTGGCCAAGATGGGCTTTGAGGTCACCTTGGTACCCGTCGATAGACGGGGATTTGTAGCTCCTGAGCGAGTCAATAAGCTCATTCGGGAAGACACTCTGCTGGTTTCAGTGATGGCAGCCAATAATGAAATCGGTACGCTGGAGCCGTGGGAGGCTGTAGGTGCCATTTGTCGGGAACGGGGAGTCTTTTTCCATACCGATGCCGCCCAGGCGGCGGGAAAGATTCCTTTGGATGTCCGTTCGGGCGTGGTGGATTTTATGAGCCTATCGGCCCACAAAATGTATGGACCGAAGGGCATCGGGGCTCTATATCTACGGGGAGGAACCAAGGCCATCAGTTTGCAACCGTTGTTGGAGGGCGGCGGACACGAACAGGGACTGCGTTCAGGCACCTTGAATGTACCCGCCATCGTAGGGTTCGGTCGAGCTGCGGAAATAGCTTTGGAGGAGTTAGATGGAGAAAGAGAAAGGCTAACAAAGCTGAGAAATAAGTTTTGGTTAAAATTACGCACCGAATTGCCTCAGGTGCGCTTGAACGGCTCCCCGGAGAATCGGCTCCCCGGCAATTTGAATCTTACTTTCCCGGGAGTCGAAGCCGAAGCTCTACTCATGCGTATGCCGGAGGTTGCCCTTTCCACCGGGGCCGCTTGTGGCTCCGGGACGGTAGAGCCTTCTCATGTATTACAAGCCATAGGACTCTCCAAGGCGGATGCCCGCTGTACTATTCGTTTAAGCATCGGGCGGTTTAACACCGAAGAAGAGTTGGATTTTGTGATCGATAGATTAATCACTGAAATCAAGGGGGTGCGGAGGAGAATAAGATGAAAAGAAAGAAACGGGTTTTGTTTGCGTGCACCGGAAACTCCTGCCGCTCCCAGATGGCAGAGGGCTGGTTGAAGCATTTAGGCGGTGATAGATACGAGGTGTTCAGTGCTGGAGTAGTGCCCACCCGCCTGCACCCCCTGGCCCAGCGGGTAATGGCTGAAGTGGGAGTGGATATTTCCCACCAGCGTTCGGAAGCATTAGAGAATTATCTCAACGAACCGCTGGATGTACTAATTACCCTGTCAGATGCGGCTCAGATGCGCTGTGCTGCCTATACTGGCCATGCTTTACGATTACACTGGGATGTGGAGGACCCGTTCCAAGACTGGCGGGCAGATGAGAAACAGATACATCACTATCGGAAAGTCAGAGATCAGCTTAAAAGCTTGATTGAGGATTTCCTTCAGCGATCTGAAAATGAGAAGGGCTGAAATTGTGATTACACAAATTGTTACCACTCCGGTGGGGAAACTGGAGTTAATCGGGGACGGAACCTATTTATGGAGCCTGAAATTTCTAGATAACACCCCCAATCCATCACCAACGGCAAAAGTTTTTCCTGAGTCTCAGGAAAATAACACCGCGTCATACACGGAAGTGATAAACTGGCTCCGGGGGTTTTTCGAGGGTAATCCCCCCGTGGAATTGCCGCCCATCCGTTTGCGAGGAACTCCCTTCCAGTACAAGGTTTGGGAGGAGTTAAAACGTATTCCCTGGGGACAGGTGGTGACTTATGGAGAGCTGGCAAGCAGAATCGGTGCACCCCGCGCCTATAGGGCGGTGGGAGCAGCCTGCGGTGCCAATCCAATTCCCCTGATTATTCCCTGTCATCGAGTAGTGGCAAAGAATGGTTTGGGCGGTTTCGGTCCGGGATTAAAGCTTAAAAAATGGTTGCTGGAGCGGGAAACAGAAGGAAGGAAACGGGAGACAGGAGACAGGAAACAGCAGGAAAAAATACCGTAAGCTGTTGCAATAAAGTAACTTACGCACCATATATTCT
>CAYXZO010000109.1:2206-4782 GCA_964469505.1 uncultured Lentisphaeria bacterium | reverse complement strand
ACTGAAGAGGAGTTGCGAACCTGGAGCAAGCGGGAAATCATCAACCTGATTTTCAAGCCCGGCTTCAGTACTGCTAAAGTTGTGAGCGATGTATCGGGCCGGGGAGTAGGCATGGACGTGGTTAATTCCAACATATCCAAACTGAACGGAACCATCGAAATCCTGACTGAAGTCGGCCAGGGAACTAAAATGATCATTAAACTCCCCCTGACCTTGGCCATCCAGTCGGGGATGGTGGTAAAAGTATATGATGAACTATACATAATCCCCCTCATCTCCATTTCTGAAACCCTGCGTCTTACTCCGGATATGTTGTCTTCCATTAAGGGAAGACAGGTTTTTCGCCTCAGGGATGAGGTCCTGCCAGTAATCAGATTGGACGAACTTTTAGAAGTTCCCAAAGTTGATACCAATCACCAAGGCGAGTACATCGTGGTGGTGAATGTGGCAGAAAAGAGAGTGGGGTTGGTCGTATCTCATCTTCTGGGGCAAGAGGAGACGGTGGTCAAGCCTTTGGGCCGGGTTATGGGTAAAGCACCCTATATCACCGGTGCCACCATACGAGGCGACGGTCGTGTATGTTTAATCCTGGATGTCCCCAGCATTCTGGAAAACTTTTCTCGCAGTAAGGATATCGCCGCTTAGACATGATTAGAACTCTGGTGGTTGATGATTCCGCCTTCATGCGCAAGGCTATCCAGTTGATGTTGGAGTCCGATCCTGAAATAAAGGTGGTGGGGATGGCCCGGGATGGGCAGGAAGGCTTTGAGAAGGTGATGGAGCTGCAACCGGATGTAGTGACCCTGGATATCGAGATGCCCCGGACCAATGGTCTAGAATGCCTGGACCTGATAATGAAAAACAGACCAACACCGGTGATTGTGGTAAGCTCTTTAACCACCGAAGGAGCGCAAGTGACCCTGGAAGCCTTAGACAAAGGGGCGATGGATTTTATCCCTAAAACTAAATCCTTTGTAGCTCTGGATATAACTAAAATCCAGGACGAATTGCTGCGCAAGGTAAAGGCTCTCGCTAAACGTAGACCTCGCCGGCCATCTTTAACGTCGTCATTTGCGCAGATGAAACCCATCTGCGAGGGTGAAGATCGCAAGGAGCGTCTCTATCCCCTGGCTACCGCCAACCTCAGATGCATCGGTATCGGCGTCTCCACCGGTGGGCCTCCCGTGGTGCAGGCAATTCTGACATCACTACCGGCAGATTTCCCCCTACCGATATTGGTGGCACAACACATGCCGGAAACATTCACCCGAACCTTTGCCGAACGATTGGACGGCCTGGCCCAAATCCAGATCAAAGAAGCGGAAGACGGAGAGCGGCTGGAAGGAGGCATCGCCTTCATTGGAAAAGGCGGCAAACATCTGCTTGTCCGGCGCCAAGGCCTCAATGTTTATACCCATGTGACACCGGATCCCGTGGAACACCTATACCATCCCTCTGCGGATATCCTACTGGAATCAGTTGCACGCAGCTATGGTAGCGGTGGATTAGGTATAATCCTTACCGGCATGGGACATGACGGCCTCGAGGGGGCTCGTAAGCTGAAGAGCGCCGGGGGTAAGCTCCTCGCCCAAGACGAGGCTTCATGCGTTATTTACGGCATGCCTAAAGCCGTGGTCCAGGCCGGTTTAGCCGATGCCGTCCTTTCCATAGAGGGGCTCATAGCTTCCCTGAAAACCATACAAGCATGAGATTATGGAGGTTAACATGGATACCTCAATACTCGTCCTTTACGTAGACGACTCCCTTACAATGCGCCGTATAATAAAAAACAGCCTTACTAAGTTAGGGTTTAATAACTTAATCGAAGCTGAGAACGGGGCTGACGCACTGGAAAAGATCAGGGGCAAAAAGATCGGTCTGGTGCTTACGGACTGGAATATGCCGGAAATGACGGGAGAAGAATTTGTGCGCCATCTCCGCAATTCCCAAGAATACAAAGATGTGCCGATCGTAATGATCACTACCAGAAGCATGAAAGAGGACGTAATCGTAGCGGCCAAGCTGCGGGTAAATGGTTATATCATTAAACCGTTCAACCTGGAGACCCTGGAAAAAAAACTGGAAACGATTCTGAAATGATCGTGGGAATGGAGGGTAACAATGCCTGAAAAAAATCAACCCCAGAATCTAGATGCGGTTATCGAAAAAATTAACGAGATGCGGGGGTTCTTTAAAATCGGGGATGAGATCATACCATTCCTGACGGACCTATTCAAGTTCTTACAGGAAATAATCCCCCTGATGGCAGAAATAAGTACTTCAATTAAAACCAGCACCACCAGCCTGCCCAAAGCTTCCGAACGAATTCAAGATGTAAATCATACTACCG
Source organism: uncultured Lentisphaeria bacterium (assembly GCA_964469505.1). Taxonomy (GTDB): domain Bacteria; phylum Fidelibacterota; class UBA8477; order UBA8477; family JABMPR01; genus CAYXZO01. Next base: position 2,432 of record CAYXZO010000109.1, on the reverse strand, counting down.
AGATTACCACCAACGAAATAATGGACAAACTGGACAATATCCTCAACGCTGCTGAGACTCTGCATAAAGCTGTAGGCGAACAGGAACCGGAAGCTATAGAAACGATTCAGAACGAGGTCAACGACATCCTGATGGCCTTACAGTTTCAGGATATAATTTCCCAAAAGTTGCAGCATGCCAATAAAATACTCTCTGCAATTCACGAAAAATTTCAAGGGCTATTCGA
>CAYXZO010000109.1:0-2106 GCA_964469505.1 uncultured Lentisphaeria bacterium | reverse complement strand
CACGAAAAATTTCAAGGGCTATTCGACTCCTTACGAAACGTCAAGGTAAGTACTGTACTCGGCAGCAGCCTGCTGGAGGCGCTGGAACGGGAAATGGAATCCCAGGCCAATCAAGAAGCGGCCACCAAACTGGAAGCAGAAGCTAAGGATATGATTCGGGACGAAGGTGAGGTAACCGACGAGGATATCGAACGGCTTCTATCCTGACCCTTCACTAAATCTTTATATCTCGCCACTAAACGGGCTAGTACTTTGGCCGGCCTTTTCCTAAATTATTACCATCCGAAAAAAGAAAGGAAGCTGTATGAAAAGCCTGGCCCGTCTCCTCGCCATTTTGGTTCTTGCCAGCCAGTGCCTTTGGGGGGCCTCCCGCCTGGTTCTCACCGAATACTTCACTAACGCGGGGTGACCCTACTGCGGGCCGGCGGGCACCTATCTGGACGGGTTCCAGACCAACCATGACACAGCATTCGTTATCATCTCCTACCATATGTACTGGCCGGGTAGTGATCCCTTCTGGGATTACAACCAGACAGAAAACGAAGCCCGGCGCAGCTACTACAACGTAAGCTTCGTCCCTATCCTCTTCATCGACGGCTCCCAAGCACCCCTTGATTACTCAGGATGGGGCTCAGCCATCTTGAGTGAAGCCAACGTATCGGCTCCCATAAGTTTGGCCGTAAATGGAGGTTTCGACTGGAATTCTCGCACCGGCTATGCGCGGGTCAGTATCTACACCGAGAACACCGTAACGGGCAACTTCGTGGCCCATTTGGTTCTAATAGAGGATGACCTATACTACAACGGCGGCAACGGCCATCCGGTCCACAATCATGTTATGCGCCGCATGTTATTGGGAGCCAGTGGTTTACCGATCACTCTCACCCAGAGCGATACCACAGAGGTCGAAATTAATTTTGATATCGATGATGAAATCCTTCCTGAGAACTGCCGCCTGGTGGCATTCGTTCAGAACAGCTCCACTAAAAACATTTTAAACGCCTGTCAGATTACATTGGAGGAGCTGGGGCCAATCAACATTCCTAATCTCTATGTCGTAAGCCGGAATATCTCGGTACTCAACGACGATGGGGATGGTAAACTGAACCCCGGAGAAACAGCCGAGCTGACAATAACCATCGGCAATGAATGTGATTGGCAGGACGCCCATAACGTCCAAGCCGTACTGCACACCGACAGCCCATATGTGACAATTCAAGACAGTACCGCCGACTATGACGAAATCATTGCTTGTGACGAGGTCCTCAATCAGAATGATCCTTTCCGGCTGTCAGTGGCCGCCAATGCTCCGTTGGTGGCGGAACTACCTTTTACCCTGGAAGTTACTTCAACCCTGGCCAATGGTGACATCTACCGCCAGAATTTTTCTTTTAACCTCACCATGGACCTCTTTCAGGCCGGATTTCCTTTTCCTATGACTCACGGGAGCTCCGGCGGCAATGCCGTAATCGATATTGACGGAGACGGGGAGAAAGAAGTCATCTTTGCCGCCGAAGATAGCTCAGTGCATGTGCTCAACTCCCACGGTCAGGAAAAAACTGGTTTTCCCTTTAGAGCTGCGAATCGCTTTAACGCCACTCCAGCAGTGGGTGATTTGCAAAATGATGGTGTTCTAGAAATATTAGCTCCCTCCAAAGATCATAATTTGTACCTGATCTCTCCTACAGGCGAGGCCACCATCCTGTATACTTCCGAAGGCTACCTGCTGGCTACTCCCACGCTGGTGGATCTAAACGGGGACGGGGCATTGGAAATCATTCTACCGGAATATCAATACCAACTTAATGTGCTAACGCCGGAAGGAACCTCACTCCCCGGTTTCCCAGTAGTTCTGGAAAATGAACATCTCACCAAAGGCGCTGCCGTGGCTGACATCAATGGCGACGGCGAACGGGAAATCATTGTCGGAACCCTGGGACATAAACTTCATGCCTTCACAATTTCTGGGACAGAACTAAACGGCTTTCCCCTGGAATTCAATAGCTCGTTTATGGCCGCTCCTACCTGTGTGGATCTTACCGGGGATGGCGTTCCGGAAATTCTGGCTCCGTGTGATGATGGTTTTCTTTACGCTATCGATGGCTC
>CAYXZO010000108.1:2961-4832 GCA_964469505.1 uncultured Lentisphaeria bacterium | reverse complement strand
TCAAAGCGGCGCTGAAGCGCCGCACTCCAAATTTTCCCGTCCTCCGTCCTCCGTTTTTACAAATATCCCATCTGCTTGATTTTCAGTATTATCTCCTGCACCAGCTCCTCTGGACTGGCCTGGGTGGTGTCCAGGACGATTTCCGGATTCTCCGGCGGCTCATAGGGGTCATCAATGCCGGTGAACTGCTTGATCAGCCCCTGCCGGGCCTTGGCATACAGCCCCTTCACATCCCGTTCCTCACAGACTTCCAACGGCGTAGCCACATAAACCTCGATGTACCCCCCATACTGAGAGATCAATTCCCGGTTGAAGCGCCGGTCCGCGGCGTAGGGGGCGATAGGGGCACAGATGGCGATACCGCGGTTCTTGGTGATTTCCGAGGCCACAAAGCCGATACGGCGCACATTGATGGAACGGTCCTTTTTGGAGAATCCCAGCTCACTGGAAAGGTGGGTCCGCACAATATCGCCGTCCAGCAAGGTCACCGGCCGGCGACCGTCTTCCAGCAGCTTCACCATGAGCCCCTTGGCCAGGGTGGATTTCCCGGCGCCGGAGAGTCCGGTGAAAAAGACCGTGAAACCCCGCTCAATCAATGGCGGCTGGGATCGACGCAACTCCTGGATCACTTCCGGAAAAGAAAACCAATCCGGTATCTCCAGCCCCTTTTCTAGGCGGCGGCGAAGCTCGGTCCCTGAAATATCCAGTACTCTATCTTCAGGACCAATTTCGTCCACCGGCCGATACTCAGCCCGATCCTCGTCATAGACCATCTTGCGGAAAGGCACCAGCGTCACCCCCAGCTCCTCGGCGTGTTGAGCCACCAGCTCCTGGGCGTCGTAGGGCCCGTAGAACGGCTTGCCGGTACTGTCCACCCCCGGACCGGCGTGATCCCGCCCCACGATGAAGTGGCTACAACCGTAATTCTTGCGGATGATGGCGTGCCAGAGGGCTTCCCGGGGGCCACCCATGCGCATGGCCAGGGGCAACAGACTCAAAGTGGCGGTCCCGGCGGGATAGCGGGGCATGATTTTCTGGTAGCAGCGGACCCGCGTAAAATGATTGATATCCCCCGGCTTGGTGAGTCCCACCACGGGATGGATCAAGATATTGGCTTGATGTTCCGCTGAGGCGCGACGGGTCAATTCAAAATGAGCCCGGTGCATGGGATTCCGGGTTTGGAAGGCCACGATCCGGGACCAACCCATGCGTTGAAACTTATGGCGCAGCTCCGCGGGGGTATGGCGCAGTTCCTTGAAATCGTAATGATGGGGCAAAGCCAGGCCTTTCAGACGGCCACCCAGGTAAACGGGATTACTTTCATCCAGCAGCCATGAAACGGCGGGGTGCTTGCGATCCAGAGTGCCATAGACCAGTTGCGCTTCTTCTGATTTATCCGGCTGCCAGCGGCTGGTGACTTCCATCAGGGCCAGAGCAAAACCTTCCTGGTCCCGGAGCACTATTTCCGTACCTTCCGACAGGCTATCGGCGAATTCTTGCGTAACATCCAGGGTGATGGGCATGGGCCAAAGAGTGCCATCCGGCAGGCGCATGCTCTGGCACACGGCCTCATACTCTTCTTGAGTCATGAAACCGGTCAGCGGCGAAAAACCACCGTTGAGTAATAACTCCAGATCGCACATCTGCCGCGGTGTTAAGGTCCAGGACGGCAAATGTAAGGCTCGTTCTAGAGCCGCTTCACGTTCCGCCCCTGCCAGCATAAGATCGACGAGTGAACCGCCGTGGGGAGAAATCAAATCGTGCATGTCTTAATTCCCTTTTAGCTTGGATTGTTGAAAACTATTGAAGTTAGGTATCTAGGTATCTAGGTATCTAGGTATCTAGGTATCTAGGTATCTAGGTATCTAGGT
>CAYXZO010000108.1:1700-2861 GCA_964469505.1 uncultured Lentisphaeria bacterium | reverse complement strand
TCTAGGTATCTAGGTATCTAGGTATCTAGGTATCTAGGTATCTAGGTATCTAGGTATCTAGGTGAAAAAATTGGGCTCTGGTTCATACGCAAAGCTTAATTCACGCGTTTTGGTTATGTTTTTGCCGCAAACGCGATTGATTGTATTTGATAAAACCATTGAGACTTCTCTTAGCTTGTTCAATTAGCTTTTCCCCCTGAGCGTATAAGCTTTTTTGAATATAGCCTAAATCATTGCATGCAATTAAATGGTCCTTTAGTTCAAACAAAGAACCCCTGGCAATGCGGTAAAAATGAATGGCGTCTGGATAATTATAGCGACCGTAACCTTCGGCCAAATTAGCCGTTACGCTTACGGCTGCCCGGCGAATCTGCTCCGCTAAATTGTAGTTTTCAACTCGAGGTAATTTCTCTAGTATCTCTTGATAAAAAAATAAACGTACCTGGCGTGCATCCTTCCAGGCCCTCAGAGAGGTGAAATCTTTAAATTCATTATATTCACTTCCAACATCGGCCACTTCATACCGTGAATAATCTTCTAGTGAGGATGGATCAATTTCAGGATAATGATCCTCTTGGTAGCCATTTTCGATTTTATCATCTCCCATCTTATTGCCATCCTCGCCTTTACCTTCATCACTATTTACAAAGGTCTCCAACAACTCAACCACTACTGCCAATTTTTAATTATTTGATTGTATTTAATTTACTTAGATACTTAGATACCTAGCTACTTAGATACCATTTTTCACAGCTTATTCAAAAACTTCCTCATCCCCCGCTTAGTCTTCTTACGCCGCTTTTTCTTCTTCTCGCCGTCTTCGCCGTAGTAATAGTAGTAGTAATAATAGCTGTAGTAGTAGCCGTACTTGCCGCCCAGCTTTTCGGGATGGGCTTCGTTGAGGATAGCGCCGGCCAGGTGGGCTTTGACGTGGCTCAGGGCGTCCAGGGCCCGATCCACTGCCGCCCGGGAGGTTTCTCCCGCCCGGACCACCAGCACCACGGCGTCGATCTCGGCGGAAATCATGGCGGCGTCGGTCACCACCCCCAGGGGCGGCGTGTCAAAGAGCACTATATCCCATTCCTGCTCCAGCCGGGCCACTAGTTCCGCCATGCGCTTGGAGCCCAGCAGCTCCGAGGGATTGGGGGGAATCTGGCCGCA
>CAYXZO010000108.1:0-1600 GCA_964469505.1 uncultured Lentisphaeria bacterium | reverse complement strand
ACCGCCCGGTCCAGGATGCGCACCTTCCCCAACTGGCCCGCTTCGGTAATCCGCGATTCCTCATATTTCTGTTTCATGGCCAGGTACAGCTCTTCGGTGAGTTTCCGCTCCCGTTCCAGGCGGGCATATTGGAGGGTCCGTTCTGGCAAACTGTTCAAGCGCTGATCCAGCTTTTGCACCAGCGATTCGTACTGCTTGACCTGGGCCTGGAGGGCGTAAACCTCCACTTCCTCCTCGATGATTTTATTGAACAGCTCTTGGGAGTGCTGGAAGGGGTCCTCCTCACTAAAGCCCTGAATGACAATGGATTTGGTCAGCTCCGCCAGTTTCTTTTTCATTTTGGCGATGCGGCGGTCGAAATCCTTGGCCTGGAGGGAATTGGGTTTCCAGCCCTCGTCCACCATCTGCTGCACTTTCTGGGCTTCCACGTCGGCGATACGTTTGCGCAGGGCCACCACCATGGGATTGTTGGTGTTGACGATGTCTTCCACCAGCTTTTTTTGGTTCTCGCTGAGCTTGCCCTTCATATAGCGCAGCCGGGCTTGGGCCACCTCTAAAGAGGCTTTGCTCTGGTTGTAAGTGGATTCGTACTGATTCAATTCTTCCAGCAAGAGTTGCGCTTCCCCTTCCAGGGAGTAGATCTGATTTTCCTCCTGGAATTTTTGCAGCCGATCCTCCACCTCCGCCAGGCGTTTACGGTACTTGGTGATCTGGGAATCCAGAAAGGTGAGCACAAAATGGATTTCGCCCCGTTCGCCGGCCAGGTCGAAATCCTGATATTGCTCCGCAATAGTATTGGCCAGGAGCATGGCCTGGAAAGGACTGTGGTCCCGGACCTTGATTTTGATTATATCGGCATCCCGGGTGGGCTCGATGTCCGTGTTTTCCTGCAGGCGGTCTACTATATCCAGCATTTGCTCCCGGGTCAGATGGTAGGGGTCCACCTGCTCCAGGGTGTCCTTCAAAAACAAACTCCGGAGCCAGCTCAGCAGGCGGTACCGCCGGCGCACGTAGCGGGTGCCGAAGAGGTACAGGGTATCACAGGCCCCCGTTTGCACCAAATGCTTCACCACATTCTCATTTAGAGTGTAGCTTTTTAGAATCTCCACCTCATTGTTGATTTGCTGCTGGGATTGCATGCCGGTGATATCGAAAATGAGGGAGCCGGCCCCGGCGGGATTCTTGCGCAGCAACACCACGGTGGTGGCCTCGTACACCGGTTGACTGATAACGGTGAAAAAAATGGTGGAGCCCAGCACCAGCGCCAGGGAAATCAGAATCATATAGCGGTGAAAGCGGACTACCCGCCAGATCTCTTTGAAATCCAGGCTTTCTTCCGGAGCCTCACCGTCATAAAAATCCACCGGCGCCACCGGTCGCGTCAGATTGGTTTCAGCCATATAATATCTTAGTCCCTTTTAAGTTCCTGTTTATCAACGAATTAAAAGCAGCTCATCATCATTTCCTGCCCACGCTCCAGCAGGCACGGAAAGGTAACCCACCGCCTGAGGTTTGCCATGAAAAAAAGAAATACGGAGGCCGGAGAACGGAGACAGGAAATAGGGTGCAGAGTAGTTAAGTTGCTAAGTGTCTAGGTATC
>CAYXZO010000107.1:0-5011 GCA_964469505.1 uncultured Lentisphaeria bacterium | reverse complement strand
AAAGGAATGGCAAGGGCTGAAATGGTATTGACGATCTGTTGAAACATAGTTTATCTACTCCTCAGTTGGTGGGGTAACCTGATAACGGGGCAGTTTTTGCAACATCTTGGTGGTGATGATGGCTACCGTGGTAGAGATGGAGGTAGCTACTATCACCGGTCCGATTATTCCCGCCGGATTTGTGGAATTGGCGGAGGCCAGGATTCCGATGGTAGTGGCAGGAATCAAAGTAACGCTGCTGGTATTTATGGCTAAAAACATCACCATGGCATTGGTAGCCGTATCTTTAACGGGATTCAGCTTTTGTAATTCCTGCATGGCCTTCAATCCCAACGGTGTTGCCGCATTCCCCAGTCCCAATACGTTGGCCGCGATGTTCATCACCATCGCTCCCATGGCGGGGTGATCTTCAGGTACGTCGGGGAACAAGCGAATCATGATCGGCCGCAATATCCTGGCAAAAGCCTGCACCAATCCACTCTCTTCGGCGATTCGCATTAAACCCAGCCACAGGGCCATAATGCCGATCAAACCGAAAGAAAGTGTTACGGCATCTTTAGCAGCTTGAAACATGCTCTTGGTTAGATTGTTCAAAGGAGCCACGCTGGGATGCCACGTAAGATGGCCGGCAGTAATATCCAGGCCAAAACACTGAAATCCGGCCATCACTACTCCTCCAGCTAAAAGCACAAACCAGATTACGTTAATCATTTTTCCTCCTTGATTCTGGAGAACGGTTACTTTGCAATTGCTTTTGGCGTTCCAGATTCTCTATCCGCCGCTGGATCAAGCGTTTACGAAACAAGCGAAAGAGAATAGCTCCAATAATCACAAAAACGGCGTAGCCTAAAGCCGCATAAAAAAACATGGAATGCATGATAATGCCCTTTGTTGGCTGATTACGGTAGCAAGCGGGCCCGCCAGATTTCGGATTGACCAGCTAGCCAAAACTGGGGAGGATTGCCACGCTTCCCAGTCAGAAACCGAAGATCCCGTTCCCCGGCCTTTATTAATTCCCCCGCTTCATCAAACAGTGAGTAGCGCCGGATATTAGTTATGGTATCCCCCACTGCCAGTTCCCAAATCTGAAACTTACTGGTATCCAGAGCCCAGAGGGAAGAATCATCGCCCCAGATGCCTAGAAAGTTTTGCTGGGAAGTGTTCAGCGAACGGGAATAATCAACTTGAAAATCGGGAGTAAAGAATTCCAAGCGGCGCCCAGAGGCCCCCAGGGGAACACCTACCAGTAGATCCTGCCAATTGGTCAGTACCCCCTCAAACTCGCCCCGGTCAATTGAATCCACGGCTTCACCCATTGCAGCACTGAAGTCGATTCGCCACAGGAAACGATGAGGCGAACCTATGTAAGTACGCCCTCCTTGAATGAATGTATCGATCTCCACCATCCAGGAATACAACCGACCCTGGAAAAAAGTTAATCCCTCCCATTCTCGGAAAGCGCTTGATTTATCAGGCAAATCCCACCTGGAAGCTGGTGATAAGATTGCACTACCACTATCAGAAAATGTTACCGCTATGAAGTCATCATCCTGAACAGCTAATCCAGTAATCTTCTCACCGTTTCGGGTTGAAAAAACGCTATTGGTTAGCTGTATGCCGGCGGGCACTACCAGATTCAGCTCCCGATCAGCAAAGTTTATCATTCCAAAAGCGGTATCCTTAACCATCACCCCTCCCCGAAAAACCTGAAGGATGTATGCTCCTCGGTAAAGCTCGGGAAATAGATAGTATCCACCTGAATCAGAATAGGTAGTTTCCGGCGGTGTTTCGCTGCCCTGGTAAACTTCCGTTTGGATCACTATTAATTCCGCCAGAGGAACCGGTAAGGTGTCATTCCAATCCAGAATATATCCCGAAAGAGCGTACCGTGGCATTTCAGGCCCGATAACTTCATGTTGTTGATGTTGCCAGCAAGTCGTCAGGAGAAAACCGCTCATTACCGTGACTGCCAGTACCCCTTTGCGCCAGGAGGCGGATGTAATTAATCTCAGATAGCGTTTCACCATTCTACACTTACTCCCGCTCTAAACCGCCGCCTAAGATCCCAGGCCGACGGGTCAGCCACTAACCCGCCTGGTCGCCCCAAAAAATCCATCCATAGGATATTTCTTTTATCAAGCACATTAAGTACTTCCGTGAAAAGATTGACCCGTAATTTAGAACCCAATTCAAGCTGCCATTGCCAGTGCAAATCTAACGTTGAAGTGGTGTGCATGCGGGCATTATTAGGTTGAGTATAACGACCCTCATAATAGGTATAAGGTAGAGGAGAACCGTACCGGTAGACGGCACTGGAGGAGAAGCCATGGGGACCTTGCCATTCCAACTGAGCCACAAAGGTGTGCCGTTGATCCCAACTCAGGGGATACACGGCTGCCCGCTTGTGCACCTGGGTCACTTCGTTGATGAGTGCTTCCACCGCACGAGAACCCGTTCCTAAAGCTTTCATTAAGGTATAGGACAACTCTCCTTTAAAATATTTCCTAAGCCGACCGACAGCATGTATTTCCAGTCCCTTAATGATCGCGGTGGCGGTATTGACATAGCGGGTAAAACCTGTTTTGCTGTAGTCACCTTCTTGAATAAGCAAAGTGTTGGAATCAATTAAATTGGAAGCCTCCTTATTGAATATGACAATATCCAACGAACCCCAGGAATTATTCACCAGATAGCCGAATTCCCAGGCTTTAGTGAGTGCTGGCTGAAGATCGGGATTTCCTAAGGGAGCAAAACCGTTGGCAATATTTAGGTTCGGATTAGCGTACAGATAATCGAATACCGGCATTTGAAAAAAATAGCCATAGTTGAAACGAAACTTGCTTTCGTCTGGGAGTAGCCAGGCAATGCCGAAACGGGGACTTAACCGTTGTTTGATTCTAGCCTTCACAATTCCTACTGTATCCACTACCCACTGTCCTTCGACACTGGTCTGGGGGAACTCTATCGCCGGTCGGCTAGCCCGGGGATCAAATAGATCCCAACGGAGCCCTACGTTAATAATCACACCTCCGGCTTCCAATTTATCTTGAATGTACCAGGCTGCTTGGCGGGGACGATAGCGGTATTCACTGTCATAAACGATGTAAATCGGATAGCCAGCACTCCATAATCCCAGATCTTCACGCATTACATTATGCTTGTAGAGCATATATTGGATAAAGGAAACTCCTGTACGTAGTTGCTGATGTTGGTTAAGCTGGCTGGTCAAATCTGCTTTAAAAATCAGCTGATCTTCCTGATGATCCATCCACCAAGGATATTGTCCGTTAAGCACATATCCGGAGTCGGAAACCTGGGGAACGTCTCTTACAGCCAAGTCGCTGCCTAGGATAGACTTCAGAAATGTGTAATAGGTCAGACGTACGTCATAAAACAGGCTGGTGTTTAGAGAATGCACCACATTGAATCCCACCCGTAAGCTTTTGCGTTCCCTGAGAGGCAGTGCCGACAGATTATAGCGCCAGATTTCTTCATACTCCCGCCATTCATCCAAAGAAAGCAACACCTGTCCATTAAGCTTCAGCTGTCCCCCTTGCAACCGTGTGCTCAGATTGCTAAACAGGTTAAAAGAGTGACTGGCGTTGAGATCCAGAGGGATTTGCCGTCGTAAACCAAATTCTTCTCGCTTACGATTGGATTGGGGCTCTTTTAACTCGGTAGCGAGAAAGTAATTACCGTTGGCTCCTAACGGCCCGCCTGATATAAGCTCTACTTTCAGGTCGGGATTCACCTCTCCTGGGAAGGGATGTTCCTCGCGGGAGTTATCTATCAATTCTGCTCCCAGCTTCAGATAAGGGGTGCCAGTTCCCTCTTTAGTAAGAATGTTCACGACCCCCGACATGGCGTTACCGTATTCTGCTGAAAAGCCCCCGGTCTGAAGCGAAATATCCTTAACGGCAGCAGTAGGTAGTTTACTACCGGCTTTCCCTTCTACCACTTCCTGGATTGGTATTCCATCGACCAAATACAGCACTTCAGAGGTACGACCGCCCCGGATGTGGCCAGCCACTACTCCCGCTTGTAGATCAAGCAGCTCCTCATAGTTCACAACTGGCAGAGCTTCCAGTTGCTTAGCCCCCATGAAGCGGGCCGTACCGGTTAGGTCTTTGCGTATTTCTTTGGGTGCAGCTTGCACTAAAACCGGTTCCCCCTGCAACACCGTTGGTTCCAGGGCGACTTCCAGCCGAGTCTGTAAATCAATTAAAAATGGCACTTTCTGCTGAATCTGCGTCGTGTAGCCGATCATTTGAAAACGAACATCATAACGCCCCGGGGGAATATTCAGCAACGCAAAGTGCCCGGTGGAGTCACTAATTGTTCCTAATTCAGTTCCCAGCAAACTTATCTGGACTCCAGCCAGTGGCTGACCACTTTTGGCATCTATGACCTTGCCTAATAGAGTACCCGTTTCTCCGGCCATAACCGAAATTGAAAAACTTAGTCCCAGGATAAGCCAGAAGTGCTTCATAATGCCCGTTGCTCCCAATTGTTTTGATGGCCCAAACGAATTATAGGCTGCTTATGGAAAGAGTTGTATCGTTTTTTTATTCAAAAGGAAGAAATCGAAATGCAGGGGATCTACCGATGTGTTTTACTGTCAGAAATCGGAGGAAGGAAGCGTTACATCGCATAGATCGACGGCGATTTATTAGAACATCTGGCAATCGAACAAACCTGTTAGGCGTTGCACATAGCCGTTTTCAAAGGCACTAACATTTTTTTGGGGGAAAATAAAAGGGGCGGGAAATCCCGCCCCTTTTATCAACAGATGTATCTGCCAGGAATTACTTCAAGAACAGCATCTTGTGCTGAGAAGTAAAGTTACCGGCTTCCATCCGATAGAAATAGACACCTGAAGCCACGGTTTCGCCCTGGCTGTTAGTGCCGTTCCAGACTACCTGATAGCGACCAGGTGCATATTCACGATTCACCAGTTCGGTCACCTTCTGACCCATCAGGTTGTAGATAGAGATCCGTACGTTGGCAGCTT
>CAYXZO010000106.1:0-5146 GCA_964469505.1 uncultured Lentisphaeria bacterium | reverse complement strand
CAATGCCGGCAATAAGAACCGATAACAAGTGCAGCTCGGAGGTATAAAACAAAGCAATGATGATAATTGCCCCTAAATCATCAATTATCGCTAAGGCCATCAAGAATATTTTAAGTGAAAGCGGAACCCGGTCACCCAACAGGGAAAGAATACCCAGGGCAAAGGCAATGTCCGTGGCGGTGGGAATTGCCCAGCCGATAACGGCGATGGGGTCATTTCGGTTAAATATCAAGAAGATCGCCGCCGGGACGGCCATTCCGCCAATAGCGGCAATTCCCGGTAGGGCCGCCTGGCCAATTGTGGACAAATTACCTTCCAGGATTTCTCTCTTTACTTCCAGGCCAATCAGCAAAAAGAAAATGACCATCAGCCCGTCATTGACCCAATGATAAAGAGATTTATCCAGATGCAGAGGGCCAAGGTGTATTTCCACAGGAATATGTAAAAAGGTTTCATATAGCGGCGATATGAGGGTATTGCTGAAAATTAACGCCAGGATGGTGGCAAAAATCAATAATATGCCGCCGGCGGATTCTTGCTTGATGAATTCTTCGATGGTTTTCATTTAAGTTTTGGTTCCTTCACGACATATAATGTTGTTATTAGGGTGTGTTGCCAAGGGCGGTGGAGGCCCTTTGACGGTTTTCATGGGGACTAACGGGTAGTAGGTAAAGCATGTTATTAATCTTACCGTTGGGGGTGGAAAAACGGTCAGGTGGAGCACATTGTTAGGCCAGCTATCTATATCACCCCTTGCTTTGAAAAAGACTATTGCAAACTCCTCAGCCAATTTACCTATTGTTTTCTTTTCGTATCAGGAACATCGCTTTTTAAACTATAAACAAAAACTGCGTTTTTGTCATCATCCATCTTTTCAAATGATCCCGCTATTATTTCTATGTGATAGGTTATCTCCCACAATCCAGACTCTAATAATCAGGCTGCCAATAGTAGAGTTGTTCTTTCGAGAAACGAAATCAAAGCCATTTTCCACCCCCTAAGGAACGTCCCCCCGTCGATGGCTCAATCGATTTCGGGAGGCGGCCTGCGCCTGAAGGAATGTCCGCGGCTCAGAATCAAAAATCTCGACCCCAAAAAACGTATTTACCGTTCGCAGCATGGCTTCGCCCTACGCCCCGGCAAATCAATATCCGGCGACCGGTAGAGAATGGAGCCGGTCCCGGTTTTTCCCGTCGAAATCCCTATCCGTCGATCCCCGCGGCCGTAGTGTGCGCCGCCCCCTGGACGATTGACCACGCCCGCTGCATCCCATAGCTACGCCACCTTATTCACAATTCCAAATTCGACTCCGTCAGGATTACCTCGCCTGTCTGCGCGAAGATAAGGTCGCTACGCAGAAGACGAAAAATCAGCCGGTGAAAACAACAACCAAACCGGTACCACCGGGAAAGTCAGTTGTTGTGTGCACCGTTCCATATGTCAAAATAATGTATGAGCTTATTAAATTCCCGGGATTTCTATAAACAGTTTGGATGCAAATTCACGCCCCGCTGAGAATGCGCGGCGGATACGATTTCTCGATTGGGCAGCCTCCAGAATGATACCGCACAGAAAAAGTAACGCCTTCCCATTGATGGCGGATCACAGCCCGGCCGCCTAGCGCCAGGCCGGTGCGGTCGCGTTCACCACCGGGCGGTGATTTCGGCGTGTCTCTCCCCACGGCTACGTTGCTTTCTTCCACCAGTCATAAGCGGGTCACGGCTATCTCAGCCGGAGGGCCGATCACGTTGCAGGTGAAAGGGCGATGGAGTAGCCTCTGTCGGTAGCGGGGCCGGAGGAAAGTATCCAATTAACAAAGCTTATTACCGCAGGGCTCCTTTAGCGTTTTCTTTTGAGCGTGTTACAACCGGCGGAAACCCTGGAGAACGTTTCCGCAGCCTATCCAGCGGGGTATTTATCTCTTTCTATTCTACGAATAGGAGCGGAAGTTTAAAACCTACGGATCCAATGGCCTAGGAGACTGATCGCCCAGCCATGAATCCCAGCCTTCCCCATCCTGCCGGGTGTGGTGGAAAAAAAATCCGGAGGTTGCCCTGGCAATCCTGCGGTTGTGGCAGTTGTTCAAGCGGTTACCTCAACCTACCCGGGATCGCAATATCCGGTCCCTCCGAAAGATACGGATCAAAAGTCAGGTTCTCGGGGTGGGACGCGCCTGGCCCTCCGGCTAGCCGGGCGCGATACCACGATTCAGTAGCTTGAATTCGCCAGACGGTGATTGAGGGCTGAAACAATACTTCATCGCGGTGATAGTAATCCCGGGAAATTGCCTATTGACAACGTCGATTAATATCTAAAATCTGTCGAGAAGGATGGTTTCCCCTGCCGTATCTACAACGTAGCCGGGTATTGGTAAATAGATAAGCAAAAACAACCTAACGACTCAATTCAAAGATTCAGTATTTTGGCAAATCAAAGCGCAAGTATTCACCTGATAAGAACCATTTTTCGGCTGCCGTTAAAATGCTTAGCACTTTCCACTGATCTGGCCTTGAACCGGTAAATATAGAGGCCGCTGGGGACTAATCGTCCATCTTGGTCTCTACCATTCCAAATGATCTGTTTATAACCCGGTTGTTCTTGCTCCATGGTCCACTTTGTCACCATTCTGCCCGAGAGGTCATAAATTGCCAGTGTTATGTTGCAAACTTCAGGAAGCTCATACCTGATGGTAGTAACCGGATTAAAGGGATTGGGGTAGGCACGTCGCAATACAAACTCTGTTAGGGAATTAGCAAGCGCCGCTCTAACCGTTATTTCCACCGATTTATGCCGGGTAACGTTTCCTCGATAATCCACATCCACTAAACGGTAGGCATAGGTCATACCCGGGAGAACGGTTTTATCCCGATATTGATATTCGTGTCGCGTGGATGTGGAACCATGCCCTTGTAGGGCCGGATTGGACTGATAATTTGCGATTTCCACCCAGTCACTTTGTTCTGTACCTTTGGTGCTGCGCTCAATAATAAAACCCAGATTTTCGATCTCGCTCTCGGTGGTCCAGGTCAGAACAACGACGCCATCGTTTGCGGTGACCGTAAAAGCAGCGAGTTCCACCGGGAGCGAGGTGTCAGCGCCATTCTGCCAGGCTAAGATCATGTAGCCGCTATTTACGGTTCCGGTTTGATCTACGTCCCAATAATCATTGGTTCCATTGGCGGTTTCACTGACGAAATCCCAACCGGCCGCCGTAAAGGTGGTATAGTCTTTCATTTCAGCCGTGGTTTTGCCGGTGCCGCCGGCACTGGTCGTCATACCCGATGTTTCGGTATCCCAGAAACTGTTGCTTACCGTGGATGAATTGTACCCAACCAGCCCCCCGGCATAAGAACTCCCACTGACACTGCCAGTGCTATAACTGTTGCTGATAGTGCTGGAAAGTTCATTTAAGGCAACCAATCCACCAACTCCAAAACTGCCGGTGACGCTGCCGGTACTGTAGCAATTGTTGATGGAGCTGGAGTTGTAGTAGCTATCTCCCGCCAGCCCTCCGACATATTGATCACCGGTAACGTTTACAGTGCTATAGCTGTTGTTTATGGTACTGGAGTTGTAGTTTTGTCCCACCAACCCGCCGGCATATCGATAATTGCCGGTAATGCTGCCGGTGCTGTAACAATTGCTTATTGTACAATTGGTAACCACTTTTCCTGCCAAGCCGCCTACATATGAATAGCCGGTAATGTTTACATCAGTAACACCAAGATTTTGAATCGTAGCGGTGTATATATATCCAAACAATCCTTGATAATCTGTTGAACTACGGCTGATATAGATGCCGCTGACGATATGGCCCTGACCATCGTATGTGCCTAAAAAACTCCGGGTTGAATTACCAATGGGTGTCCAGCCGGCGCCACCATTCCACCCACTAGTAGCCGATGCATCAATATCGGCGGTTTGTTTTAAATATTTCCCCGAAAAATAATTTGAGTAGTTATTTACCTGATCTGCAATCCAATAAAGATTTTCCAGCGAGGCTATCAGATAGGGGTCTTCCGCGGTACCGGTTCCTGTAGGAGCTGTTGCGGTTTGGGAAAATAATCCCCCGGTTAACACAATCGTGATAAGCATCATTTTAGATGGTTTTGTCATGATCGAATCCTTTCAGGGAAATACATTTAGTTTAATGATCATAGATTCCGGTCACCACTGTGATGGGGGTTAAACTACCCGTGATGGTACTACCCCAAATTTGATAATAGTGATTGGTTCCCCGGGCACAGCTCCAACCATATGGATGCACCCCAGCCATGGGCTCTAATCTCGAAGTCTGGGTCCTCGCTTTCACGGGCAGCAGAACCACCCATGGCGAAATATTGCAGCTTTTGGTATTGGAGTTATCGTCACAAGTACTCCCCTCCAGTTTTTAACAAACTATTTGATCTTCATATTAATCTATGATAAGGCCGGGTAATGTTAAGTTATAAAGCCCCCTTGTATTCGCGTTTCTATATAGAAACTCACATCTACAAATAGAAATAACAACTAGGTCTTTCCAAATGTAGAGTTAGAGAAATTTCACCGCACAATAACTATTTCCAAAGAGTTTTTTCTGAATATCGAATTTTTGACTCATCAAGCATTCATTTGAGCTTTTAAATGCAAAGCGCACCCCTTGGAGATAAAATTAATCATCTTTCAAGGCAAATAGTAGGTTATTTAGTGCATGAAAGTTCCAGAGCTAAAGGAATCCCCGCTCGTTGAAGTTGGTTGGTAATCGCCATTGTTATGCCTTTTTTGATCTCTCGTTAAAAACGTCATGATTCAAAATAAAAACAGGGCGCAAACCGCCCTGTTCACTGCCGATTACCCGTATCAGGTCCGTCCAGTAAATTTACCCTCTTAATATCCTAGCCATTCATCAATCTCCGTGGAAATTCCTTCTTCGGCCATATTCTGCTCAACATCTGAATCATGTTTGGAGCATTCTTGGGCTAGACGAATCCTCTTTAGTTGCTTGAGTTTATCCGCTATAGCCTCTTGAATAGCTCTATTCCTATTCGGGGGCAAATTCGATTTCACCATTAAATCAAATTACCTCAGTGGTTTTTATTCAATTGCAATTTTTGTAACAGCCACTTCTCCAGCTCTGCTGAGACGTTCATCATATCATGGCATGTTA
>CAYXZO010000105.1:0-5218 GCA_964469505.1 uncultured Lentisphaeria bacterium | reverse complement strand
TCCTTATGGCAAGCAATACAGGCATCGTTTGGTGGGTCAGCCGCCCATAATGGATGCAACATCCCGAGAGAAAAGAGTAGGGCGGTTGTTATGATAATTGTCAAGCTTTTCATGAGTAATACCCCCAGATCGTCATCACAACCATGTAAATGATGACAAATACACCGTATGCAGTTAAAAGCTTATTACGTTTCTCGGCTGTTCCCCGATCCAGCGCTGGGGTTAAGAACAGTAACAAACCACCCAGGCCGAACATCAAAATCCCGAATAATTCTCCCTCCATAAATAGGACATGTGAAGGTAGCTTTCTTAAAGTCTGGAACATGAACATGAAATACCATTCAGGTCGAATACCCGCTGGTGCCGGAGCTAACGGATCGGCTTTCGGACCCAGCTCCCATGGGAAGAAAACTGCCAACAGAGCAACCAGATCCAGAACCACTAGCCACACCAACAGGTCTCTCAAAGCAAAGTTTGGGAAGAAATTTAGATACCGCCGTTTTTCGGGTGGTAGTTTCTCAACTTCGGGGGGAATGCTGATTCCCTGGATTTGAATCAAAGTCAAATGGATAGCCAATACCAATAGAAAAACCATAGGTAGAATAGAAACATGAATACTGTAAAAACGGGCCAAGGTTGCACCACTTACTTCCTCCCCGGCCCGCATAAATTTCAACAGGAAATCCCCAACGATTGGCAGAGCTCCCATGATATCCGAGCCCACCTTGGTAGCAAAGTAGGACAGCTCGTTCCACGGAAGCAGATATCCGGTAAACCCAAAGGTTAGCACCAAAACCAAAAGCAACATTCCTGAGTACCAGGTCAACTCCCGGGGTTTTCGATATGCTCTAGCGAAAAACACGGTGAACATGTGTACGAAAGCGAAAAAGACAAACAAGTTGGCTGACCAACTATGCACATCCCTGATTAGCCAGCCAAAATGCACTCTACTAATAATGAACTTCAGGCTCTCATATGAGGTGGAGGCTCCTGGCTGATAATAAAGGGCCAATAGTATCCCGGTAACGACCTGCAAAGTGAATAGGAAGAGTGAAATTCCGCCGAAATAGTACCAAACCGTGCCGTAAAAAAGCGGTATCTTCTTTTTGCGGGAAAATTCCCGGACGCTTTCTAAGGGAAGGCGTTCGTTGAGCCAATTCATAATACCCATCAGGCCACCTCCGGCCGGGAAACTATTACCCGGTCATCTTTCACGGTTACTTTCATCCGCGCCAGTGGTCGAGGAGGTGGACCAGAAATATTGCGCCCCTCCAGATCATAGACCCCATTGTGACAGGCACACCAGATGATCTGCTTTTCTCTGACGTACTGCACGGTGCAATTCAAATGAGTGCAAATCGCCGACATGGCGTTGAATTCGCCGTCCGGCTTGCGCACCACAATCACCGGTTTACGCCCGAAGCGAATGATCTTAGCCGAGCTGGGTGGAAACTCATCAACCGTGCCGGCGGTGACCTGGTCCACCACAATATTGGGGGCTTCCGGCGGGATCAGGTACTTGACTACAGGATACAGCATAGCTGCCAACCATCCAAATAGACTGATATTGAAAAACCAATCTAGAAAGGTGCGCCGAGATATTTTCGGCGCTGATGCTACTCGCTCCACATCCCTTCTCCTCTGCTATTTTGTTTCCCCGTAATTCCTTTAAAACTTTAATATCGCAGGTAAACGATACCAACGGAGACAACTCCCCAAAGGAGTTGTGCGACACTCACACCTTTGCCCTTCCTAAGCATAAGTATTGAGAAAGTATTTTTCCCCCGCTTATCTGCCTCATCCCCCTGGACTACCTTCTGGTAGGCTAGCTCAATATCTAAAACAATCAACTTTCTAAGCAAGGCAAATTGCACTTTTCTTTTGCCTCCCCCCTCTCCCAGCAGCTATCTGAAACCGGAAAGAGCACGACCGTAAAGGCGTTGACGGGCGGAAGCAACAAACCCTGCCCAGGTCCTTCGATTATGCCACTTCTTAATGCGGCAGCCGCTTTTTTGCCTCTCAGAATTTGATATTGAACGGCTCCGATCCACTATGCTTCTCCTCATCATCATCCGTAATGGCAATGACCGCCTGGACAGTTTTACCCGGAGCGAAAACTACATCATCGCTGTTCCCGGTATCCAAAGCCCGCTTGAACTCTATCGTCCATATCCCGTTAGAGTAAGTTGCATAGGCCGTCACATCGGCGCGACTACCGGCAGCCTTCGCATCCAGATAATAACCGGGGATAGTTTGCGTGGTATCCGCAAAGGTTGGATCGAACGGAGTCAACGCACTTTCATCACTCCCAGCGGGAATAATAATGAAGCCATTTTCATCGATTGGTCCCATGTAGAGCGGATGAGAATCAATAGAGTCAGCCATGATATTGTCATGATAAAAGCCTGTCGTGGCGGAATCGTGATGATGCCCAAAATCTTCCATGAAAGAGCCGTCGGATTCCTGATAAACGCTATCGATATAGGCATCATCGGAATAATGTATGGGAGCAGTGCGAGCGGCTTTCCATTGCCATTCGTCCACTATACCGGTGCTGGTCCACATACCTTCTGGGCTGGCATGGCACATCGTGGCGCAATCAGCCCCCTGGCTTCCGTTTTGCTCCATATCGAAAAAGATGTAGAAGCGATCTTCGTTGTTAGAAGTACGGTTCCAAGCACCGTTGACATATTCCCAAACTTTTTTTTGATCACTCCTCGTACCGCTTGGATCTTCCCACATCACTTTCAAATAAAAGTCAGTGTCCGTGCGAACCGCCGTAAGAGTCACGTCCACTTGTCCAAAGTAATTCTGATATGCAGCGTTGGCCCCGACTGTCACAACCAGGTCCTGAGCCTCTCCCCAAGCTGCGTCATCTCCCACTCCATCCATGGTAGGCGGAGTAGTCACTTGAGCTACCACCAAATCGTTAGTCGTTCCACCGGTCGTGCTTTCTTGAGTACATCCCCCCCAAAACACGAAGAGCGCTAAAAAACTTACACCTAAAAAACGCATACTTGATCTCCTTTTATTAAGTCGCCAATAACATTGGCGTCGGTGTCGAAATTCAACAAACTCCCATCCCTACTTCCAAAGCAAAGAAGGCCCTGGCGAACCATCTGGAAGTTTTTCAAGATCTATTTTTCTTTTCCAAAACGTTGTAATTCTGTTTTCAGGAATGCTACACTTCGATCTATTGACTGACTCGACTAGTATTTTCACGCATCTCCATAGAAGCGTACTTCACTTTTGCAAATATTATACCAGTAAATAATTGACCCTTTTACTACGATTGTTTTTCCCTGTCCTCTATTTAAATTGCTATTAGCTCAATGGGAAAATTTCAGCCACCCTTCCATGTACAACTTTTCTGCGCTATCATGTACAACTCTTTACCTAAGCTCAAAACTGCCCAGAAGCTGCTGGAAGAGCACTGGGGAGAAATTGGATTTTATTCACCTAGCTTTGAAGTCACTCCCTTCACAACTTATTACGAGGCCGAAATGGGAACGGGCATCCAAAAGCAGTTTATGCTTTTCACTTCCTTGGTCTCGGTGGAAGAGGCCAACCAAAGCGCCAAATTTTTAACCAACCGGTTGGAGGCTCAGCTTAGTGATTCCAATGGTCGACGCACAGTGAATCTAGATCCGGGTTATCTAACGTTGGACAAAGTGGTGTTGTACACTACCAAAAATCATGCGCATCGACTCTATATAACAAAGGGATGCTACGCCGAGATAACCCTGCGATATCATCGGGGCTCCTTTCACCCCCTTCCTCATACTTATCCCGATTACCAGACCTCCCTGGCCCTGGAATTCTTCAACCAGGCCAGGGAGCTCCTAAGACAACAACTAAAATCCCTCTCAAATGGGAGTCAGGCACTATGAAAAAGCTATTTGTTCTGGATACCAACGTCATCCTACATGACAGCTCATGTATTTACCAGTTTGAAGATAACGATGTGGTAATACCCATGCCGGTGTTGGAAGAGCTGGATCATTTCAAGAAAGGTAATGAAACCGTGAACTTTCAGGCTCGTGCCTTTGTGAGGGAATTGGACAAGCTTTCCTCGGGAGATAACCTTTTCAAAAAAGGGGTTTCATTGGGAAAAGGTAAAGGGACGCTTCACATATACGTCGGCAATATGACTAACCCTGACCTGGAAAACGTCTTTCAAGAAGATATCGCCGACCACCGCATTTTGGGTGCAGCATATAATCTGGCCAGGAAGTATCCCAAACGGAAAGTGGTGCTGGTAAGCAAAGATGTGAACCTACGCATGAAAGCTCGTTCCATTGGGTTGGAAGCGCAGAATTATTTCTCCGATAACGTCAAGAATCTGGATCATTTCTATACTGGTAAAACCATCATCGAAGATTTCCCCGCCGATCTGATTGACCGGTTGTATCAACCGCCCTATGAAATTCCCTTCGATGATTTGCCCTGGACGGAAGAACCCTACCCCTGGCACACTTTCATCCTCAAGAATCAGCAAAAATCTGCCCTCGCCATTTACAACCCCCACCTGCATGCCATAGTACGCGCCGACAAGCGGGCCGCCTACGGCATTATGCCCCGCAATGCGGAGCAGCTATTCGCCCTGGCAATTCTTACCAATGAGCAAATCCCCCTGGTGACCCTCACGGGTAAAGCCGGTACGGGTAAAACTCTGCTGGCCCTGGCCGCCGCAATGGAGAAAAGGCACAACTATCGCCAAATTTTCATCGCCCGGCCGGTAGTACCACTGAGTAACCGGGACATAGGTTATTTGCCTGGCGATATTAAATCCAAACTTGATCCTTACTTGCAGCCTCTATGGGATAATCTGCGCGTAATTCAGAACCAGTTTCTGGGGAACAAAGAGGAATTCGAAAAAATTGACGCCATGGTTCGGGAGGAAAAAATAGTAATCGCTCCCTTAACCTACATTCGCGGCCGCAGCTTACAGAAAATCTACTTCATCGTGGACGAAGGGCAGAATCTTACCCCCCACGAGGTGAAAACTATCATTACCCGCGCCGGAGAAGGCACTAAAGTGGTTTTCACTGGAGATATCTACCAGATCGACCATCCCTTCCTGGACTCCCATTCCAACGGCCTCTCCTATCTAATTGACCGTTTCAAAGGCCAGCGGTTGTATGCGCACATCAATTTGGAAAAGGGAGAACGATCTGAATTAGCCGAGCTGGCCAGCAATCTGCTCTAGGGGGAAATA
>CAYXZO010000104.1:0-5707 GCA_964469505.1 uncultured Lentisphaeria bacterium | reverse complement strand
GGTAGAGTCTGTACATAGGTAACGTTTTATTGTCAAAACAACATGGTTTAACGCGCCCCGCGATTCATTGGGGGGTAGTAGAGGTATCTAGGTTACTAGGTTGCTATGTTGATAAGGAACTACATGTTATGTCAATTTACCGATTTCCGTCCTCCGTAAAACTTTCTTGGTGTTCTCTGTGTCTCTGTGAGAGGATTATGTAACCGCGGTCCGCAGTCGGCGGTCGGCCATTCATAAAAACACAAATGAACTATTTTTCCTATCCATTAACAAAATGCTTTGCTTTGCTAACTTCCCGACTCTAACTTCACTTCACCGCAACGGCGGAACAGCTTTTTAAAATAATTGCCCGCAATGGTCTTAGGGTGTTTTGTGGAACCAACACCAATAGTTAGGGAGCGGGACTCCGACGTGCGAAATCAGGCCTTTCCGCCACCGCGGATAAAGGAAGATTGACCACGGCCGGGACGCGCCCACCGTGTACGAACGCGGTTCCCGCTAAACTCGGACCTTGCGGGCATTCTTTTATCCGAAAACAGGTCCGCAACGGGTTGGGACGAGGAAACCGGCCCAACTGGTCATAACCTCCCAGGACCATCAGCTAAAAACTCTCACAAAGCCACGGAGAGCACCAAGAAAATACCTACACTTAACTTATTGATTTTACCATAGATACATAGATACCTAGCTACCCTGCACCTCTCTCCTTGGCGGACTTTGCGATCTTTGCGAGAGGCTTTCTACAGCTCCTACAATCCCCCATCATCATATGGAGCGGGGTGGGACGTTATACCTCGTCATGGAGGACACTTTCTTTAAACAAAGAAAAAGTAAAAAAACTCTTCCAGCCCCTTTCCCGCTTTGGTCGGATGGCTCTATTGACTAAACTAATTGCCAAGGCAGGGAGGCATAGATGAGCAACAAACTCAAACTGTTTCTGGTGCTCGTGCTGTGCTGGGTTGGACTCCAGGCGGGCGCCAATTTTAAAATCGCCACTTATAACCTGGAATGGTACGGCCAGGACCCCACTGATGACGCTTCGCGGGAGGATGACTTTCGCATCGTATTGCAAAGCCTGAACCCCGATGTACTGGTATGTGAAGAGGTAGTGGGCAATACCGGTTACACCAACTTTCTTAACCACGTATTGAATTATAACGGTACCGTTTACGATGGTGTATTCATTGACCAGACAGCCCAGCAAGATATAGCCCTCTATTTTCGGGCGGACAGCTTTCAGGTGCTGGCTTATCGGCTGGTGGATATCACCAGTAACCCCTACCTGCGGGATGCCTTAGAGGTGAAGCTGCAACATATGAGCACCGGCCGCATTTTTCGGGTGTACGGCCTGCATTTGAAAGCCAACACCAGCGGTGATAATAGCGAGAACCTGGCGGTACGGGCGGCTCAAACCCAAGCTTTGCGGGAATATTTGAATAGCCTGCCCAGTGGCAGCTGGTTCTTCGTCACCGGCGATTTCAACATGTTGAACGCTTCGGAAACCGGCTGGCAGAATCTCACCATCAGTGAAGAAGATAACGACGGACGGTGCTACGACCCTACCGGCCAGGTGGGAGAATGGGATGACAATTCCGCTTTTGCCGCAGTCCACACCCACAGCACGCGCTATTATGCTGGAGGTTTGACTACCCGTTTCGATTTCATTCTGGTTTCCCAGGGCATTGTGGACAATGACTCGGTGGCAGTACCGGACTCCACTTACATCACTTTCGGCAATGATGGCCAGCATTTCGGCTCCAGCGTCAACTGGGGCGCTAATGCCAGCGTTCCCGACAGCGTGGCGGACGCCCTGTACACCGCCTCGGATCACCTGCCGGTAGCTGCCATGGTGTTCTTCACCGGCGGAGAGGCAATTGTGCCCGTCGACACCAATCACATATACATATCCGAGTACGCCGACGCGCCCGGTTCAGGCAATTATATCTATGAATTCGTAGAGCTATACAATCCCGCAACCACCGCGGTGAATTTAAGTGGAGCAGTTTTGGAGCAAATCAACAGCAGCTGGTCTTTGACTTTACCTGAGGAAACAGTGGTTCCCGCCGGGGGCTTCTTGGTGGTGGCCAGGGACGCCGATTCGGTATCGTTCACCAATTTCTGGTACGTGCAGTGGGGACCAGAGGTGGTGTTCGTCAACAGCGGCGGGGCCTTCCCAAAAATAAACGGATCTGAACAGTTCCGTTTGCTGAGCGCAACTGGTGAGGCACTGGATCCCATTGACGGTCAATACACTGCCATAGCGGTCTCAGCTGATCAACGGGTAATCCGGACGGGCATCGGTAACCTGCCCGGCGATTACACAACGGACGCGGCGGATCAGGCAACTCCCGGTTCATTGGAAAGTGGGCAACCAGTTACTATTACCCCTGTTTTTCCTGTAAATCCCATGTTGATGGAGTTCTACCCCAATCCCTTCAATAATTCCGGTCATATCGTGCTACAGTTTGACTTCAGAGGTAAAGTGCGACTGGAATTGTTCGATATACGGGGGCGCCGATTGCAGAGCCTTTACATGGGCGAAATCACCCCGGGCCGGATGAATTTCACCTTCAAGTCGCGGGGGCTGGCTTCGGGTCCCTATTTTCTGAGGCTACAAACGCCGCTAGGAGTGACCACGCGCCGAATTTTGCTGCTCAAATAACATTTCAGCCCGTGGCTTAGAGATTCAATTCTTTTTCAGCGGCCCTTCTTGAAACAGGTGGGGGGCCTCCACGTAAATCCCTCTCCCCACCACGGCTACGGTCCCATCGGGCAGCTGAATCTCGCCGCGGGCCCGCAATGTGCGTCCCACCTTATCGGTCATTCTCGCCACAACGGTAACTTCCGTATCCAACGGGATAGGGCGGCGGTAATCAATGTTTAAATTGACGGAAGCTACGTTATAGCCTGATTTCCAGACGGCGGTACCCATAGCTTCGTCCAGCACCGCAGCGGAAGCTCCACCGTGAACATGACCAGGGGGACCTTGCTGAGCGAGGGTGAAAGTGATTTTCGCGACAACCTTCCCGGCGGGATTCCAGTACCAGGTTACGCCCAAACTGCGGGGATTTTCAGTACCGCAGATAAAACAGGCGCCATGTTCTGGCACTTTTTCCAGGACGTGACCTTTACCTTCAACACTCATCTTCTCTCTTTCTCCCGTGTTAGCATGTTTCATAGATAAAATTTCGGTTTGCTGGTGAATTTCACAAAAACCTAGGATGTCGGAAATGCCATCCAGCTCAAGGAAACATCGGCTTTAGAGCGGTGAAAACACTCTCCACGTCTGAAGATACAGAAAGCCCCCGCAAGTCGATTGTAACTCCCGGGGGCTAAACTGAACGAGGTTCAGCTGTGAGCTTCAATGATGGTGATGGTGTTCGTGTCCACCATGACCACCGGCAAACTTGCCCGGATCCTTTTCGAAGGATTCTTTGCAGGCTGAGCCACAGAAATAGTAGGTCTGGCCTTCGTATTCGGTTTTGGCCGGCGCGGTTTCAGCTTCCACAGGCATGTGACATACGGGACAACTAGCTTGCATGGCTATTACTCCTTGCATTGATGGTTATAAAGACTAATACCGTCACCTCCTTGATGGGGCTCGGGATTTTCGCCTTGGTGAATACTTGGGACAAACCGAATCAACGGTTGGTTTGTCCGACTAATCACCGGCTGAAATACACCCCCAGGTTTAACGGCTTTCACGTCTGGAATTTCGAGTATTATTTGACAGGGAACAAGTACTGTTACACCTTAGCCATGGAAAAGTCAATATTTGTCGTTCAGCCGACTGGATAGGGTTCAACCAAACCCACTGCTCAGGGGGCATCATAACAGTGGCGTTTATACACGAGGTTCAATTACTTTCAATTCCTGGTAAAGTGAAGGTAATTGCCCGTTTAAGAGGGTAGAGAATCGGGGTCACTGGTCCTTGCGGGGTGTGCAGCCGGCACACTGGCTGAGAAATAGCAAAACCGACTGGCAGTGAAGCTTTCAACAAAATCTGGCTGTGTCGGGAAGGTTCCAAAAAAGCGGCCCGAAAGAGGACAAAGCCTTTAGTTTGGAGCTCACGAGTCAGGGCGATCTGGGTGGTCAGCTCCGCCGGATCGGCGGCGAATTTATACAGGGCGATCCCCGCGGCGATCCGTTGCGGATCGGCGACCTCATGGGTCCAGATCCAGAGCTGCTGATCGAAGGGAATCTTGGAATCAGCCCCGGTACGCCAGTAAATCATGGGCACGACGAAATCGAGCCAGTCGTTCACGAGCCAGGTTCGCACATCCTGACAGGTATGGTAGTAGGCGTTCCAGCTTCTGACCCATCCGCGCTGGTACGATCCAATTACAGCGGCGGACAGCTGGATGTTCGGCCTTAAGCTCCGGGCCAGCCGGGAAGCGGCGGCCAGGAAGGAATCGATTTGTGCCCGTTGCCATTGGCGTTTTGTAAGTGGAACCGGCGCAGCCTGGTAGCGGTCCAGACTGATGGAATCGATGGAGTAGCTGGAGGCGGGATATCGGATATAATCAAAATGCAAACCGTCCAGTTCATAATGACGCAAGAGATACTCAATTTGGCGCAGCAGATGGCGCTTTACGCCCGGTACGCCGGGGGAGAAAAACAGCCCCCGCACCGCCACCTGGGCACTGTCGGCGCCTACAGCTTGCCAATCTGGATGCTGACGTAGCAAATGGGGTGGATCACTTGGGGGCGGCAGCTCTTTAGTGGACCAGGCTTTATAGACATTGAACCAGGCGTGCAATTCTAGACCATGTTGGTGAGCCACTTTAATGGCGAAAGCCAGGGGATCCCAGCCGGGATCGCGGCCCAATTCGCCAGAGAACTCAGCGGCAAAGGGCTCGTACGGGTTGGGATAGATGGCGTTGCCCCGCATGCGGACCTGGAGGAAAATGGTGTTGATACCGGCCGTTTGCAGGCTTTCCACCAGCGTAATGAATTCCCGACGTTGCTCAGCGGGATTGGTGCTGTGGGGCCAGTCTAACCCGGAATAGGTGGTAAGCCATAAGCCGCGAATCTCTCGGGAAGGAGACGCGATTAAAACAGACGCCCACAGGATTATAACGGTAATCCTTGTGATTAAATGCCGGCTCATTGATAACAAGGTAACTCAGATTTATGAAAAATGTAGGGGCGAATGTGGTAGGGACAGGAACGAATACGGTAGGGGCAGGGGTGAGACGGTAGGGGTTGGGGGGAATCCGGTAGGGGTTGGGGGGAATCCGGTAGGGGCGAAAAATCTTTCGCCCCTACCGGATTATCCTGAACATATTATCGGTCACCTCCGGGTTTTCGTTATCGGATTCCCACATAGTAGGGTTGTTTCTGATATATTGCCGTATTCTACGTAATTCCTCCACGTTATGGATGATGTGTTCGTAATAATTACGTTGCCAGACATCATAAACGACCTTGTTTTGTCGCGCCCATTTGGTAACGCCGATTTTGAATCCACGAACAATGGAACCGATGGTTTTGCTCGTACCACGTGGGGGCCTGGTTTTTTGCGATCGTTGTTGTAGGGGCGAAAGATTTTTCGCCCCTACAACAACATTCACCCGGGTCGTTTTATTTATTCCCGTTGCCTTGTGATTATCATTCTTTATAACAATGATACCATGTACATGATTGGGCATTATTACGAATTCATCCAATTCGACCTGAGGGAAATGATGGGGGATGGCCAACCAAC
>CAYXZO010000103.1:0-5846 GCA_964469505.1 uncultured Lentisphaeria bacterium | reverse complement strand
CGCGGCTCTAAAACCAGTAATTGCAGGATCTCATTGCGCTTTTTTTCCCCTCCCGAAAACCCGTCATTGACGGCGCGGTGCAGGAAAGCCTCGTCCATTTCCAATAGTTTCATTTTCTCCTTCACCAGCTCCAGGAAATCCATGGCGTCCAATTCTTCCAGCCCCGCCTCTTTGCGCTTGGCATTTAGAGCTGCCTGCAAGAAGTAGGCGTTGTTTACTCCCGGGAGAACTACAGGGTACTGGAAGGAGAGAAAAATGCCCGCTCGGGCCCGCGCTTCTGGGGACTGCTCCAGAATGCTTTGCCCCTGGTAAAGCACATCGCCTTTTAAAATTTCATAGCCGTCGCGACCGGCGATCACATTGGCCAGCGTGCTTTTCCCGGATCCGTTTCGCCCCATAATGGCGTGCACTTCGCCGGAGTACACCTTTAGGTTCACCCCTTTGAGTATCTGCTTGCCTTCTACCGCGACTTCCAGATCCTTGATTTCCAACAACGGGACGGCATCGCCCCGGGATTTGGCTGCACTCATCCTACGCTTCCTTCCAGACTGACTTCCATTAGTTTCTGGGCTTCCACGGCAAACTCCATGGGTAATTCTTTAAAAACCTCCTTGCAGAAGCCGTTAACGATTAATGAAACGGCATCTTCCGGTGACAATCCCCGTTGGGCACAGTAAAACAATTGATCCTCACCGATGGTTGAGGTGGTGGCCTCGTGCTCCACCCGGGCGGTGGGATTCCGCACATCGATGTAAGGAAAAGTATGGGCCCCGCACTTATCGCCAATGAGGATAGAATCGCACTGGGAATAGTTCCGGGCGTTATCGGCATTCTTAGCCACCGTGACGGCTCCCCGGTAGGTGTTCTGACCATGCCCGGCCGAAATACCTTTGGAGATAATAGTGCTGCGGGTGTTTTTCCCCAGGTGAATCATCTTGGTGCCCGTATCGGCCTGCTGGTAATGGTTGGTCAAAGCCACAGAATAAAACTCACCCACCGAGTTGTCACCTTTGAGAATGGTGCTGGGATATTTCCAAGTGATGGCCGAGCCCGTTTCCACCTGAGTCCAGGAAATCTTACTGTTATCTCCCAGACAAATGCCCCGTTTGGTAACAAAGTTGTAAATCCCGCCTTTGCCCTCCTCGTCGCCGGGATACCAATTCTGCACCGTGGAGTACTTGATGGTGGCATCCTTGTGGGCGATGAGCTCCACTACGGCGGCGTGGAGCTGATTTTCGTCCCGCATGGGAGCCGTACAACCTTCCAGATAGCTGACATACGATCCTTCATCGGCGATGATCAAAGTGCGTTCGAACTGACCGGTTTTAGCGGCGTTGATGCGGAAGTAGGTGGAAAGCTCCATGGGGCATCGTACCCCCTTGGGGATATACACGAAAGAACCGTCGCTAAATACCGCGGAGTTCAGGGCGGCAAAGAAATTATCTGTCGGCGGCACCACCGAGCCCAGGTAGCGACGTACCAACTCGGGGTGATTCTGCACCGCTTCACTGAAGGAGCAGAAGATTATGCCTCGCTTGGCCAACTCTTCTTTAAAAGTGGTGGCCACCGAAACGCTGTCGAACACGGCGTCCACCGCCACCCCGGCCAGCAGTTTTTGTTCTTCCAGTGGTATGCCCAGTTTGTTGTAAGTCTCCACTAGCTTAGGATCTACCTCATCCAAGCTTTTGGGGCCATCCTTCTTTTTGGGGGCGGCGTAATAGCTAATTTCCTGATAGTCCACTGGATTGTACTGCACCTTAGCCCAGCGGGGTTCTTTCATTTTGAGCCAGTGGCGGTAAGCTTTCAAGCGCCACTTCAGCAACCATTCCGGTTCCCGTTTCAAAGCCGAAATAAGGCGGATCACATCTTCATTCAAACCCGGTGGGAGCTGTTCCTGCTCGATGTCCGTGATGAACCCGTACTTGTAGGCTTGTTGGGTAAGGCGTTCGATGGTTTTTTTATTGTCAGTCATCGTCCATTTCTCGTTCCGGATAATTGACGGTCAATTTAATTCTTTCCATATCGCTAACTGGTAATTTCAGTCAATGGTATTTGGGCGAAGAAGCGGCGCATGGTGGCATTCAACTTAGTTAAAGGTGTCTGGATGCAACAGGCCTCTTCAATGGGGCAATCCTGATCTTCCACGCAGACCACCAGTGCCAGGGGACCTTCCATGCATTCCAAAAACTCATCCAATGAAATCTCTGTCAGGCGCGGTGACACTCGGTATCCGCCCCGGGCTCCTTGCACCGGTTCCACAAAACCGTGGCGAGCCATCTGCTGCAGCGCTTTGGCCAACAACTCCTTAGGAATTCGATAAAGGGTGGCGATTTCAGCGGTATTCACCACCCGCTGCGGAGCCTCGGAAAGCATGTGTTTGAGGGCGATCAGGGCGTATTCCGTTTTGCGAGTAAGCTTTAGCATCACCCACAATATAGATAGCTGATTTCGGCAAGCAAGGCAAATCCGACAAAAACAGTCCGATTAACTTTTATCCTTATTGAACATTTTGAATCATACAATAGTTTACTAGCGTCCCCACTTATCCCGAGCTAACGAGAGCTGAGCGCGACGATGGAGTTTATTTAGGTTTTTCAAGAAAATGCCTTTCGTGTGAGTGGTACAATAGGGTGGTGAAAACTCACCCCTAGTTGGTTGTAGCTTTTTCTTTCCGCTTTCTTTAGGAAAGCCCCGCTAATAGCATAATTATACCGACCCATACCAACAAACCGTTTCCGAGGTCATCTTTCTCAAAAGGGAAAGAAGAAAAATTTGTACAGCCTGCTTATTATTTATGCCTCGAATATCAATATATTCTAGTATATAATCTTGTAGATAACACAAAATAGTTTATAATGTACCGATAATGAACCAGAATTCAGGAAAAGTTAAACTCGACCAATACGACCGCCAGATTCTGGAGCTTCTGCAGCGCAACGGCCGTATGACTAACCGCGAGTTGGCCCAGCGTATCTCCATGTCGCCCTCCCCCACCCTGGAACGGGTCAAAAAGTTAGAACGAGCCGGTATTATCCAGGGATACACCGCGCTAGTGGATCCCACCAAGGTGGGCATCGGCATCTTTACCTTCGTACAGGTAACTCTGGCCCGCCACGGCAAAAGCAGCGTCGTGGCCTTTATTGAGGCTGTTGAGAAAATGCCGGAGGTACTAGAGTGCTACCATATCACGGGCCCCGCCGACTTTCTTCTGAAAGTGGGGGCCAAAGACATCCTAGCCTACGAGGATTTTATTCTCCATAAACTCACGGAAGCACCGGGAGTGCAGAATCTGCAAACCCTGGTGGTGCTTTCCACCATCAAGCGCGAAACCGCCCTTCCGGTGTTGCAAAACGGAGGAGGATCATGAAAAAAGAATTATGGGAAAAGGATTTCGCCACCCTGGCCATCCACGGCGGTGAACTGCACCCTGGTCCGTTGCAGGCCCACGTTACCCCCATCTTCCAATCTTCAACCTATGTTTTTCAAGACACGGAAATTGCCGGCAAACTGTTCATGGGTGAAGCCGAAGGCTATGTGTATGCCCGCATGGGCAACCCCAACATGAATATCATCGAGCGCAAAGTGGCCCTGCTGGAAGGGGGGAACTTAATCGCCGAGCACCGGCGGAACGGGGACGACGATTACGACGTACAGGCCCTTTCCTTTGCTTCCGGCATGGCAGCTATCAGCACCCTGCTGTTCAGCCTACTGAAACCTGGTGACAGAATTATTGCCCAGTCATCCCTGTACGGAGGTACAGTAGATCTACTGAACACAGTGATTAAAAAGTACCAGATTGAGGTCACCTGGATCACCACCGGTGAAACGGAACGTTTTCAAAGGGCGCTGGAACAACACCCCGAAGCCAAGATGATCTTCGCCGAAACCCCCGCCAACCCCATGCTCACCGTGGTGGATATCGCCGCTCTGGCGGAACTGGCTCACTCCCGCGCCATTCCCCTGGTGGTGGATAACACCTTCGCTACACCTTACCTTCAACGACCGCTGGAACTGGGAGCGGATTACGTAATTCATTCCATGACCAAGTACTTGGGGGGGCATGGCGTAGTAGTAGGCGGTATGCTGGTCACGCCTCATCTGGATATGCTGCGAGGACCGATTCTGGAGAACCGCCACCACATGGGCGGTGTTCCGGGGCCCATGGATTCCTGGCTGCTGAATATGGGCATTAAAACCCTGCCTTTGCGTATGGAGAAACATTGCGATAATGCCGAGCATATCGCCCGCTATCTGGCCCAGCATCCCAAAATTGCCAAAGTGTACTACCCGGGCTTACCAGAAGATCCCAATCATACTCTGGCCTGGAAGCAAATGAAACGCTTCGGCGGCATGATCTCTTTCGAAATGAAAGGGGGCTTTGACGCCGGCGCCAAATTGATGAATAGCGTTAAATTGATGACCCTGGCCGTAAGCCTGGGAACCGTGGATACTCTGATCCAACACCCAGCCTCCATGACTCATTCCCACGTACCCAAGGAATTGCGCGAGGCTACCGGTATCACCGACGGTCTGGTGCGGTTGTCAGTGGGGTTGGAAGATGTGGAAGATCTGCTGGAGGACCTGGACCAGGCCCTGGCTGCCGTTTAATCAATTCCACAACAAACGTGAGGGGGAAAGCGCATGGCTCTGGTACCACGCAACATCCGGGACCTGGAGCCTTACCGTCCCGGCAAAAGCATCTCCGCTTTGCAACGGGAGCTGGGGCTGACTGATGTTATTAAACTGGCTAGTAACGAGAACCCTTTAGGCCCCTCACCCAAAGCCCTCACAGCGGCGCAACGGGCGTTGCAAGCAATCAACCGCTATCCCGATCCCGCAGGATTGCCTCTGCGTGAGAAGTTAGCCGAGCGCTTCCGGGTTAAGGTAGATAACGTCATCCTGGGCGCCGGCTCTGAAGGCATCATGTCTATCATCATGCGCACTTTCTTATTGGATGAAGATGAGATCATTTCTGCCGCGGGCAGCTTTATTGGTTTTCGGGTGTTGGCCCAGGCCTCCGGCAATCGGGTGCATTGGGTGCCCATGCGGGATAACCGGTACGACCTGGAGGCCATGGCCGCGCGCATCAACGACTACACTAAACTCATCTACATCGCCAACCCCGATAATCCTACCGGCTCATACATCACCACGGCCGAGTTCGACCGCTTCATGGACCGGGTACCAGAGCGGGTATTGGTGATTCTGGACGAAGCGTATTTCGAATACGCCCAGGAGTTGCCTGACTACCCCGATTCCATGCATTACCGCTACGACAACGTCATTACCCTGCGCACCTTCTCCAAGGTTTACGGTCTGGCGGGCCTGCGCATCGGTTACGGCTTCGCCCACGAAAACCTCATCTCCAATCTGCTCAAAGTAAAATTGCCCTTTGCAGTGACGGAACCGGCCATGGCGGCGGCACTAGTGGCACTGGACGACGAAGAATACCTACAGCGCAGCCTAGTCAACAATCGGGAAGGCTTGCAAAGGCTGATCCCGGAACTCAAGGACCTAGGATATGAGGTGCTGCCGTCGGCCACTAATTTTGTGACGTTGCTGTTTCCTACTCCCACCGATGCTGAAAAATTCACCAACATGCTGCTACACAAGGGAATAATCGTTCGCCATCTGACTGCCTTTGGACGCCCCGATGCGGTGCGAGTCACCGTGGGTTCACCGAAAGAAATCGACCGGTTGCTGGAGATTGTCGGATCCTTGCCGCCCATT
This sequence comes from uncultured Lentisphaeria bacterium, assembly GCA_964469505.1. Lineage (GTDB taxonomy): Bacteria > Fidelibacterota > UBA8477 > UBA8477 > JABMPR01 > CAYXZO01. The sequence continues at coordinate 116 of CAYXZO010000103.1, read as the reverse complement.
GGGCGAAAATGACTGCCGACAGCGGACGGTAGAATAACCGCTGACGACAGACGGCCGACCGTCCGCCAGGGGGCGGATCCGCCTTTCGGCCAAAGGGCAGACCCGCCTTTTGGTGG
>CAYXZO010000102.1:0-5874 GCA_964469505.1 uncultured Lentisphaeria bacterium | reverse complement strand
AAGGACGGGTGGCTTTCAAGTACTCATCAACCATATCACCATGAAGTTTATCAATAATATCAGGATGGAAGCGGTCCCCAAGTTTTGGAATATCGGAGAATGAAGCAGCAAGCCAGCGGCCCATTCGGTCTCCATCCATTAATATTAAGGCATAATAGGTTTCCGGCTTGTCATCAAAGATCGTCTTTATTGCATTTAATACCTTGTCCCTTTCCTGGATAATGAATGATCCGCTTTCTTCTTCCCGCTCATTAAGGCGTTCCAATAAGAGGGGAAGTTGCTTATATAATTTAAGATCATCCGGTCTTTTTTTTAAGCGACGGTACAGTTTATAAGGCAGGGCTGCGCTATACCCAAACTTCTCTTCCTTTATTTTTGTATTCAAGAACGCTTTTGCCTGGTCATATTCTTCTTTTTTATGGTGCTCATTGGAAGTGCCGGTATTTGAACGCCAGAAGTTACGCGCTAGAGCCATGCTTTGAGTTGAAATAACATATCTTTTAACGCCGGAAGTAGCATCTGAGGTGTGTCGATTCACCCAGTCGGAAAAGATCTCAGGCCAAAAGCGTTTTAAAGCACATAAAGCACATAAATGTTCTCCACGCTTTACTACTCGGGAAACTTTTTCCAGGCGAGTCCAAACTGTATCTTGGCGTTTACCTGTCGATTGAAACAAGCTGTTTTCATTATCCGTGAGCCATTCTCTTTCACCGCACAGGGAACAACGATAGCCATGTTCAGTGACATTCATGAAAGTCCGCGAACTTTTAGCAGCCGCATGCAACCTCTCAGTCAGCTCAAAGAGGCCGGGATATGCCACACCGGGGTTGGGTTTATAGAAATTCTCCCCGTTTATTTTAATATCATGTTTTAACACCTTTTCTATCTTTTCATCTAAATAGCTCCTTTCACGGCCCATCTGATGTAATACTTCTCTAAGCAAATCATCATTCAGAACGGACATTGAATCACCAGCCAGACGCCAGGGCACCACGGCCCAATTAACTTCGGGGAATTCCTCTAATTGACGAGCCACTTGTCTGGCAGCAAAACCACTGTCCTCCAGAGCCAGTTTTTCCAAAACTTCTTGCGCCTGTTCAATCAACCAGGATTTGAGCCGATCGCCTATTTCACGGGCCAGCGTTGGCGCTTCTTCAGCCGGTACCAAGGCCAGAAAACGATTGGGCAAAGCGGCGATAAACAAGGGGTTCATATCCGAGGATCGCTGAAGAAAAGAATTTTGCGCCGGCCACAAATCATGGAGCCCCATCTCGTCACGCAACCAGACGTCAACCAAAGGTATTCCCAGTAAGCTGGGGAAGAGAACGGCATCAGGTCCATACTTTTCAGCTATTACCCGTATTCCCTGCCAGGCCAGGGTGGATAGTAGATGCGAACCTGCCCAGAGGTCGGATACTGATCGGGCCTGGGCGATAAAATCCTGCACCGGGCCGAAACTTACCAGAAATAATGCGGCACCCTCAGCCCCACCGGCGTGCAACGCACCGGCAAATGCGCTGGTAAGTGACACATGTTGCCAGATGGAATGATCCGGGCTGCGGGTATCAGCAGGCAGGGCTTGCCAGAGGAATCCCAGGTGCCTATCAGGAGGTATCGGCCCCAACCGCCAAAAAGCTAAAAAAGTTCGCTTGTAATCAACCCCATCGGGTCCTTTAACGATTAAATTTTTAAAATGATCAACATTTAATCTTTCAATTGTTTCAGGTAATAGTTTTTCATCGGCCTGGAGAGTTTGCAGGTTGAATTTTTGGCCGCTAATCGGATGTATTAATACGGGATTCCGGGTGAAAACCACCCTGAGACTTTTATCCATGGGTAGTTGAACCCGATCCGCCGCCGCGGCCCACCGATCGGCTTGCTTCACCGATTTGGCCAACTCAGCGGGGATTCCGCCCTTTCGGGCTCCCGGAAATAATTCATCCATCAATTCTGCCACCGAGAACTGATCGTGAGCCACCCCCCTGAGTAGGATCAGAGCTTTCGTAACTGGGTCATGAACATAAGCCGCCAGCTTGGTTTGCCATAAAGATTGATCTTCCATATCAGCGTCCTCCGTCAAAAGCCCTTAGGGAAATAGTGTTCAAATGTGTACTCAGTTTTTCTCTGCGCTGAAGGTTGTCTATCATTTCGTAATACCTGTTTTCGGGTGATTTCGTCAACTCGTCGAGCAGCTTGTGGACGGTCTGCCATACACTTGTGAGAATCGAGAGATCGGGCTTGAACTTTTCTGGCGGTTTGCAAGGCATGTGGAAGATCACCCCCTGTAGTCCGCCATTACCAGCGGGCCGCACCGTAAACCAGAGGGTGTTGGGGAGGCGGCTGTTTCTGCCCCAGAAACTTACAGGATGTTTAGTGACAGGGTATGCGAGCCAATGGCGATTATCAGGAGATTTATTAGTGAATACGAACTGTGTCCGCACCCCCATCCTGACGAGGGCCAGGTCACGCATCACTTTCCGCCAATCACTATGTGGCTCAGTGGTCCAGATCAATGGTTTCCCGTCGTCGCTGCCGATGGCATGAGGCCAATCCATATTGAGGCACTCCCGCCAAGGGCGGAAAAAGCGACGCAGGGAGCCGTCCCGGAAGTCGGGCAATTCGGGCGCGCCGGCCACGGCTTCCAGGCTGTAGGCCCCCCAACCGTTACGGCAGCGACTGCCTATTGCGCCGAAAGCATTCATCAGGGCCAGGGTGTACCGGAGGCTCTCGGCGTGCTCCTTGGGCACCCGGATGCGCAGTTCCGCGGTCTCGCCGGCATCGATGGCATACTTCCGGGACAGTTTAGTACCACCACGTCCATCGAGAGGACCGTATCCTAGATAAGCGTGGGGGCCTACCTTATGCCCCGTCTTTTCGACTTCGGGGTGAAAGATTTTGTCCACTTCTGTTCCGTCCCAACTCCCTCTTTTCCCTGTCCGCCATTCGCCAAGCTGCAACTGCACCTGGCTCCGGCAATGGTCTTGCACCTCTTTGCCGCCTTTCTTGTGTGACAACCAGGCATTGCCGAACAGCAATCCCTCCTCCCGGCGCATCGTTCCATGGTCACGTATAAACCCCTTGTCTGCCGCATAGACCACCCGCCACCACCGGCGGAGCTGGGCCTTGAAAGGCGGGGTGCGCCACTGACCGCTTTGATCGGAATCTCCCAGAAAGGCAGGGGTGTGGAAAGTTACATAAAATTTCCACTTTTGCATTGATTACTCCTTCTGTTTAGCAAAGAAGGATTCAAAAAATGATAATGCTTGTGAAAATTGTTTACTTATACTTAAAGCTTTACTGGGGGCTCTTCTGATTCCAGCGTGGTTAATATCGTTGCGAGCTTCTGAAAGTTTGTGATAATATTTCGATAATTCCTTTGTGAATAGAACATCATTAAATATTTCTTGAGCCTTTTGGGGATTTCCCGTTGCGAATGAATTGGGTGTACTTTTTTTAGCTTCTTGGGCTACTATCCCATATTTTTCTATTTTGTAATAATTAGGCAAAACATCCGACACAATTCCGCGCTCTTTTTGATTGATCGGATCTAAATTATGGCGTTTTGCAAAGAAACTGACTATTCCTTCTAGCAATATGGTAATACCTTGTTGTATCAAATTATGCTTTTCACACCAACGAGCGGCAGTCAAAAAATTTAAATCGTTGTTTTTTTTAAAATTCTCAATTTTCTTTATTATCTTCTCTAGTAAAGGATTCAAAGGTAAGGGCAATTGAGTAGATATTGTTTTGTTTTCTAAAAATTTCCTAAGCTCGATAAATGATTCAGCACTTATAATATCAAGTCCCCGACAGGTACTGATTTGACTCGATATCAATATTAAATAATTCGAAACGTTTTTTATATATCCAGTAGATTTGCCATCATGCTCTTTAGACAATAGGTTTGCTATTTCAGTGGCATTGCCATTTAATGTGAATTCCTGAACAGCACTCGTCCAGTGGAGCAAAGTAACAAATTCGGTGAGATCAAAAACCGGTGTTATTTTTTCAATTATATCATTATTATCTTGTGCCTCTAAAGCACCATAATAAACTCTTTCAATCTCTATGTTTTTCAGAAAACGTGCATAATTGAGCAGAATCAGCATTAGCATGGGTTGATAACGGAAACCATGAGTAATATCAAGGATTATGCGATCACTTTCCTGTAGCTTACTATATATTATGTTGAATATTTGCCAGAGTTCTTCTTTATTTTTGCCTGCTGGTATTTTTATAGTTTCGGTTATATTCGCAAACCCTAATTTGCCGATTCTACTTCTTAGTCCCTCCGTCTCATTGTCTTCCCAGTTCTTCTTTCTGGCTTCATCTGTCATGAAAATCAATATTCGATCATTGGAGGTGCTGTTACCCACAAAGAAAAATTTTATCAGAGCTTCTTGGATATAAGGTGTTTCACATTCCTCGCCATTTCGCCGCGGATTTTGAAATAAGCAGCGCTTATATCTGGACGTCCCCAGAAAACTTATAAATATCCTTCTACTACTTGCCTGTAACTTAAGGTTTTGACCTTGCTGGTCATTAGTGTGATCTTTCATAGTGCAACCTACCTTACCCTAGCAGCCCATACCTTCTAAGGCCTGAGCCTAAATTCCCGTTATTCAATACCTCTATTAAAATATTTTGAAAAACAAGATTTTCAATATTTTTGGAAACCATTTGAACTAATGGGCTCCACCACCGATTGCAGTATTCTGCCCCCTGGATAGACTTATTCGGTCTTATTTACTTTCTACATCAAACTCTATTTACCCCCTGCGTCCCGCTGAATAAGCCCTAAAAGCCCCTCTCGGGAGCCCATTTTTTCACTTTCGACCTTTGATTTTATCAACTTCTTGCACTTTACCCATCAGTCGCAGCCGTCAAATGCAGCGCCAGCCTCAGTTTGTAGATCATGCATAGAAATTTGAACTGCACCTCGTTCCGCAATAAACGCACATACCTTAGTAAATACCCTGTTCCCTTAAAGAACGTTTCAACCAACTATCATAATATCCCTTGTCGCCAAATAGGGCTCCCTCATCATTGCTAAGCAGATTCCCTAACTCCTGGGAATCATGGATATTAGCTGGCGTAAAACTCACTTCCGGATCAAACCCGAGCCGGCATCCATCCCGATATGCATCTTATAACCATAATAGCTGCCCTTACCCTTCCTGGTAAAGGCGGCCTCCTCATCCCACTGGGCCTGCTTACGGGCACTCAGGGCTTCCCTCGAACCCAAGTCCTTCCGGAGACGACGGGCGGCCTGCACTATACTGGCATCTACGATGGTCCCTTTAAGCAAAATCAAACCCCGCTGGTCAAGCTCCTTCAGCAGCTCGGTAAATATGGCATCTAACAAGCCTTGCTTAGTAAGACGCTCCCCAAAGCGCCACAAAGTACTGTGTTTAGTAAGTGTCTCTTAAAAACTTACTCTTAAAAACCTTTGGAAGGAAATCCGGTAAAGAAGGGCATCTTCCAGCTGTGGATCGCTCAAATTATACATGTACTGGAGAAGCAAACACTTTAACATGTACTCTATGGGAATACTGGGACGACCGCGACGGCTCTTTTTGTATGTCTTTTCCACAATTGCGGTCAACTGCCCCCAGGTAACCAACTCATTGATACGTTCCAATAGCTTTTCACTACGGATGAGTTGCTGGCGATTAGTGAATGCGCTGTCTACCATTGTGAGTTGCCGGCGGGGTTTACCAATCATCAATACCCACCTATCTTACTGTTTTACAACAACATAACCCCACATATGAAAAGTAAAAACTATTTCCAAACAGTTCGATTAAATCAAAGGTTTCAATAAAATAGATCTATCGACATACATTTCGCTACCAGCGGTTGCTTCCAGGAACT
>CAYXZO010000101.1:4411-5947 GCA_964469505.1 uncultured Lentisphaeria bacterium | reverse complement strand
GCCCGTCGGGAACATCTGGAAGACATAATTGAATTGTTGCCTTGGATTGCAACAGTAGATAGTTTCCAGCATTGGATTTATCTAAATCCCGGACATACGGTGGCGGAGCGAGACGCTGCTTTTGAAGGCTTGATGGACAAATACACTTCTGGCCTGGTTAATTGGGATGGTTATGAGGATTATCGCCGCAAATTATGGCATCGCCAGTTGCATATATTTGAGGTGCCTTTTTACTATGTAGAATATGGCATAGCACAGTTGGGCGCACTTCAAGTCTATCGCAACTACCGGCAGGACCCGCAAAGAGCTCTGCAAAGCTACATCGCCGGCCTTAAGCTAGGCAGCTCCAGACCCCTGCCGGAAGTTTGGGGGAGCATGGACCTGAAGTTCGATTTTTCCGCTGGGATGATGAAGTCATTGGTAGATTTTGTAGCTGATGAACTACATAGACTACAGGAGTGAGTAAATGCCCCCAATTGAACAAACTTCCGTTTACGACACGATTAATCAATTCCTGGAAAACAATCAGCGGAGGTTTTTGGATGAGTTGCTGGACTTTCTGAAGTATCCAAGCATCAGCGCTTTACCCCAGTACCGCGATGAAGTCCGGCGCACAGCCTTGTTTTTGAAAGAGCATTTGCAGCACATTGGTCTAGAAAATTGTAAACTCTTGGAAAACAGTGGACATCCCATTGTTTATGCCGAATGGTTACATAAACCCGAAGCTCCCACTGTATTAGTTTACGGCCATTATGACGTTCAACCCGTTGACCCCGTAGAGCTTTGGACTTCCCCACCTTTCGAGCCGGATCTGCGGAATGGGAAGATATATGCACGGGGAGCTGTGGATGATAAAGGACAAATTTTTGTTCACTTGAAAGCCCTGGAAGCCTGGCTGGCCAATTTTGGCGAACTGCCGGTGAACGTTAAAGTGGTCATTGAGGGTGAAGAAGAGGTGGGGTCACCTTTCCTGGAGTCCGTCTTGCGGGAAAGCGCCAAGCAATTCGAAGCTGATTATATTTTGGTCTCCGATACCGGTATGTTCCAAAAAGGACTTCCCAGTATTACTTATGGCATACGGGGGTTGGCCTATGCGGAAATTGAAGTCAAAGGTAGTAAAATAGATTTGCACTCGGGCTCTTTCGGGGGCGCCGTAATCAATCCCATCAATGCTCTGGTCCGGATTCTTGCTGCCATGAAGGATGAGCACGGTAGAATCACCATCCCCGGGTTCTACGACGATGTGCGACCCTTGACGGAGCAGGAGAAAGAAACTCTCCGACACCTGCCTTTCAACGAAACTGATTTTGCCGCTTCCATCGGCGCGCCGGCGCTCTATGGGGAAGAAGGGTTCAACACCCTGGAGCGACTTTGGGCTCGTCCTACTTTTGATATTAACGGTATCTGGGGTGGTTTTCAGGGTGAAGGTACCAAGACAGTTATCCCCGCGGAGGCCCACGCTAAAGTTTCCATGCGACTAGTACCTGACCAGCAGCCCCAAAAGATTATGGATCAGTTTGTGGACTATGTAAAATC
>CAYXZO010000101.1:0-4311 GCA_964469505.1 uncultured Lentisphaeria bacterium | reverse complement strand
GGTACCCGGCGCAGCAGGTTGAATCCATCGATGATAAAAGTTTTAATTCCTGGTGACATATATGGCTTTCAATGGAACCCGACGGCCGGCCCGATTCAAAGACTTAAGCGTCGAAGCCGGACAGCAGCTCAATCAACCGCTCAATTTCGTCCCGTGTGTTCCAGTAATGGGGGGACAATCTCAGATTACCCCCTCGCAGAGATAGGACCACGCCCTTCTCCATGAGGTACTGGTGCACTTGGGGATTCAGCTCAGGCTTTTCAGCATGGGTGAAATAAAAGATTCCGGCTCGATGTTCGGGTGGGAAGGAATAACAGGGGGCAAAGCTGGTCTCTGTCAGCAGTTCCTGAAAATAGTCCACCAGAGCGTTAATGTGTTTTTGGATCGATTCCAGGCCGCTGGATAATAGGAGTTTCGTTGAACTTTCCGAGCCCGCCAGAGCCAAAGCGTTGTAGGCACCAGTCTCGAAACGGCGGGCACTTTCGGCCAGTGGCTGGTCGTAGGCCAGAAAATTCTGAGGATCTTCTAAGCCTTGTAGGCCGGTGAACACTGGATGCAACCGAGATTGTAACTCTTCCGTCAGATAAACGAATCCCGCCCCCAGGGGTGAAAAGAGCCATTTGTGACCACCGCAAGCTAGAAAATCAACCCCCCAGGCTTCTACGTTGAAGGGATAAACCCCAACGCCTTGAATACCATCTACCCCAAAAAGCACCTCATGTTGGTGGCAAACTTGAGCCAGAGCCTTAAGGTCGGCTTTGAAGCCCGTAAGAAATTGGACCGCGCTGATGGAGAATAAGCGGGTGCGGGGCGTGAGGGCCTGTTCCAGGATTTCCGGTGTGACGGCCAAATCAGGAATTTCGAGAAAATCAACTTCCACTCCCCGATAAGCGAGGTTCCGGAAGGGCAGCACGTTGGCGGGGAATTCTCCGCGGGTGATGAGAATGCGATCCCCGGGGTGCCAATCCAGACCGGCGGCCAGCAAATTTATCCCGTGAGTAGTACTGGTAACCAGGGCGATCCGCTGGGGGATGCTGCCCACCAGATGCGCGTAATTCCGGCGCACATTGCCCAGCATTTCCACCACCTGGGGCCAGTAGTCGGGTGAACCCTCCTGCCGCAACTGGGTAAAATGCCGAATGCGCTCAATTGCGGCCCGTGGGATGGGACTCACGGCGGCGTGATTAAAAAACAGCCTCTTTTGTACACTCGTGAATTGCCGACGAAATTCACTTTGAGAAAGCGTTTGATAAGATTGTTGAGAAGTTGTCATACTTAAACCGTCCCCAATAATTCCCTTCGCAACTGCCAGCGGGCAGTGAAATATTGGCGATATAGCATACTCAAACTCAATACGTTGGCCAGGGTAGCGGTGCTGAACCACATGTACATGATCATTATCTGATACCGCACGGCAATGACCGGATCAATGCCGGCCAGGATTTGACCGGTCATTACCCCGGGCATCTGCACCACTCCCACGGTCATCATGGCATTTACATTGGGTATCAGAGACGCCTGCAGGGCATCCTTCAAAGCATCGTGGACCGCCCAGCGGGGAGCCGCTCCCAGGGAGAGGAGCGTCTCAATTTCCACTTCCCGGTGCTGCAGTTCGCTGACAAACCGCTCGGCGGTCAGTGAAACGGTATTCAAACCGTTACCGATAATCATCCCCGCGATGGGTATCACGGCATAGGGAGAATACCAGGGTTCCAGCTTAAGAATCACTTTAAGGATGGTTCCTAGAATCACCACGGCGGTAATTGCCAGGGAACCGGACACTATCAGGTAGAAATTGGGGATGGAACGTTTCTGCCGGCGGCGGGCTTCAAAACCGGCCACGGCGATCATCAGGAGCAATAAACCGCCCATGAACCAGGGGGTGCGTTGCTGAAAGATGAATGTCAGCAGGTACCCCATGAGGGTCAACTGAGCGAACGTCCTGAAGGTCCCCAGCAGTAAGGTGCGTCCCAAACCTATGCGCCAGTATTTTAACAGCACCAGGCTTAAGGCTATGAAACTCAGGGAGAGCAACAAATCCTGCCAGGTGATTACGTAAAGAGGTGTCTTCATAATTAAGCTTCCTTAGGCATGAATAAAAACCGCCGGACTTCTTCCGTTTGGGGATTCCGTAGCAGCTCGATGGGCCCCGCCTCCAGTAGCCGGCCGGCAATCAAAAAAGCCACTTCTTGCGCGCAGGATTTCATCAAGGAATGATCGTGGGATACGGCAACAACAGTGAGGGCGTGTTTCTCCTGAAGGCGTTTTACTCGTTGCAGCAGCCGCCGCGAAAGCTGGGGATCCAGGCCTGTGGTGGGCTCGTCCAGGAGCAGTACCTCGGGTTGGTGTAACAGTGTCCGGGCTAGGGCCATCCGTTGCTGTTCCCCTCCCGAAAGTGAGCGCGCTTCCCGCTCCAGCATTTCCTCCGGCAGACCCACCTCTTCCAATACCTTTTTCAAATCCTCCCGGGAAATATTCTGGACCGCGCCGTTCCAGCGCCGACTGATAAGCAAATTGTCGGCGACGGTGCCCTGAAATACCGCCGGTTTTTGGAACAGCATTCCCACTCGCCGGCGCAAGACAGGAACGGGAATCTCCTCCAGCGGGGTTCCTTCCAGCCGGATTTGTCCCCTGGTAGGTGATTGAAGACCGTTGAATAGTCGTAATAGAGTGGTTTTACCGGCCCCTGACGGACCCAAGATGCTGAGAAACGTGCCTTGTTTGACTACCAGATCTACATCCTGCAAAATGACTTTGGTGCCGGCTAGGATGCTGATTTTTTCCAGCTGGAAAAGTATTTGTTCAGGCACGTAGTAAGCTAAGCAGGTTGGATTTTTTACTGAACTTTTTTCTCCGCCCAATTCCGCTCTTGACGTATACTAGGTCACCAAAATCAAGGAAGGGATGTTATGCTTGACCCATTGGATTTTCTGGCCTTTGAAGAACTACTCCAGCCTGAGGAAAAAGCGGTTAGAGACGCCGCCCGGGAGTGGGTCAAAGAGCGCTTCATGCCCTTGATCCGCAAGCATTACCGGGAAGGGACCTTTCCCATGGATCTGATTCCTGAAATGGGAGAGTTGGGCTTTTTCGGTCCCACCCTACCGGAGAAGTATGGCGGCAGCGGTATCAGCCAGGTGGCTTATGGTCTGCTCATGCAAGAATTGGAATACGGCGACTCAGCTCTCCGGAGTTGTGCTTCGGTGCAGGGAGCGTTAGTAATGTGGCCCATTTGGCGGTATGGTTCCGAGGATCAACGGCGCCGCTGGTTGCCGAAACTGGCGCGGGGGGAGATTATTGGTTGTTTCGGCTTGACCGAACCGGACTTCGGTTCCAATCCCGCAGGTATGCGTACTAAAGCGCGAAGGGACGGCGACTATTACATCCTGAACGGCCGTAAAGCCTGGATCACTAACTCGCCTGTGGCTGATCTGGCTTTGGTGTGGGCCAAAGATGAGGAGCAGGTTATTCGCGGGTTCTTAGTGGAGCGGGGCACTCAGGGGTTCAGTACCCCGGAAATTCGCGGCAAACTTTCTTTACGGGCTTCGCCAACCGGAGAGATCGTTCTAGAAGAGTGTCGAGTTCCGATAACCAATATGTTGCCTGGAGTAGAGGGGCTGAAAGGCCCCCTGAGTTGCCTTACCCAGGCGCGCTATGGCATCAACTGGGGAGTGCTGGGAGCGGCGCAAGCTTGCTTCGAAGAGGCCCTGGAATATAGTCTCACTCGTATTCAGTTCGATGCTCCCATCGCGGCTTACCAACTAACTCAACAGAAGCTGGCGGAAATGGTCCGACGTATCACCGCCGCCCGGTTCATGACTCTGCAGCTTGGCCGGCTCAAAGATGCGGGCCGAATGCATTTCGCCCAGGTGAGTCTGGTGAAAATGAACAATGTCCGGATGGCTCTGGAAATCGCCCACTCGGCCCGCACAATACTGGGAGCCAATGGTATTTCCGATGAGTACGTCAGCTTACGTCACGCCGCCAATCTGGAATCGGTACTGACCTATGAAGGCACTCATGAAATGCACACCTTGGTGGTGGGCGAAGCACTGACGGGTATCCCGGCTTTTCGGCGAGAGATGGAAAGGAAAAAGTAAGCAACGGGCAGGAGCATATCCGCCGCCCTCTTCAAGCGGGGTGGGACGCATAATTCCGTCCCCAGCGTCAACTTTCTTCAAAAAAACATAAAAGGAACTGCGCGGCGGTTTGCAGTCAATGGAAGATGATGAATAAGCCCGGACTGGGAAGAAATTGAGCCACCCAGGAGACTCGAACTCCTGACCGACGCATTACGAATGCGTTGCTCTACCA
>CAYXZO010000100.1:0-6384 GCA_964469505.1 uncultured Lentisphaeria bacterium | reverse complement strand
GGACGCTGGCAGGCGGTAAGCCAGAAAAACACCGCCAGAAGGGAGCAGCGATATTTCAAACTAGAACGAACCATGATTGTGACCGTCGCTAATGTCGGGAAAAGGGAGGATTTGTGAAAGGAGGATGTGTGGATTGACGGCGAACCAAGGACCGCAGGCCGTAGTTGCCCAGGCGGAAAGAGAAACAGACTGCCGGAACCTTTGTCATTGCGAGGATCCCGACTTGTCGGGAGACGAAGCAATCTATAGCGAGTGACTAGAGGCAAGGACAAGGCTAAAGCAGCACTTTACGGATTGCTTCGCTCGGCCCTGTCGGAGCCTCGCTCGCAATGACAGTATTGGGTGATCGCTTTGCCCGCCGGGTTTGTAACATTTGTTCTGGTCCTCTCGACTATGCTCGGGGACCTACGATCCAGTGGTCGAGTCCGCCAGTGGGCGGATCTAAGGACTCGCCGAGACCACCGGGATTACTGTATAGTTTCACCGCCCGGCCCTTCAACTAAACTCAGGGAACGCTCAGGGATCGGACTTGGCTATTTCGGCCCTACCCTTCGACCCCTTCGACTACGCTCAGGGACCGCTCTGGGATCAGGCTCCTTTCCTGATGACTGAGCCCGCCGGTAGACGGATTTAAAAACCTGTCGAAGTCATCGGGAGCTTAATGGTGTCGCCCCGGCACTTCGACGGGGTCTTTCGACTGCGCTCGGGAACCACTCAGGGACCGGGCTTTGCCGGTGGTCGAGTCCACCAGTGGGCGGATCAAAAGACCCAGCCGAGACCACCGGGATTATCATAAAAATGTCGTCGGTCCTCTCGTCTCGACTTGTCGGGATCGAGTACCTCACAGTCAGGTGAACCAACCCTAAACCAGGCAAGGTATGCCGTGCCCCTACAATTGTCGTAACATCCTGTTCCTTTTGCACTTATAAACCTATATGCCTATTCCCCTGCCGCATTTCCTTCGACTCCAGGGTGAACTGCCACTCCCAGGGCGGGCGGCGTTTTACTGCCAAACGCCAGAATTTTCCCGCGCGGTTGATGGAAAATCCCGGCTGGGGTTCAGCCCGCAGGGAAATCTCACCCGGCAGCTCCAACCAAATCACACCCGCCTCCCGCACCCCTTTGGCGCAGCGCACCACCACCCGTCCACCGTCCGTTATTTCCAGTTTCAGTAATCCCTGAACCAGGGCCAGGGGCGCCTGATCCGTACCGATAATCACCGGTCGCCGTTCGTTAGCGCGACTACCCAGTAGACAAACGGCTTCGCCAGCTTCCAGGCTTTCCGGGAAAGCCGCCGGGCGCTGCTGAAAGTAATCAAACCACCTGGCCCGGTCCCACCCGGCCGGCACATTTAAGGCCAGATTGTTTTTTCCCAGGTTCACGGCGTAATACAAAGCGTGGTCCCCATTTTCCAGCCACACGGCTGGGGGGTGCTTTGGGAGCAGAATACCCAGAGGACGGATATGGGCCTGAAGCGGCAATTCTGCCAGCCGGTCAGCCGTATCGGGCGGCAATAACTTCGGTGGGTCGCTGAGGAACACCAGGGAGCCCGTGACCGCGGCGGCAGTGGTCATCCAGCGTCGGTGGTGGGGTTCCAACCGGGATTCCTGCTCTCGCAGCACCAGACAATCGGGGTCGTTGAGCCACAAACGGCGGTGGCAAGCGGCCCGGTAGAGATTCTCCCGGAGATTGAATTTAAGAGACGGTACGCCGCAGCCCTGTCCCGGTCTTTCCCATAAGCGATTACGCCAGAAAGGCGCCACGTCCGGCGAAACGCGCATGCTCTCGAAAAGCCCCACCGACGGGCCCAGGGGCGCGCCGCAACCTGCCAACCAGGCGTCAGGACAGGCGGTTCTGATTTGCCGCAGGGTTTGACGATACACTTCCACGGGGCTGAGCTCCGGCCGCTGACGCCGGCCTTTGCGCAGTCCCGCGAACAAAAAATCCAGCTTGAAATAAGTAAACCCCTCTTCCCGGCGGCGCTGGAAAACTTCCACCAGGTGTTCCCGCACTTCCGGGTGGGAAAGATCCAGGGTGTAGGTGCGAGCCCGCCAGTTGGGATTGAAGCCGCAATAAACCGGCTTGCCGCGCGAATCACGCAGAACCCACTCCCGATGCTGGCGGAACAGTCGGCTGTTACCGGCGGCCAGAAAGGGCGCCAGCCACAGCCCCGGTTGCATCTGGGCCCGGCGGATTTCCTTAACTAGCGGTGATAATTCTCCCCAAAAATCCTGCTTCATTTCTAGCCAATCCCCCACCGCCCGCTGATAACCGTCGTCGATTTGGAATACATCCAGAGGGATTTGCCGTTCTTGCAGTTCTTTCAGGTCAGTTCGTAATTGCTCCGCGCTGATCCGGGGACCGTAGGCGTACCAGGAACACCAGCCCCTTAAGCCCCGGTCCGGCACCCGGGCTTCCATTTCCCGCCCCAGTAACTCCAGAAAGGTTTCGAATTCCGGCTGAGCAGCACTTTTCAGCCACAGCGTTTCGCCCCGTAACTCCGCGCCGGGGGGCAGAACCTTGCCGCCGTAATCCAACACCGCCCATAACCGCCCCCGCTGTGGCTCCAAAAAGAATTCGCCCAACGCGCGCCGCTGGCTAACGAAATCCAGCGTGAGAAAGTGGCGCTCCGGGGTACTAATGGCGGCAAATAAATGTCCCAGCAAACCCTGCCGCTTACGGTAGAACAACGAATCCACGTGGAAATTGGCCAGGGTGAAGGACTTGAGCCAGGGGCGCGGGGGTTTTTCGGCGAAGGAGAACCAGCCGCTCAGGGACCAGCTTTGAAAGCCGTGGCGGAAAAAGTGCCACCGTTCCCTTTCCCCACGGGGCACCAGCCCCAGCTCCAGCACTAGGGGATACACCGCCTCCACCCTGAGCGGTTCCCGCCCCCCGTTGCGCAGGCTGAAAGTGAGCGCCAAACCACCTTCCAGGGAGCGTAATTCCCAACGGAAGCTTACGCCCTCCAATGGCGGTGACCATTCTCCCGGTAGCGGTAGAGCAAAAGCTCGCTGAAACTCGCGCTCCCGCTGCCAACGTATTCCAAACCAACCTTGCGATGCACGCTGGTTATTGATTCTAAGCTGCCACTTACCGGAGGAGGTTCGTTCAAGCACGAAAAAGCTCAGCTTTGCCGTTGCAATTCAGCCGCCCGCTGTGCCAGCAATTCCTCCAGGCGCTGCTCATCGCGGGGGAACACCCGGGCCAGATAAAGGAGCACCGCGCCGCAGAACAGCCAGAACAAGGTGGCGATATTGAAGGCCGTTACTCTCCCGAACAGCGCCACCAGCCCGCTGATGATTACCGGCCCGAAGCCCTTGCCCAGGTCGTCCGCCAGGTTGAAAAGGGAGAAAATAGAGCCGCGGGTCTCCGGCGCGTTGGTGTTCAGCAGCATTACCTTCACGTTGGGGCCGGTGATGGCGGCGATGAACCCCATGAGCACGCCGATAGCCACCGGCGGCCAGGGATTGGGGTCAGCTACCCCCACCTGGGAGGGATAATTCACTAGAATCAAAGTGGGAATAATACCCAGAAGCGTAGTGGTGCCGCACAAGATGGGCAGGTAGCGGGGATCGCGATTGTAAACCTTGTTGCCCCAAAGACCGCCCACGAAAGTGCCCAGAATGGCCGCTGCGCCCGCGGCCATCACGATGAGGGTGGCGGTTTGCACTGAAAAGCCTTTGTCCTGAGAGTAAAAATCGTTAAGGAAAATGAAGAACACCCCCCACGGTACGGTTCCTGGAATGCCCTGGAGAAAAATGAGCAGGTTGGTTTTGATTTTGAACAGTCCGGCGTAGGCTTTACGGTCAATGCGGCCGGTGTAGATTTGCCCAGCCTCGATTAATTCTTTTAATCCTTCCTCCGCCTGTCCCCGCACCGGCTCGGGGATGGTGAGCCAGAAAAGAATTCCCAATAGAAAATTGGGCGTGGCCATGAGAATGAAAGGCAGGCGCCAACCGTGGGTGGGGCCCACGAAACCGGCGGTCAACTGGCCGATGGCTACCCCCAAACCCATGGCCAGTCCCAGAATTCCCGCGGCGGCTGGACGATTACGGGGCGAGAAGTAGTCGCCCAGAAGCGAGTAAGTCAAAGGGATGGCACCGCCGATACCGATTCCGGTGAGGGCCCGCAGCCAGAAAAGCTGGTCGTAATTCTGGGCAAAACCGGTGAGGAGGCAGGGTATCTCCCCCACCAGCACGACCGCCAGAAATAAATTGCGCCGGGAGATCAGATCGGTGAGATAGCCAATGGAGAGGGAGATCAACCCGCCCAGCACCCAGAAAACGAAGGAGATGTTGCCACCCAGCTTAACATCCCGCTCCAGGTCGGAGAAGCCAAATTCGTGGGCAATCTGAGTCAAATTGGGAGCCAGAAGGTTCTGATCGGCAAAGAGGAACATGTTGATCAATACCAGCAAAATAATAGCATATAACTCTTTCCCCCTGAAACTGGCTTTAGTCGTGGGATTCATATTAACTCCTTTCCGGCTGAGGGTATCAGATATATGGACGCTTCGTAAGGATTCAAAAAGCGAGCGCTGGGGACGGCGGCGGTGCTCAGGAGACATTTACCCCGGCGCTGGACTGCAGGCGGGAGGGCCACCTTACGCCGGTGAAAATTGAGCCAGATTTCCAGCCGTTCCGTCCCTGTCTCCCTGGCGTAGGACAGTCCGTGTTTACCCAATAGCGTTAAATTCACCAGTCGGCCGTGGCGCAAGGCAGCATGTTTTTTACGCAAGTGGAGCAGACTTCGATAAAAATTCAATAGCGAATGGCGTACCCGCCGGGCACGTTCCACGTTCAAAACCCGGTAGTTGGCCTGGACCGGCAGCCAGGGACGACCGGTGGTGAAACCGGCCTGGTGCGCGGCAGACCATTGCATGGGAGTGCGGCAGCCGTCCCGTCCCAGATAGAAGGGCCAGAAGCGGCGGCCGGGGGGATCTTTCAGGCGGGAATAGGGCACGTAGGCCTCAGGCAAGCCCAATTCTTCGCCGTAATAGATGAAGGGCGTACCCCGGAGAGTCAACAGCAGCGCCGCCGCCACCCGGGCGCGGGCCAGTGCTGCGTGACGGCTCAGCCAGGGGAAGCGGGAAATGAAGCGCCTTACGTCGTGATTGCTCCACACGTAAGTGGGCCAGGCCCAGGCGGGAAAGGATTCTTCCCGCAATTTTATCAATTCATAAAACATTTCCGCCCGCCAGGGCGCATTGAGGAAATCAAAAGCAAAGGTAAGATGTAATCCTTCGCCCGGGCGAGTACCGTAGTAATGCCTGGCCCAGTAGCAGCCCTTCTCCTCCGCGGTTTCGCCCACCAGGACTCCGCTATAACGGTCCGTCAGGGCCCGCATGCGAGTAAGCATGGGCATTAGTTCCGGCTGATTGCGGTCGTACACATGCTCTTGACCGGCGTGGGGATAAAAGGGTGCCTGCCAGGACCAGCGGCGGGGATTGGAGCGCAGGGCGGCGTCTTTAAAGTACAGGTTGAACACATCCAAGCGGAAGCCGTCCACGCCCAGCCGGAACCAGAACTCCATGATGTCCAGCACCGCCTGTTGCACCTGAGGATTGCGCCAGTTCAAGTCCGGTTGTTCTGGCAAAAAGCTGTGGAGGTAATAGGCTTGGCGCCGGGAATCGTAACTCCAGGCCGAACCGCCGAAAAAGGAGGTCCAGTTGTTGGGTGGTTTGCGCGCCCAGATGTACCAATCTTTCTTGGCTCCGCCCCGGCGGGAAGATTGGAACCAGGGGTGCCGGTTGGAAGTGTGGTTGACCACCAGATCCAGAATGATTTTCAGCCCTCGCTGGTGGGCGGCAGCCAGCAGTTCTTGCAAATCCTGTAACGTGCCGTAACGGGGATCGATCTGGCGGTAATCGCTTACGTCATAACCTCCGTCACGGTCCGGAGAGGGGAAGATGGGCGTAAGCCAGAGGGCGTCCACGCCCAGGTCGCGGAGATAGTCCAGGCGCCCAATGAGTCCCGGAAGATCACCCCAGCCGTCGCCGTTGGTGTCCTGGAAGCTGCGGGGGTAAATCTGGTAAAATACCGCCTCTTGCCACCAGGGGTGGCGCGAACCCGGATTTGAAAGCATGGCTAAAATTAGGGTTAACGAAAAATCAAACCAGAGTGATCATGCCCTCGGCCAGAGCCAAGGTCTCACGAGGTTTTAGTAACGGTTCAAACGGTGTTTGAACACCTTTTAAAGGATGGTCCTGATTTTTCCGACCCGCTGTTTTTTCTTTTGTTCTTGAAGAAAGTTGACGTCGCGGACGGTTTTAAGCGTCCCACCCCACCCGAGGACGACGGCCGACGGCGGACGACAGACGGCGGACGGCAGACGGCGGACGGCAGACGGCGGTCGGCGGTCTGCGGTCGGTCCGCCAAAGGGGTA
>CAYXZO010000099.1:0-6480 GCA_964469505.1 uncultured Lentisphaeria bacterium | reverse complement strand
AACAAAAACTCCACCTGGGCGGTTTTGGTTTTGAGCTCCAACAGGGCGTTGGGAAATTCAGCGAAAGTTTTCACCGCCTGGGCAGCAAACAGCCGAGAGGGTTCCAAGGCTAGACTGTCTCCCAGTTCGCCGGTACCGAAACGGAAAATGCGCCGGGGCTGGGCCACTATTTGGCGCTTAACCTCATCCAGTAGAGCGGAAGTGTTGATTTGAATTGTGGTGTAGGGAGTATTCAAATAGGTCTGCAGAATGCAATAAGTACAATCTAAAGGACAATTCTCCGTTTGGTTGATTACCTGATAGTTGCAACAACGGTATTTGCGATCCGTTCCCGGGCAGGGTTTGACGTGTTGTCCGGGGGTCTCGGTAAGGAGCCATTGACGTTTAGCCTGAGTGAATGAGGTCGTTGCTGAGAGTTCTTCAGGGGCTTTTCCATCAGTTGTTTCTATTGGCACCGTGGGAAAATGATGGAGTATTTCGCGGGTCAACGTCTGCTTACTGGCGGAGGGGGAGATCAGGATTTTGCGGGGTGTGGTTTTTTTCATTCAGCCGGTTCCTGGTAAGCTTTGAATAGCTGTTGCACTTTGGTGGAATTTAGGGTTTTCAATAGTTTTTGAAGCTCCTCAAAATTCTCGGCTTCGAGGTGGAAGGTTAGGTAAGGAGCTTCGAAATCGGGGTCAAACTCGACCTTGACACTCGTTGGTAACTCAGTCCGTTGAATAAGTTGCTGCATTTTCCGGCGCAGACTGGTGAGAACCGGGTAGCGCAGCTTTTCGACTTGTTCCAGAATCTTTTGCCAGGAATCGCGGGTAGCTGGTGGTATTCCTTTGCCGGGTTCAGCTGGCAGGCTTACTGAAGACAAAATTTCGACAAGCGATGTTTTTTCCCGGAGTTGGATTTCCTGTAAACTGTTTATAATGGTCAACAGAATATTTTGGGTCGGTGCATATTCGTCGAGCCACCAGGCAACCAGCGCACTATGGCCGAAATTCCTCAAGATACGAATTTGCTTTAGACTGCATTTTTTATCAACGACCCACTGATGCAATTCTGGTGGGGCTGTGGCTAAGAAATCCAGGTCTAATAAAAACTCTTTCCGGGAGGGATAACCAAGTATTGGTAAAAGCTCTTGCACCCTTTTAGCCTGAGGCCATTTCGCTTCCCTGGAAATCTGGAGCCATAGGCTCTGTTGTACCAGGTTCATAGGAGCATAGTAATCAGCCACGGCTTTCAGAACTTCTAGAAGGGAGGCGTCCGAGCTGAAGATAAAGGCCGGTAGCAGAGACTCGCTTGGAGCCCCTGCCACCAGCCAGAGGGCTTCCGAGGTTTCCCAGGCGATTAACGTCCGAGAACCGGCCGTTAAAGAGGCTTTTTCCCTTAAAGCGCTGAATAATGGATGGGGTGTTAGCGAACTGCACTCTACGATCTGCCAGGTCCCTTGCATGGTCTGAAATATTGGCCTTAGAGGTTGCAGACCATAGAAAAAATTCCGGCTGGTCTGGGTAAGGAAGTCGTTGGTGAAATAGCCAGGATAAAAACAGCCTCTCCTAGTGCATATTTTGGAGAGGCTGTGGAGATAGTGGGGGTAAAAAGGAGTCGGCTAGAAAAAAAGTAGCTTTCAGCCCCGAAAACGTTCTTTCAGTTTTTTCAGCTTTTCCAGCTCTACTTTGGTCCAACGCCAAGTTTCCTGGACGAAGCCGTCTTCACTGGCGGCCGGATGAACTTCCTGATAGTCAGGTATGATCCGTGCTCCCCGACGGTCGTCTTTGGCCTTGGACTGTTCCACTTTCTGGGCGGTTTCGGTGAGCATGATACTCAGAGCCTCCAGCAGTTCCACGGGATGGGGAGTGGGGTAGGCCGACAACAAAATTTCCCGTTCCTGCTTCCAGCGCATACTGTGTGGCGGTTGAGTCATCAGTTGATCGAAATCACGCCCGGCTTCCAGTTCGCGCTGTAGTCCTCTGAGAGCATAGTAGCGCATGAAATAATCGTATGTTCTGATTCCCGTCAGGCGTTGTTCTTCCAGCAGTACATTTTTGCCCAGGGCCGGAATGTCCCGGTTGGTGTAGTAGTCCTTTACGTCCTTGATAGCTGCTAGGGCGGAGCGAGCCCGCTGCATTTTCTCGATGATGGCGGGTCGCAGAATTTCGAAAGTGAAGCGGCTCCGGCGGGCGAGATTACGCTTGCGATACTTGCCTTCGTTGCGTCGTAGCATGTACAAGTTGTTGGCCAGTACCCAACCCGGAAAGATTTCGTTGTAAGCTGGGGACACATCAGGGAAGGTACGGCTGGGAGTGTTGATCAAAGAAAAGGGCATACTCACCTTCTGTGGGAGAGTGGTCACACCCGTGGCGATAATGGAATAAGGAGATTCGGTGTAGTCAGCAGGGAATTTGATGTTACACCCCAGACCGAAAAAGGTGCCTTCGCCAGGCCAGATTTCCTGATCAGGGGCTTTGGCTGTGTGATTGGAACCGACATTGGCTCCGTATCCCACATTACCCTTGCCTTCGGGCCAGAACGCGGCGATGAGTAACGACTGGTGGTGAAATCCCACAAAAGGTCCTACCAGGGCCGCCGTAACTTCTCCTTCCGCTACGCCGGAATTGGGACCCAGTAGCGAATCGGTCAACTTGCCATGTCGCTCCACATGACTGTGTTCGGTCATTACCGCACGGTCAACCAGTCCGAAGGTGGTGACTTCGCAGCCCCACTGCAGCAGGGAATCAATGACCCCGGCTCCGTCGGTGATTTTGACCGGTTCCTGTTGATCTCCTACAAGGGTAGCGTTGCGAACGTAAGCGGCGTTGTCTATCAGGGTCCCCGGTCCCAAGTAAACGTTTTCCAGTACCGGTGTTTGCATTACGGTGCTGTAAGCGCCGATGAAGTTTGGTAAGTCTTGGAGCTCTTTGAGATAGCGATCCAAAAAATCGCGGTAAAGCTGATGAATGGATGCACCGCCCCCAGTTCTGGCCAATTGCTCAGCCAGGGTGAGGTTGATTTCAGCGAAAACTTGCACATCACGGCCCCCGGTCTCAATTCCCAGGGGGAGAGTCAAGCCGTTACCGAAAGGATATTCCGTCGATTCCCGGGTGCACCTACCTACGCCCAGTAGGCCAACCCCTTCCGCCACGAGGGTGTCTGCCAATAACGTCACTTGATGAAGACGGCAACTGGCAGCTATTTCACAGTTCTGTAGAGTGACCTGGTTAAACCCTGGGGGAATTTTACTGTCGGCTGGGGAGGCGTCTTTGGTCGGAGAAGCCAAACGACAAATGCCGATAAAGTGGGTATTACGCAGCTGTTTCAGGTCCACTTCATCCGTAATCCAGACCTCCTGCCAGTTGGTTGCTGTGCATCCCTGAGCTTGGAGTTGGGAGATCTCGTCAGCAGTTAACTGCCGGTACTGGTAATCGAAAAAGGGTTGATCCTGGCGAGAGTGGTAGGACTTGGCAAAGTTTTGTACAGGAGAGGTTCGGAGGAAGCTTTCCAAAATTTTTCCAAAATCACTCATTTAATCTCCCGGAAAAACTTGGTTGATTTAACGTAACGGATCTTTTCCAGCCAGGAGTTTAGCAACTCCCCCTTTCTGTTCGTATACCCACTTATAATAATCTTTGAGCTGGAGTTTGGAAGCGGCGGCTTCATCCACAATGATCACTGCATGGGGATGAAGCTGCAAGGCGCTGGCGGTTATCATCGCCGTTACGGGACCCTCTACACAAGCTGCCACGACATCTGCTTTTTGTTCGCCGCTGGCTAGCAAGATGCATTTCTTGGCTTCCATGATAGTACCTACTCCCATGGTAATGGCGTAACGCGGAACTTCATCGGGAGAATTAAAAAAGCGGGCGTTGTCTTTGATGGTCTTTTCGGTAAGAGTCTTCAGCCTGGTACGGGACCCCAGGGAAGAAACCGGTTCGTTAAAGGCAATGTGCCCATCGCCGCCTATCCCCAGCAGCTGCAAGTCAATACCCCCAGCTCGTTTAATTTCATCCTCGTACCACTGGCAGAAGCCCTCGATGTCACGCGCCATGCCGTTGGGGATATGGATGTTTTCCGGGTTGACGTTGATGTGGTTAAAGAGATGCTGGTGCATAAAGTAATGGTAGCTCTGCTCGTGGTTTGGTGGTAGGCCCACATATTCGTCCAAGTTAAAGGTGATAACTTTGGAGAAATCCAACATCCCGTCCTGGTAATACTTCACCAACCGTTTGTAAGTCCCGATCGGAGTGCTACCCGTAGCTAAGCCAAGCACGGTATTTGGTTTGGCTAAAATTTGATCGGCGATCATGCGGGCCGCCAGTTCGCTCATCTGGTCGTAGTCTTTGGTGATGATTACTTCCATGTCGACCTCCTATTACTTGAATTTTTTACTGAATTTTTGTTTGACAAAGGAGCTAAAGCTCGATTTTTCAATATTTGGCATCTGGAGTATGTTAATATATTTAACAATCAAATTCAAGTTTTCCTTCCGCTGGTTGCAGCGGCAGCAGCCCTCCTAATGGTGGTTTGTCTGGGCAGGATGTGGTTAGAGCTGAGGGTAGTTAGGCTCTTAGAGCCGGTCTTGGAAAATCTGGGGGTCGGGTTGGGGGATGACTACTTTCTCTACGAGTAAACCTTTTTGGCGGATGGTTTCCACCCCAGCGGCTACGGCCGCTTCCACCGCCGCCACATCGCCAGTCAAGGTGCAATAAGCTTTGCCTCCGATGGCCATTGCCAGATGGAGTTGTAAAAGGGTCACTTCGGCGGCTTTAACGGCGGCATCGGCCGCTTCTATAAGGGAGGCTACCGAAAAGGTTTCGATGATCCCCAAGGCCTGGAGAGGAGGTAGCTCCTGGGTACCGGTGATGGCTGGGAAAACCTGGGGGTGCACGTTGGGGATTAAAAATTGATCTATCTCGGTATCCCCGGCCACGGTCTCTCCGGCCGCCAGGCTGGAACGGACAGCGTCGGTTTCTCCGCTTACTAAAATCATGTATTTACCGGGGCAGATGGATCGATTGATAAGAATCTCCACTTGCGCCGCCTTGACCATGGCATCGGCGATCTCAAAACCTTTTGCGATGCTGGTGACTTCCAGACAACCAATGGCGTGTAACGGCATTGCGCCCATCCTTTTTTAAACTACTTGCTCAATTGTCACAGACTGGTCCGTGACTTTGGTTATCAATCCCGAAATGGGGGCATGGACCGGGGCCCCTAGTGCGTTTGGATTTACATCTCCCAAAATAGTTCCCTGGGTAACCAGTTGTTCTGGCCGCACTTTGGGACTGTTTGATTCACCAATGTGTTGCTTGAGGGGTACCACTACTTTTTGGGGGTCTGGTACTTCATCGATGAAATTCACGGACTGATGATCGTATTCCCGTAACCCAAGTTTGCGCAATAGACGCTGGGTGGGAACTTTGCGATAATTACGCAGCGGTGAGGGGTCCCGGGTGACATTAGCCAACTCTTCAATTTCCCAGCGGATATTTTGAGCGGCTAATTCTTCTTTTGCGCTTACACAAATGTTCCGGGGGTCCAGGTTTTCGGGGCAGGAATACAAAGAACAGAGATTGCAGGCGGAGCACAACAGCGCCCATTTGTTGAGCACTTCGTTTTGGGGACCGGTGAATTGCAGGGCCCGCATAGCCAGATGAGGTTTAACGGGTAAGCCCAACAAATAGCGCGGACAAAGTTCCGTGCAGTCGGAACATTGATCGCAGGCTGATTTACCAATTCTCTTATATACCTGGCGGGGACGTGTTTTTTTGTAAATCAGAGGATGATCGGCTGGAAGGACAATGAATCCTGAGCTGGTTTTAGTAATGGGAGTTTCCAAATCCACCGCCACCCGCCCCATCATAGCGCCACCATCAATGACAGCGAAATCTTCGATTGATGGTCCTCCGGCTATTTCAAGCGCCTGGGCCAGACTCATGCCTAGTGGGGCCCAGAAAGCTGCCGGTGACTTGACGGCTCCCACTATGCAAATCATGGAATGAGTCACGGGTATTTCCTGTGAAGCGCGATGAATGTGGTAAAGACTCTCTACGTTGTTAACTACCACTCCCACATCCAGTGGTAACTTGCCTGGGGGAATGCGCCGGCCGGTGGCTTCGAACACTAATTCCACTTCGTCACCTGCCGGATATACATCATCCATCAGATAAAGTTCGATACCGTGCTCTTTAAGCAGTGGTTTCAATTGTTTTATTAATTCACGATGTTTGCCTTTGATGCCGAAAATGGCCCGGCGGGCACCGGTTTGTTCCTTGACCAGGCGCAGACCGTGAATAATCTCCTCGGCATAATGATGCATAAGTGTCAGATCTTTTACGAATAAAGGCTCACACTCGGCACCATTAGCAATCACCGTATCAACCTGTGCAGATATTTTCCGCCAGGTGGGGAAGCCTGCCCCACCGGCACCCACTACGCCAGCATTTCTAACCAAGGATACTAGATCAGCCATATGTCTGAACTTACTTCATC
>CAYXZO010000098.1:2454-6493 GCA_964469505.1 uncultured Lentisphaeria bacterium | reverse complement strand
CCCTATAAACATCTGAAAATAACGCACAACTGGTCATGGATTGATAATGAGGAATACAACGACGAGATAGACGCCATGATCAGGGATTATGCCCCCACGTTGGGAGCCCTTCAGGCCGCCATCCAGAATTTCCCCGCTGGTGGTTCTCCCGATTCTTTGGCCGCAATGCAAGAGCTATATAATAGCGTCGCGTGGATGATGGTTTCCGGTCACGATCCTTTCGGTAATGGAATTCCAGCAGCTCTGTTTCCTTTTTATCAGGGGCAAAATCCGCAAGACACCAGTGGTTTTGCAGACATTTACGAGTTAGCTAATTTCTACTACCCCACCATGGAGGCCCAGGGATTTGGAGATATCGAAATCGGCTTGAAGTATCGTCTAGCCGGACAGGGCTTAACGGATAAAAACAAGCGCTACGCCATAGCCATTAAAACCGGTTTCCGTTTACCCACCGGCAAAATCGTCGGCGCTTATGATCCCAAGAATCCAACGGCCCAGTTCAGCCAGATCGACCTGGGTGGTGGGCAACTGGATTATGAATTCCATCTGGCTGCCGATTACTACAGCAAAATCGGCGGACGGCCCTGGGAAGTAACTGGTGAAATCTATTACAACTACCAATTCGAGGGTACCTATAACACCCAATTGGATTTGCTCAAATTCGTGGATCTGGATCCGGCAACCACCGTGGCCCGTCTGGGCAAAACCTACAAAATGAAACCGGGGAATGAAATTGCCTGGGCTGCCACCACCAGTCTCGACCTGATTACCAATCGCCTCAGTATTGGTTTCGATTACGAGGGCTTCACCAAGGGTCGTGATAAATACAGCGTACCCAACGCTCCCATGGAATCATTAGATCAGGTGGTTACTTACGTAACCAGCACTGGCGACACCGCCACCCTGAAAGTGGATGCCAATAATAATGGCAAATTCGATGCACTGGAATGGGCCGCCTGGAAAGAAGTCCACGGTGAAGGCGATAAGCTGACCGATACTAAGTCATACGGTCACAAAATCATGTTTTCCATGACTTTCAAAGACTTTTCCATGAAAATCATCCCCATGCCGTATGAGATGTATGCCAAATACCACATCCCCCTGGCGGGCATGTCCAATTGGGCGCCCAAGGTCTGGGAATTTGGTATCAAAGCTTATCTGAAATTCTGGTGAGATTACCGAGAATACTATCTAAAAGCCCCGGACACCCCGGGGCTTTTTATTTCAGGGAAGCTCTCGCTGGAACAGATGAGAATTGAAGCTACCCCAGTTTGCTAAACCTTCGGTAGCCCCGCTCACTAAAGGGAAACTTGTTTGCGAATTTATGGCCCACCGGTACTTTTGGCCGAATCATGCCAAAGAAACGCCAGCTGGTAAAAGAGTTAAGGCGTATCCTTTCCCCCGCCCGGGTTTCGGATCACCCAGCGGACCTACACCGCTATGCCCGCGATGCCAGTTTTTATCGTCTGGTGCCCCAGGTTGTGGTTGAACCCCGGGATGAGGCGGAAGTCATCGCCCTGTTGCGCTATGCCCGGGAAACCAAAACTCCCCTCACTTTTCGGGCCGCAGGGACTTCCTTATCCGGCCAGGCGGTGGGAGCAGGAATTCTGGTACTGGTTAACCGCTTCTGGCGTAACTATTCTATTCTCGACCAGGGGCGGCGCATTCAGTTGGACCCGGCAGTGGTGGGGGGAATGGCCAACCGCTACCTGCAAAGCTACGGATATAAAATCGGACCCGATCCCGCCTCCTTGAACGCGGCTTTCATCGGTGGAATTGTGGCCAACAACTCCAGTGGCATGTGCTGCGGCGTCAAGGATAACTCTTATCACACCCTCCACAGCTTACGCACTGTTTTGCCCAACGGACTGCTGCTGGATACCGGCGTGGCAGAGGCCGACCTCATTCTAAAAGAAGCCGCGCCGGACTTATACGAGGGTTTGCAGGAGCTGAAAAAACGCCTGGAAGCTGATCAAGAATTGTCAGCCCGCATCCGAGACAAATTCAGCCGCAAGAACACCATGGGCTATTCCCTTAACGCGCTGCTGGATTTCCAACGGCCGGTGGATATCCTGGCACACCTGATGGTGGGCTCGGAAGGGACTCTCGGATTCCTTTCCAGAATCACCTTTAATACTATCCCCGATAAAGTTCTCAAGGCCACGGCCTTGCTCTTCTTTCCCACCACTCAAGCCGCCGTCAGTCTGATTCCCGGTCTAAAAGAGGCCGGCGCAGAGGCTCTAGAGATCATGGACCGACCTGCGCTTCGATCGGTGGAGAATCAACCGGGATTGCCCGCCGAATTGAAAGATTTACCTACCGAGGCCGCCGGACTTCTATGCGAATTCCAGGGGATGACCAGCGAGGAATTGAACCGCAAGGTGGAACGGGGACTGGCACTCCTGAAACAAAGCAAGCTATTGCACCCCCCCGTTTTCCACACCGATGCTCAACAGCGGGAAATCTTCTGGAAAGTACGTAAAGGCCTGCTACCCTCCCATGCCGCCCATCGTAAACCGGGGACCATTGTCATCACTGAAGATGTTTGTGTCCGTCCCGAACAGCTCGCGGATTTCGTAACCGCCCTTCACCGACTCTTCGCCAAATACGATTATCAGGACGCCATCATTTTCGGGCACGCAAAAGACGGTAACCTGCACTTCAACGTGGCGCAAAGTTTCGACGCCGCTGGAGAAAAACAGTACCGCGAATTCATCCAAGAGCTGGCGGAAGTGGTGGTGAACGATTTCGACGGAGCCTTGAAAGCCGAGCACGGTACCGGGCGCAATATGGCGCCTTTCCTGGAGTTGGAATGGGGCTCTCGGGCCGTGGGATACATGCGGGAGATCAAAAAGCTATTCGATCCCGATGGCATCCTGAATCCCGAAGTCATTCTTTCCGAAGATCCGGTTGTTCATTTAAAAAATATTAAAGCCATCCCCGAGGTTGATGCGCAGGTCGATCCCTGCATCGAATGCGGTTTCTGCGAAGTGTGGTGTCCTTCCCGCGACCTGACCCTCACTCCCCGGCAGCGTATAGTTCTGGAGAGGGAGCGCCTGCTGCTGGAAAGCAGTTCCGCACCCAGCGACACTCGGGCCGCCCGGCGGATTAAAAAAGACTATCAGTACCTGGCGGTGGATACCTGCGCGGTGGATGGTTTATGCGCTTTAGGTTGTCCAGTGGGCATCGATACCGGCGCCCTGATGAAAAAATATCGCCACGACAGACACGGTATCTTGGCGAGTAAAATAGCCACCAAAGCGGCCCAGGAATTCCAACACACGGTGCGCCGCATGCGCCAGGGGCTGGGCCTAATGCAAGGGCTGGCGGCTCTTATCCCACCCCGGCAATTGGAGCAAGCCACCTTAACCTTGCGTCGCATTTTGAAGCACACCCCCGCCTGGAATGCTGACTTTCCCGGTCCGGCGCCCAGCTTGCCGGAGCTGGATTCGACCGGGGCGGAAGTAGTATATTTTCCTTCCTGCCTTTCCCGCTCACTGGCGCCAATTTCCGGTTCTCCTTCCGTTCCCCAGATGATGCAAGAGCTGGCCACCAAGGCTGGTCTCAAACTACGCTACCCCCTCAACCTGCCTGAACTCTGCTGCGGAATGCCCTTCAGCAGTAAAGGTTTCCCCGAAGCCAATCGCCGGCTGGCAGAAAAAGTTGTGGATAACTTGTGGATAAGCTCCCAACAGGGACAACTGCCCATCGTACAGGATACTTCCCCCTGCAGCTATCAGCTTAAACATTATGATCAGGTGCTGGAGGGTGATTCACTAGCGCGTTGGCAACAATTGAAAATCTACGATCTGGTAGAATTCCTGGATGAATTGCTCCTGCCACGCTTATCGCTCACTCCCCTGGCGGAGAAAGTGGTGCTACATCCCACCTGCAGCACTGAGAAAATGGGACTGCGGCCCCAGATGGTGGCAGTAGCCCAAAAATGCGCCACTGAAGTGGTTATCCCGCAACACTGGGGGTGCTGTGCCTTTGCCGGTGATCGGGGCTTGTTGGTACCGGAATTAACCGCCTCCGCCAC
>CAYXZO010000098.1:0-2354 GCA_964469505.1 uncultured Lentisphaeria bacterium | reverse complement strand
ACTGAGGCCGGTTATCAACAATGGACTCTCGACGGCCGACGTAAAAAAATACTGGTATTCGAATGGGTTCCGCACCGAGACAATATCCACTTTCTTTTGGGAAAGGATTCGTGACTCATGCCGGCTGAAATTGCCGATTGGATTTTAATCAACGGCCGGATTTTGACTCAGGATGTAAACCGCCCCCTGGCTGAATCCCTGGCGGTTAAAGGAGACCGTTTGCTCGCCGTCGGCGCATCCGCCCTGGATCATCAGGGACCTGACACAAGAGTAGTTGATGCCGAGGGCGGCCTGGTTCTCCCGGGATTTATCGACTGCCACGTACACTTGCTGGAAGGAGGCCTGCAACTGTCGGGCGTACAGTTGAGAGATGTAACTTCCCGGGAGGATTTCAAAGCCCGGTTGCAAGCTTATGCACAAACTCACCCCGGACAACGTTGGCTGGTGGGGGGCTATTGGAATGAGCAACAATTTCCAGATCATCAGCCTCCAACCCGCCACTGGCTGGATGCCGCGGCGCCCCAACATCTGGTGCTGCTCTATCGACATGACGGACATTCAGCGGTGTGTAATACCAAAACGTTAGTTCACTGCGGCATTACTCAGGAGACCCCGGACCCTCCCGGGGGAGTAATCGTGCGAGACCGGCATGGATACCCTACAGGACTTCTCAAAGACGCCGCCGTCGAATTAGTGGAGAAGCATCGTCCGGCACCGAGCCGGGAGGAACGTACGGAGGCGTTAAAAGCTGCGGGTGAGCATCTACTGTCCCTGGGAGTCACCTATGTACATACAATGTGTAGTAGCTGGGACGACTTGGTTTTCCTGCACCAGGCAGCCCAGGCTGGTCAATTACCGGTAAGGGTCAGGGCCTATGCGCCTTTTTTAGAATGGGAGCGCTTCCAAGCCGAGGACGCCAGGGAATGGAAAGTTCCACCCTGGTTCACAGTCGGGGGCCTCAAAGGCTTTTCCGACGGAAGTCTAGGCTCGGGCACAGCCTGGATGTTAGAACCCTATGCTGACGAGCCGCATAATGCCGGTCTGGTTCATCCCGATTTTCAAGACACCCGGATGGTAAAAAAGATCTTGAAAGCAGCCGACGAGCACCGGATACAGGTTGTGATTCACGCCATTGGGGACCGGGCCAATCGTGAGCTTTTGCAGCTCTTTGAAGAACTTTTTCAGGAGCAGGGCCCGCGAGATCGGCGCTGGCGCATCGAGCATGCTCAACATCTCCATCCCCAGGACTTACCCCGTTTTAAGAATCTCCGCGTGTTGCCCTCCGTTCAACCGGCACACTTACTGGAAGATTTCAAATGGGCCGGCCGCCGCTTGGGTGAACGTCTGCGCCAGGCCTATCCCTTCGCCAGTTTGAGGAACGCAGGCGCCCGGGTCGTTTTTGGTTCGGATTGGCCGGTGGTGAGTGCTGATCCCTGGCGCACCCTTTATGCCGCCGTTACCCGTGGCGGCTGGTTCCCTCAAGAGAAGCTCAGCCTCGAAGAGGCTCTGGCAGCCCACACACGGGAAGCCGCTTATGCCGGCTATTCTGAAAATCTGGTGGGACGCATAGCTCCCGGCTTACTGGCAGACTTGGTGATTGTCGATCCCCGTGCTGAAAAACTGGAAACATTTTCCGCCCCCCCTGCGGACCTAACCCGAATGGTTTACTTAGGCGGGCGAGAGGTCTATCGCAAATAGGACTCAAACATCATGTCAAAACCCATCATCGGTATCAGTTGCAGTTACTATGAAGTTAAAGGTCGTGATACCTGCCTTTTAGGATCTCCATATCTTCAAGCGGTGCAGGCGGCTGGAGGCCTGCCCTTGATCTTACCGGTACTGAACTCGGAGGATGAGCTGCATCAGCTTTTGGATCTGGTTCAGGGGGTAATTATGGTGGGGGGAAAGGATCTGCCGGCCACGTTATGGCACGCGGAGCAGTCACCGGCGGCAACTGACTTACTACACCCCCAACGCATTGACCATGATTTTCGCTTATGGCGCTTACTGGCGGAGTACAAGATGCCGACTTTAGCCATTTGTCTGGGACTGCAGGAATTGAATGTGGCCCGGGGCGGCACCTTGATTCAGGACATACCATCTGAGATAGATAGCTGGATCGTTCATCGCCAGGACGATGGTGCGGATGCCCGACATCCGGTAGTCCTGGAAGGGGATTCCAAACTGGCGGAAATTCTGGGTGTCAGGGAGCTGGAAATCAACAGCGCCCATCACCAGGCGGTGGGGCAGATCGGGTCGGAGCTGAAGGTCACCGCCCGTGCTCCGGACGGTATAGTGGAAGGGTTGGAACCTTTGGAAGAGGACTGGCCATGCGTTGCCGTGCAATGGCATCC
>CAYXZO010000097.1:0-6520 GCA_964469505.1 uncultured Lentisphaeria bacterium | reverse complement strand
GTACACCGCCAGGGACTCGAACCCCGAACCAACTGATTAAGAGTCAGCTGCTCTACCAATTGAGCTAGCGGTGCATCAAAAAGCGGCCGAATATACATGCCGCGGCCACCGGTGTCAACTGATCCGCTAAGGTTCGGGCAGGGGGAAAGAAGAGTCTACCTTTTTCCCTTGGAGGTCTCAGTTGGGGGATTTACATTCCAAACCGACTGGTCGGTCTGTTTAGACCGCGGGACAAATCAAATGCGAATGGAAAACACCAAATCCACTGAAAATCCGCAGCGACGGAACCGGTCGTGACTGAAAAAAGATCCGCCGCCGAACGGCGCAACGAAATCCTCCAAGCCGCCCTCCACGTTTTCGTCCGTAAAGGCTACGCCCAGACCCGCATGGAAGACATCGTTACCCAGTCGGGACTCAGCAAAGGAGCCCTGTACTGGCACTATAAGAGCAAACGGGACCTTTTCCTGGATCTAATTGATCATTGGATGGATCGCTTCGCCCCGCTAATGCGCCCCGGCTACCATCAACACAAATCAGCCTCTAAAATTCTAGAGGATATTTGCCGGTTCACCGTCAGAGTCTTCAAGCGGGACGAAGACTGGTTTCTGGCTGAACTGGAACTCTGGGCCTGGGCGGCCCGGGATGAAGAAATCCTGGAACGTGGACGCAAGCTCGTTAATCGGATGCTGGAAGAATTCAAAGCCGTCCTGGAGAGCGGCATCCGCCGGGGCGAATTCCGCTCAGATATCGATGTGGACCTGGTGGCGCTGCTGTTATTGAACACGCTCCAAGGAATGGTCTGGTTTGTTCTGTTCCAACCCCTGTCCTTTACGGTGGACCAGTATGTGAAAATGGGCCTGGAAGCAATTTTAGCCCAGATCCAGAAGGAACCCTCTGAGAAAGGAGACAGCGGTAAAAATGAATGAAGGCTCCGCTTATTTGATAACCCCCGTCGGGAGTTATCGGCCTTTGATCCCCGAGAATTTTAACGATGAGTACCGGGAAATGCGCCAGATGGTGCAGGATTTCGCCCGGGAAACCTTGCTGCCCCATGCTGAAGAGATTGAGAAGCTGGATGAAGGGCTCACCCGCGATCTGCTGAAAGAGATGGGCCAATTGGGCTTGATGGGGGCAGACGTACCGGAAAAATATGGTGGAATGGGGCTGGATAAGACGGCCTCGGCGCTGGTAGTTGAAGCCCTGGCACACTGTGGCAGTGCCTCACTATTGGTGACGTATACTGACCAAACCGGTATCGGTCTTTTCCCCATTCTGTGGTACGGCAATGAAGCCCAGAAGGAAAAATATCTACCGGCTATTCTGAGCGGGGAGAAAATCAGTTCCTTCGCCCTCACTGAACCCGGGGCCGGTTCCGATGCACTGGCTACTGCCACTACTGCAGTGTACGATCCGGAAAAGCGTCAGTTCGTTATCAATGGTACTAAACAATTCATAACCAACGGCTCCTGGGCCGACCTGGCGGTGCTGTATGCCAAGGTGGACGGCCAGAAATTCACCGCGTTCGTGCTGGAGAAAGATTTCCCGGGCTGGAAACGGGGTCCCGAGGAAAAGAAGATGGGCATTAAGGGTTCCTCAACCACCACTTACGTCCTGGAAGATTGCCTGGTGCCTGAAGAAAATGTACTAGGGGGCGTCGGCAAGGGTGTTCCGGTGGCCTTCAACGTGCTGTACATCGGCCGCATGAAACTGGGAGCCGTGACTATGGGAGCTGCCAAGGTCATCATCGGTAGTGCTCTGGAGTATGCCCGCCAGCGACGTCAGTTCGGCCGTCCCATTGCCGCTTTCGGTATGATTCAACGTAAACTGGCCGATATGACCCGCCGGGCTTTCGAGGCCGAGTCCATCACTTACGCCTGCACCGGCTCCATCGACGCGGCCATCGCCGCCCTGGATGAAAAAGCTCCGGATTACCAATCCCGCATGTTGGGCATCATCGAAGATCATGCCGTGGAAACCAGTGCCGTTAAGGTATATTGTTCCGAAACGGAATGGCTCAACGTAGATGATGCGGTACAAATCCTGGGGGGGTATGGTTATACGGAGGAGTATCCCTTTGCCCGCTATTATCGGGACGAGAAAATCAACCGCATTTTCGAGGGTACCAATGAGATCAATCGCCTGATCATCGGTGGTACCATGCTGAAGAAAGCCATTCTGGAAGAGATTCCCTTCAGGGAAACAATTGGTGAACGGACGAAGAATCCATTACCACCATTGCCCAATGATATGCCCAAGGTTATCCGGGAATTGGCGCTACCGGTGGAATATTCCCAGACCTTGGTGCTTCTGGCGTTGGATGCCCTGATTAAAGCTTATGGTCAGGATTTGAAGAACCGTCAATTCTTGCTGGAGCCCCTGGCTGATATGGCTCTGGCCCAGTACGTGGCTTCCTCCGTGGTTGGTAGGGTGGCCCAGGTTTCAGAAAAGGATGACCGTTACGCGTTATACTTGGCCGCCGCCCGGATTTCCGTGGAACACCAGTTCCATCAAATTTACCAGTTAGGGAGTCGTATCTGGAACCATCTGCAACAAGAGTACCCCCGGGTAATCACCAGTCTGGGGGATGTTTTGGGGCAGAAGCCGGATCTGACCTATGATGTACTTACTGATCGCTATACCCTTTACCGGGCTGTAGAAGCCAGTAACGGATATCCGTTTGAATAACATTGCCTAAGGCGAATAAGGAGGAATCAATGCAGGGAGCAAGTGTAATTGTCGATGCCGTCCGCAGCCCCATCGGGGTCAAAAAAGGACGCATGGTAGGCATGAATATCGCCCACGTGGCCGCCCAGGTTTTGCGGGCGTTAATGGAAAGAAACCAGCCGCTACAGCCGGCCCAGGTGGAAGACGTGGTGCTGGGCTGTGCCTTCCCCGAGGCGGTACAAGGTATGTTGATGGCTAAAGCAGTGGCGCTGCTGGCCGGCTTTCCCCAGGAGGTTACCGGGAAAGTAGTGAATCGGTTTTGCGGTTCTTCCATGGATGCGGTCCACCAGCTAAGCCAGGCCATTGAGGCCGGCGATCTGGACATAGGCATCGCCATCGGGGTGGAAGATATGTTCGCCGTGCCCATGGGCGGCTATAACCCGGTATTTGATCGGGAGCTGGTGAAGCTGGGCTACTACATGAACATGGGTGAAACGGCGGAAAATCTGGCCAAAGAATTGAATATCACCCGGGAAGACCAGGAAGCCTTTGCCGTGGCCTCTCACGAAAAAGCCCTGGCTGCCTGGGAAGCGGGACGTTTCGACAATGAAGTCATTCCCGTGAGCGATGATACCCGCAAGATTGAACGAGATGAGGGGCCGCGGCAACCCGATCTGGAAAAGATGCGCTCTTTGAAACCCGCCTTTCTGGAAAACGGCACCATAACTGCTGCTACTTCCAGTCCCATTTCCATGGGAGTCGCCGCTGCGCTGGTGATGCGGGAGGAGACCGCGAAAAAGTTGGGCCTCAAACCGCGGGTGAGAATCAAAGCCCGAGCCATCGCCGGAGTTCCACCCACTGTGATGGGCAAGGGACCGTTGCCAGCCACGGAAAAAGCGCTGAAACGGGCCGGGATGCAGATGTCGGATATCGATGTAATCGAATTGAATGAGGCTTTCGCCGCTCAATCCCTGTACGTAATTCGCAAGGGCGAATGGCCAATGGAAAAAATCAACTTGAACGGTGGCGCCATTGCCCTGGGACATCCCTTGGGGTGCTCCGGAGTGCGCATTCTGGGCACTCTGATTAACGTGATGGAACAACAAAACGCCGCCACCGGTCTCGCTACCATGTGTATCGGTACCGGTCAGGGTATCGCCACCATCGTGGAACGGGTATGAACGCTCCATGGAAAACAACCAGGGTTAGGGAAATATCATGAAGCGTGAAATAAAACAAGTTGCCGTGCTGGGAGCCGGAGTGATGGGTTCCCAGATCGCTGCCCATCTGGCCAATGTGGGAATTCCGAGCCTGCTGTATGACCTGAATCTGGAACTGGCTCAACAGGGGCTGGCCCGTACTTTAAAGCTAAAGCCCAGTCCCTATTACAATCCCAAATCAGCTAAGCTAATTACTCCCTGCAGTTACGATAAAGACCTGGAACGGCTGGCCGAGGTGGATTGGGTCATTGAGGCCATTGCGGAAAAATTGGATTGGAAGCGGGACCTGTATCAGCGCATTACGCCCCATCTGAACCCCCAGGCCTACCTCACCAGCAACACTTCGGGCTTATCAGCCCAGGATTTGATGGAAGGACAGGCCCCGGAAATTCAGCGCCGGTTTTTCATTACCCATTTCTTCAATCCACCGCGCTACATGAAGTTGGTGGAGGTAGTGCCAGGGCCCCAAGCGGACCCGGAATTGCTGCCGCCGCTGGTGGAATTTCTGGAAAAAGGCCTGGGCAAAGGGGTGGTTTACGCCAAAGACACCCCCAATTTCATTGCCAACCGCATCGGCGTGTACGGCATGATGCTCACCTTGCATTTGACCCAGAAGTATCATTTCACCATTCCGGAAGTGGACGCCTTGACCGGCACCCTCATTGGCCACCCCAAGAGCGCCACTTTCCGCACCGCTGATGTGGTTGGTCTGGATGTACTGGCCTTTGTTGCCGGCGTAGCTTACCAACGGTGTGTGAACGATCCGGAAAGGGAGCTCTTCCGTCCTCCTGAAATGCTGCAAAAAATGTTGGCCAATAAGTGGCTGGGACAGAAAAGCGGTCGCGGTTTTTACTGGAAGAAGAGCCGCAAGGAAATCCTGGCTCTGAATCTGGAGACCCTGGAATATGAGCCGCAGCGCAAACGCCGCTTCGATGCCGTGCGCGTGGCGAAAGGGGAAATCGATCTGAAACAACGACTGCGGGCTCTGATCAGCACCGATGACGCCGCGGGTAAGTTTCTGTGGGAACTGCTCGCTGGTACCCTGCGCTACTCCGCGAATCTGATCCCTGAAATCAGCGACGACATCGTGAATGTGGATCGCGCCCTGCGGTGGGGTTTTGGTTGGAATTTAGGGCCGTTTGAAACCTGGGATGCCCTGGGAGTACCGGAGACGGTGGCCCGCATGGAACAGGATGGTATGAAAGTGCCGGCGTGGGTTAAAGAGCTGGCAGATTCGGACCAGCCGACTTTTTACCGCCTGGAAGACGGCAAGCGATATTTCTATGCCCCGGCTGAGAAGAAACATGTGGAATTGGAAACTCCTCCCGAAGTCCTGGATTTCCGGTTGCTGGAGAATGCCGGCAAGCGGATCAAACAGGGCTGGTCCGCCTCCTTGGTGGATCTGGGAGACGGCGTGGCCGCCGTGGAATTGCACTCCGTGTTACAACCGGAGTACAACCCCATCGACGGCTCGGTGATCGAGATGTTCGGCGAGGGGCTGGAATGGGTCAAGGAACAGGGCTATCAGGGACTGATTATCGCCACCCAGGCCCCCCATTTCACCGCCGGCGCTAATCTGAATCTCATCCTGCGGGCGGCTCAGCGCCGGGATTGGGAAGGTTTGGAACGCATGTCCAAGGCCATGCAGGATGTCCTCCAGGCCATCCGCTTCGCACCCTTCCCGGTGGTGGCGGCGCCCCACGGGTTGACCCTGGGCGGCGGTTGGGAAACCATCAGCGCCTGCCATGGTATCGTGGCTTCCGCCGAGCTGTACACCGGTCTGGTGGAAGTGGGCGTGGGTTTGATTCCCGGGGCCGGCGGCAACGTGCGCATGCTGCTTAACTGGATGGACAAACTGGCGCCGCGCCGCCCGGGTCCTTTCCCGCCGGTGCAGAAAGCCTTCGAGAACATCTCCACGGCTAAGGTCTCCACTTCGGCAAAAGAGGCTCAGGCCCTGGGTTACCTGCGGCGGCATGATCGGATTGTATTGAACAACGATTACCTCCTGGCTGAAGCCAAGCGGATGGTGCTGGACCTGGCCAAAAACTTCCAGCCGCCGGTTTATCGCGAGGATTTGATTCTTCCTGGAAAAGATGGCCGCACCACGCTGGAAGTGATCATCGACGATTTCCGCAAGGCGGGTAAGATTTCGGACCACGACGCCAAGATCGGTTACAAGCTGGCTTACGTGCTCACTGGTGGCGATGAGGCCGGTTGGACCCGTCCCGTGTCCGAGCAATATTTGCTGGACATCGAGCGGGAGGCCTTTGTCAGTCTGGCCGCTGAGCCTTTGACCCAGGCCCGCATCGCCCACATGCTGAAGACGGGCAAACCGTTGCGGAATTAAAGATCTGTCCAGGGCGAAACGGACCGGTTGGGGCCACCCTTGACCGGGTTGTGACCTTCAGCCTTACCATTGCCGGCAGATTTTCTGCCGGCTTTTCTTTTTCTGTGAGAAAGGGGCATTGAAGTCGGTTTTAGGTGTTATTACCCGTTCTATGTGGGGAGTACCGACGACCGTCGTTGAAGGCACTTAGGGTATATTGGGTGCAGGGTATCTAGGTATCTAAGTATCTAGGTAACAAAGGGTTACGGCGATGTCTAAAGAAAGAAAAACGGCAGTGTTTGGGCTCTCT
>CAYXZO010000096.1:0-6581 GCA_964469505.1 uncultured Lentisphaeria bacterium | reverse complement strand
GAATTGCAGGCTCAAGGCGGCTTCTGTACCGGCACCGTCCGCGTTACCCTGATCGATCCGGATTCCATCACTGGCCATACGTACAAATTGACTTTCAGCGATACTGCCCTGGAAATATCCGCCAGTGGGGATACAAGCTACGTTAAAGGCTTCACTCTGTGGGATTCCACCACGGGCGATACCCTGTTTAATAACTTGCCCCTGAGCGCGGCAGAGGGTGATCGTTTACCGGTGGTGCATGGTTTTCGTTTAAGCCTGGAGGACTCTCCCGGGGGTGTGGCATTTATCGGTTGGACGAAAGTACAAGGGGACACCTGTACCTTCGATTGGCGTACCAAGAGCAAATATCCCGAATTGGGGAATATGGCCATTCAGGAAACCATCGAAACGTACGATGATTTCAAAATTACAGTTGACACTGCCAATGGGGAAAACGTCAGATGGTTTGACATTTTCTATGACATCTGGCAAGACACGACCCAATACTTGCCCCTGAGGGTTGAGGTCATCACCGATCCCGATAATCCCATAGATGTAACGGCTAATACCGTAATCTGCGATTTTGCCATTTCACAACCCTGGGAGACCTACCGGAAATACTATTTCAGTCCTTTGGGATGGGATTTGGTCCCCGGCGGCAAAGGTTTCACGCCCGGTAGCGATCATAACGGCTGGTGGTACGAGATGCATGTTGATGTCTTGATGCTCACCACTGACAATAGCGATACCCTCAGGAACTTTATGTTTCTGATGACCAATAATTTTCCCGAAGAATACATAGACCGCTACGGGAACGTGATTCACCGTACACCCCATCCTCCGTCTCAAGGTGATGAGTTCACCATTAAAACCTACAAACCGTTCCGTCCTGAGATTTACTACGTGTTTGATACCAAAGCTCTTAAGCCCACCGCAGCAGCCGAAACCAATCCGTTGGCCAATGTCAAAGTAGTTCCCGACCCCTATATCGTTACCAATGCGTGGGAGACCAACGAATTCGGCAAGCGCCTACAGTTCAACAACCTGCCCGATCAGTGTACCATCAGGATTTACACTCTGGCCGGGGATTGGGTGGCCACCGTGGAGCATAACGGAAACACCGGGTATGAATTCTGGGATATGCGGACCCACAACGACACCTTTATCGCGCCCGGCGTTTACCTCTATTATGCTGAAACTCCCGATGGCCACACCAAGGTTGGTAGATTTCTGGTGATCCGATGAAGCGCTGGTTGAGCATATTAATCGTCGTGGGCCTGTTGCAGGCCGGTGAATTCACCAAGGTAGCCAACACCACCGCCCAATTTTTGAAGTTGGGGGTAGGTGCCCGCGCCATGGCCATGGGGGGGAGTTTCGTGGCCCTGGCCAACGACGCCACGGCTCTGTATTGGAACCCGGCCGGAATACTGAGCTTTGATCGACCCCAGCTGGCAGTGGTGCATAACCGCTGGGTCCTGGATATCAATCACGATTTCGTGGGCCTGGCAATTCCCCTGAACTCCGCTAACAGCTTCGGCCTGTCCCTTACAGCCCTGAATATGGGTGAGCAGGAAGTAACCACCATCAACCAGCCCGACGGTGCGGGCCTGTATTACGATGTTTCCGAACTAGCGGTGGGGCTACATCTGGCTTATCGCATGACCGATCGGTTGAGTTATGGTGGTACGCTTAAATTCATACGCTCCTCCGCTTATAACGAGTCCGCCCACACCTTCGCCATCGATATCGGCTCCTTGCTGCGTACCGATTTTTATGGAATGGTACTGGGTATGGCTTTGGTGAATTTCGGTGGTGAAATGCGCTATGACGGCCGGGACCTTCTGACCAAGAGTGACATCGATGAAAACCTGGATGGCAATTACACTGCCACCACCAAGCTAACTACCGAATCCTGGCCCTTACCTTTAACCATCCGCATGGGTGCTGGTATGAACCTGCTGGGATCCGACCCGGCGCCCTGGCGCAGTCACCAATTGCGGGTCACTGTAGAACTGAGCGCTGAACATCCCAACGACAGCCGGGAACGCGTCATGCTGGGGGTGGAGACGGCCTTCCGGGAAATGGTTTTCCTCCGGGGAGGATACCGTTGGGGGTATGACCTGGGGACATACAGCCTTGGCGGCGGAGTATGCCTGGAACTCCCCGGCCTGGGTGAATTGCACTGCGATTACGCCTATCTCCCGCTGGGGGTTTTCAGCCCGACTTCTTATTTCAGTCTGGATTTATCTTTTTAGGAAAGCTGGGCTCGTACCGATTTTTTGGGGGGATTCCTGAGAATAGCCCCGAGCTTCAGCTTGGGGGAAATAAAAGGCACAGCATAATTCCGGGCTTTAGCCCAATTTCGTGGGGCTGAAGCCCTATTTTTATTGTCAAACTGGTTGAAAGCTCGATCGCCATGGCTGGCCGAGTTGGAAATTAGTATTCGCCTTATATCTTAATACTAGTCTCAAAGTGGCATTTTTTCGCAGGGTAAATGCTAAACCTATAGTTATAGAGCACATCATTGAAAAAGGAGTGGTCTTTGGTACAACTGGAACACATTGAAGCCATCGAAAAACGGCTCTGGAACGCTGCGGACACTCTCCGCGCCAACTCCAACTACGCCAGCAATGAATACTTCCTGCCGGTCATGGGGCTCATCTTCCTGCGTTACGCCTACAGCCGTTATCTGGCGGTAAAAGACGAAATCGAAGCCCACCTACCTAAAAGAGGCGGCAAAACCAGGCCCCTGACCAAGGAAGACTTTTCCCAGAAAAGAGCCATCTTCCTGCGCCCGGAGGCTCAGTTTGATTACCTGGTATCCTTGAGTGACAGTGAAGACCGTGCCCAGGCCATCATCAGAGCAATGGAATCCATCGAAGCGGACTACGAAAATCTGCGGGGAGTTTTGCCTAAAAGCGAATACCAGGAATTAGACAATGCCGTACTGGGACAGCTGTTGCGTACCCTGAACCCCGAAGAATTGAAGAAAGTCAAGGGCGATGTCTTCGGCCGCATCTATGAATATTTCCTCACTCAGTTCGCCGATCAGAAAGCCCATGACGGCGGCGAATTCTTCACTCCCATTTCCTTAGTCTCATTGATCGCCAACGTATTGGAGCCGGAGAAAGGGATCGTGCTGGACCCCGCCTGCGGCTCCGGCGGTATGTTCGTCCAGAGCGCCCGAGTGGTGGAACGCCGCCAAGAGAACCCCTCGGAAAAGCTCACCTTTTATGGATTGGAGAAAAACGCCACCACTATTCGTCTGGCCAAGATGAACCTGGCCGTGCATGGCTTGGAGGGCAACATTCAACGGGCCATCACTTATTACGAAGATCCTCATGATCTGGTGGGGTTGGCAGATTACGTCATGGCCAATCCGCCCTTCAACGTGGATGAGATCGACGCCGATAAGATCAAGAACGATCCCCGCCTGCCCTTCGGTCTGCCGGGAGTCAATAAGAAAGGGAAGGTCAGCAACGGCAATTACGTCTGGATCAGCTATTTCTACAGCTACCTGAATGAACACGGCAGAGCCGGTTTCGTCATGTCTTCCCAGGCCTCCAGCGCCGGGCGGGACGAAGCTAAGGTCCGCCGGAAACTCATCGAAACGGGGGCGGTGGAAATCATGATCGCCATTCGCTCCAACTTTTTCTATACTCGCACCGTCCCCTGCGAACTCTGGTTTCTGAACCGGGCCAAGCCGGAAGATCTACGGGACAAGGTGCTCATGATCGACGCCCGCAATATTTACCGCAAGGTCACCCGCAAGATTTACGACTTCAGCCCGGAGCAGATGCAAAACATCCTGGCCATCGTCTGGCTGTATCGGGGACAGCAGGAAAGATTTCTACGATTAGTAGAAAACTATTGTCGTCGCACCATCGAAGAATCAGCACATTGCTTTAAGCTTACGACTGAAAACAGGGAGCCGATAAACCCGACAGAAGATTTTCGCATTATACTGGAATCCGTTTTGCGGAAGTGTGAAGTGAGAAGTGAGAAGTTTGAAAATGGAGAATTGAACAGACTGCGTAAAAATCTGTCTGAAGAACTTGACCAATATCATGAATCAGTAAGGAAATTTCAGGACTTAATACAAATTG
Source organism: uncultured Lentisphaeria bacterium (assembly GCA_964469505.1). Classification (GTDB taxonomy): domain Bacteria; phylum Fidelibacterota; class UBA8477; order UBA8477; family JABMPR01; genus CAYXZO01. The sequence goes on along the minus strand of CAYXZO010000096.1, from coordinate 2,496 downwards.
CTTCTTCAAACTTCACCCTTCAAACTTCAAACTTCTCTAAGCTTGTTACCGATTTGCAGCCCATTGCCGAAGCCAGTCGAGACCTGATCAAACGAGTCGATTCTTTGTACAAAACCCACAGCCATTTATTAGAATTCTATAAATCTGATGCCAAGAGTGGGAATCATAACAGCTTAAACCACCGTGAAATTACCGGCTCACGCAGAGCTGTGGACGAAGCCCGTCAATTAGTGGTGGAACAACTTAAGAAGGTCCGCTATTTCTGGAAGCAGGCTCATTGGTTGGTGGAGCGCTTTCCCGAGGCCAAGCTGAGGGACGTGGAAGGTTTGGTTAAGGTGGTTACCATTGAGGAAATCGCCGCCAACGACTGGAGCCTCACTCCCGGCCGCTACGTGGGGGTGGCGCCAGAGGAAGAAGATCCCGATTTCGATTTCGCAGAAGCTCTGCGGGAGATTCACACCGAACTGGAAGAATTGAACGCCGAGGCGGCGAAACTAGCGGTGATTATAAGGAAGAATTTTGAGGGACTCGGGATATGAAGGGAGAAGTGGGAAGTGGGAAGTGAGAAGTGAGAAGTGAGAAGTGGGAAGTGAGAAGAGTTGATGGTAAAGCAACGTTATTAAGAGCCTTCACTCTTCACACTTCAAACTTCACACTTCACACTTCAAACTTCAAACTTCAAACTTAAATATCTGGATATATGATCAAGGTACCTCATAAACAGCCTGAAAATTATGCCCAATTGCTCCTGGAAGTTAAAGAACGGATACGAGTTGCACAGTATTCAGCCCTTAGAGAAGTCAATAAGCAATTGGTTGGTTTGTACTGGGATATTGGAAAAATGATTGTGAAACGGCAGGCTGGTGACACATGGGGAAAAGCGGTGGTTGAACGGTTATCCAAGGATTTGAAAAAAGAATTTCCAGCTATTCGTGGATTTTCCGCCTCTAATCTGTGGCGTATGAAAAACTTTTATGAAACGTATGTTGTTTCTAAAAAACTCGCACCACTGGTGCGAGAAATTTCCTGGAGTCATAATATCATAATTCTGGAACGCTGCAAAAGCATGTTGGAGCGTGAGTTTTATATCCGAATGACACGGAAATACGGTTGGAGCAAGAATGTGCTCATTCATCAGATTGAAAATCAAACATATGAAAAAACTTTGCTCTCACAGACCAATTTCGATAAAACGATAAGTCCGGAGATTCGCCATCAAGCCCAATTGGCAGTCAAGGATGAATACATTTTTGATTTTTTAGAGCTTGGAACAGAACATAGTGAGCGTGAGCTTGAACTTTCGCTGATCAAACGGATTGAGAATTTTCTGCGCGCCATGGGGGGCATGTTTGCTTACTTGGGAAGTCAGTTTCGTTTGGAAATAGAGGGTAAAGAATACTTCATTGATCTATTGCTTTTCCATCGTCGGTTGAAGTGCCTGGTGGCCGTTGAGCTTAAAGTGGGCGAATTTCAGCCGGAATTTGTGGGCAAAATGCAGTTTTATCTGGCAGCATTGGACGAATTGGTTAAAGAACCAGACGAAAACCCTTCCATCGGTATTATTCTCTGCAAAGAGAAGAACCGTACCATTGTGGAATATGCTCTGCGGGTTACTAATAAACCTATAGGAGTAGCCACGTACCGGATGGTGCGGCGGTTGCCCAAAGATTTAAAGGGGCAATTGCCGTCACCGGAAGAGATCGCGGAATTGTTGGATAAAATAGAATGAAGGGTGAAGGGAGAAGTTTGAAGTGAGAAGTTTGAAGTGAGAAGTTTGAAGTGAGAAGGGTGAAATAGGGAAAAGAATGGGAAATGCGGCTGGCGGATTGGGGGCTTTTGAGCAATGGGGCAGAATGGTGCCTCGGATTTTTCGGGAAATAGCGGCAAGTGGTTTCCCCGAACCATCCATCGTGGAGTTGGGCCTGCGGATCAGATTCACTTTTCCATTGGCCAAACCAATGGAAGCCAGGAAAGAGGCCCAGTCAGGGGCCCAATCTGGGGGCCATTCAAGATCCATCTTAATGGCACTTTCAGATACTCTCTTATTTACATGTTAATAAATAATTTATGATATGGATACATTCACAAATAATCACTAAACATTCATAGTATTCGAAATGTATGAGATTATGCAGGATATTTTTCGACCTTTGGGAGCTGTGTCAACCATAATTATGGGTACCTCACCTAATGGGTCAACTTACAATCGAGAAGGCAAAGGGTTGCCTTTGTTAAATGGACCGACTGAATTTGGTCCAGATCATCCAGATTGTAGTCTATTTACAACTGATCCAAAACGTGCATGTGAACCTGGCGACTTAATATTTTGCGTACGCGGGTCAACAACTGGGCGGATGAATTGGGCTGACAAAAAATATGCCCTTGGCCGTGGTGTTTGTGCAATTAGAGGAAAAACTAGAAATGATACTTTGTTTATTCGTTACGCACTTGAAGCAAATCTTACCCGACTATTGCAATTTGCGGGAGGCACTACTT
>CAYXZO010000095.1:0-6602 GCA_964469505.1 uncultured Lentisphaeria bacterium | reverse complement strand
CCGTGGCGGTTTACCATCAGAGCGTGGCGGAAGTGATCGCCGATGGCCGGGTGGATCCGGAAGAGAAACGCTTTCTGGAAGAACTGGAAGAAACGTTGAAGTTGCCCCGGGAATTGGCGCAGAAGATCTACACCCGCCAGGCCAGAGAATACTTGAATAATTGCCTCAACCGGGCGCTAGCGGACGAGCGCCTTTCGCCCGAGGAGGAACGGGAACTGTACGCCATCGCCGATAATCTGCGCATTACCCTCCAATTGGACGAACCCACGCGCCGCCTGCTGGACAAATACCGTCTGTTCTGGCTCATCGAGAATGATGAAATCCCCGTGTTGAAGGCCGGGATCAACCTTCAGCGCGGGGAGGAGTGCTATTTCATTACCGATTGCATATGGTACGAATTCAGGCGCATCACTCGCCGTATCAACTACGGTGGCCCCACCTTTCGCCTCAAGCTGGCCAAGGGGATCTACTGGCGCCTGGGCAGCTTGAATGTGCAAACTATTTCCCAGGATGTGATGGTTCCCCTCGATAAGGGACAGTTGTTTTTGACCAACAAGCGGTTGCTCTTCGTGGGAGAAAGCAAGTCCCGCAGTATCCGCCTTAATCGCATTCTGGAATTCACGCCTTATAAAAACGGCGTGGAAGTCATCAAAGACGCCGGCAAAAATCCCTTCTTCGAATTCTATGACGGTGTGGACATATTTGCCATGATCCTGGGAAGGTTGTTGAGTGAGCGGTGAGATAGCCACTGGCTAATTCTCCAACCCGGGAACCTTCAGCAAAGGGGGCGGATCTTAGGTACTTCACGCACAAGGGTGGGCCTTAGCTTCCGGGTAGTGAGTAGGGCTCTCTGGCTTACCCTGCCGCTTGTTTCCTCGCTGGGGTGGCTGACGGGGTGTTACCACCGGCCCACGAATCCCCGCCCCGCGCTGGCTCCGTATGTGGCCTTCATCAAACAACACTCCACGCCGGCCAGGGATTATCTCCTGGGGCTTTTCCGCCGGTATGACATGGTCATCATCTGCGAGCGTGATCACCGGGATATAACCCAATATGAGCTATACCTGTCCCTCATCAGCGATCCCTATTTCATTGAAAATGTAGGACACGTTTTCACCGAGGTGGGAGTCAGCACCCTCAACCCGGCTCTGAATGCCCTGTTGCATAACGACAGCTTGCCAGTGGCGGAAGTAAACCGTCGTTTGCTGGAGGTGCACCGTAACGCCACCGTCTGGCCGCTGTGGGAGAAATACAATTACCAGTATTTCCTCCGCCAGTTGGCGGCTTTGAATCGCACTCTACCGCCCCACCGGAAGATCAATCTGTACCCTTCCGACGTACCCTTTCGCTGGTCGAATATCCACTCCGCCGCTGAGCTGCAGGCTTTCTGGCGGCGCTACATCAGCGACGGCCAGGTGGCCTTGCGGGACAGCATCATGGCCTTGCAGATAAGCGCCGGTTTCGATTCCCTCCAACTCCACACCCGGCGGAAAAAGGCGCTGGTGATTCTGAACCACCACCACGCTTTCAACGACTTCGATCCCCGGGGTTACCACACTGGTCGGTTTCTGTTTCAGAAGTACGGTGAGCGCGTAGCCAACGTGCTGGTGAACAACCACCAGGTCAACGCCAAGGTGGCCTATCTCACCCTCCAACGGGGTAGGTGGGATGCCGCTTTTCGAGCGGCGGGGGTAGAGGATGCCGGTTTTGACTTACAGGGCAGCCCCTTCGGCCGGGATGCCTTCGACTACTACCCGGATCAACTCCACCGGCGCTATCAGGAGGTTTTCACCGGGATGGTGTTTTATAAACCGCTGGCCCAATTCCAGTTGGTAATCGGCGTGCCTGGGCTGGTGGATGAGGCCTTTTTGCCGGAGCTTTTACGGCGGGAGGAGCTTCTCTGGCAGCTTCGGCCCCGTAAGCACCATATGGGGCCCCGGGAATTGCAGTCCTACTACAACACCCGGCGCACTTATAAGCTATCACGTTTGCGCCAGATGGAGCGGGAAATCGAGCGCTGGTTTGAGTAATTCCCGTGCCGGCCTGAAAAGATATTGGGCTATCGAATAGACATTACTACATTTTCAACTGGTATTGTGATAGACAGTCAAGCACCAGGAGTTAACGAGCGGACCGCGAGCCGAGGTTTTATTTTAAGCTGAGTTCAGGTTTTCGTTTTCCGTCTCCGTTTCGGCCTCACCATTCAGCTGCCAGGGCAGGGTAAGCCCATCCCTCAGTTCGGCAATTGTAACTGAGTTGGCGGAGCTATGGGGGCGGTTCGTTTTTTTGAGAGGATGGTCCCCATGCTAACCCCGGTGATGTTTTTTTTTAGGTTTTTCTTTGAGAAAGAAGCTCCCATGGCGGGGTGTAACGTTCCACCCCGCTTCCATGAGAAGGCTGTCAAGGGCCACCTTGGCGGCCGACAAGCTCAATCAGCTGACGGCAGGGTTAACGATAAGCACCTCCATTCTTTTTTGATGGACTACCAGAAATCATCTCGGTAACCATCAATCTGGAGCAATTAACGTCCATAGTAGCCAGGCTTCCATCCGCACTCTTAATTGGGTTATCCTAACTAACCCGGTGCATGTTAGGGTCCTGCTTATCATCTGGGTGCTGCTATCTCTATGGCGGATTCTCCCACAAGCATAAGACTTGAGGTGTTGATCCAGAGCGGGGCCGCAGTCACCCGGACGAGGCTTAGGGACTAATGCTATTCAAAAGACCTGTTCTTGCTCCTTTTAATTATTACTACCTCTCTCTTAGCTCACACCTTAAGCACTCTTCAGATAAGCTTTGGTCTTATGATGGTGGTACCATGGATCATAAGGCTCTTGGGAACGCCAAAGCGCCAACATAAGTACCGACAGTTTACGGGCTACGGCCACTGCTGCTCGTCGCTTTGCGTTCCTAGTCCTACCACCACGTTCATAGATCCGTAAACCATATCTCCGTAATTCGCAGTCCGGACCTAACGGGCCTATGATGTATTGCGCGCTGCTTACCAGCAAGCGACGCAAAAACTTATCTCCTCGCTTACTGATCCTCAGTTGATGATCTCGCTCCCCAGATTGGTCCCGCTTCGGTATTAAGCCCAAAAAGGCTCCCACCGAACGCTTATCTTTCATACGCCACGGGTCTTCAATGGTCAAAACATAGGCTAACCCTACTATCGAACCTACTCCCTGGATCTGCATGAGGTGCTCAGCCTCCGGATAACTATCTTGGATCAGCTCATCTATCTTACGCTCATACCAACGTATCCGCTTGGTTAAGTACTCAATCTGGCTGAGCACGGGCTCCACAGCACCCTTTAACTCTTCCGGTAAATGCTCCCGGCTACGCTTATGAAAACACTCCGCACTGCACTTAGGTAAGCGGTAACCATGGGTCTTAACTGTGCCCCGTACATGGTTAATCAAAGCTGTCCGGACTTTTACCAGAATATCTCTAGACTTCAACCAAGTAAGTGCCAACTGGGCTGACTGACCACGGTGGTGGATTGGGCTGAGCAATTCCTCATCAAAACGGGCTACCCGGGCTAACATCTCCGCATCGGCAACATCACTCTTACGATCATTATTCCAGATCATCCTTAACTTGCGACTATTGGCTACCAGTGCTCGAAAGGCACGCTCCTGCAATAGATTGCTTATCCACCGGGAATGAGTGCCTGTCTCTAAAGCTATCTTTTCTACTTCCAAAGGCTGATACTTACTGAAGTAACGCAATACACCAGTCTTGGTGTTGACTATCCAACTCTCTTCCAAAACCTCACCTTCATTGCTCAACACACATACCCGATGACGCTTGTCACCTAAGTCTACCCCAATGGTCACTTTGGTGTTAACTTTAGACATGGCTGCTCTCCTTTCTTCTTTTGGTTCATAGAGTCTTATTGTTTTCCCAACCATAAGATAACAACCCCACCACTCCGGTGGCGAGAGCAGCCTTCTCATATTCTAATCTCTATGGGGCCAGGTGGGAGCTTTTGACGAGGCTTTGGTTGTGGTTTAAACGGGGAGTTGCCTTTCTGTTTGTCACGGAACCCCACAACCCTCACTTCAAGGGCCTGGAAGTCGCGGTTATGGGGTTTTAGGAACCCCGGTCCCACCGGCGGAATCCTATCACCTTGACATGGAGGTAAAAACGATATTAAAATCAAATACCTACACGTACAGAAGGAGATGCAATCCTCTACCCCCAATTGGGTTTCTAATTTTCGTACACTCTGGGCGCTACCTGCGCTGAGGAAGAAACAGTGTGAAATCGCAAAGCTGGCTCGCCAGTGGTTGTTTCACTGGTGAGAAATCACTCATACATAGTCCCATCCAATACAAGGAGAAAACCTCAAGGGACAACTTGTATTAAGAAGACCACTGTGGAAGGGAGATAGATTATGATCAGATCAATCATTTGTTTACGAGCTGATAGGCCCCGGTTGGGTCTTATTACCCAACGTTGTCTGACGGGTTTGTGGCTGTTTCTAATCCTACCATTACCTTCGGGCCTGTGGTCTCAGGAATTTAACGCCCCCCTTTGGGATGCCATCTCCCTGGGGAGCGCGCAAGCTCCCTCCCGCCAGGATAGCAATGTCACTTTAATTGGTCGCTGGGCAAATGGCCCATGCTATACCGTGGCTGTGCAAGGAAATCTCGCCTATTTGGGGAATGGTGGATATTTGGAAATCGCTGATATTTCTGATCCTACAGCTCCTGTAGAAATAGCTAAGATTCTTTTACCTTCTACCGCCAATGAGATTGTCATATCGGAGAACTATTCATTTGTAGCTGATGGAAGGAACGGTTTGCGCATAATGGAAATAAGTGACCCTGCTACTCCGTATGAAGTTGGGTATTTTGGGACGGGGGGACTAGCAATGGGGATTTATGTTTTTGGTAATTATGCCTATGTGGCTGATTTTGACGATGGTTTGTATATAATAGATATAAGCGATCCTGCTAACCCCGAGCAAGTAGGACAACTTGACACTGAAGGACTATCTTATCATGTCTATGTATTGGATAATTATGCCTATGTTGCCGATGATTATGGTTTATGCATTATAGACGTTACTGATCCTGCCACCCCCCAGGAAGTAAGCTACGCGTATCTGGCTGGTTCTGCTTATGGCGTTTATATATCAGGAGACTATGCCTATGTAGCTGACGGTTGGGCCGGCTTACGAATAATGGAGATAAGTGACCCCATCAATCCGCAGGAGGTGGGATATTATAATACCAGATCTTCGGCTATTGGTGTCTATGTTCAAAATAATTACGCTTACGTGGCTGGTCGTAATTATGGGTTGCAAATAATAGATACTGGTGAACCCACTAATCCGGTCGAGGTGGGGTACTATAGTTGCCAGACCTTGGTTTATGGGGTTTATGTTGCAAGCAATTATGCCTATTTAGCTAACAATATAAATGGTGTGAGGATAATAGATGTCATCGACTCACTTAATCCTCAAGAAATCGGATTTATCGATACGGGCGCTTGGACGTGGGATGTTTATATCTCCGGCAATCATGCCGTCCTGGCAGAAGATTCTCGTGGTTTGATTATTTTAGATACAAGTGATCCGACAAATCCTCGAGAAGTGAGCAGTATTAGCACTGCAGGAACCGCATATAATGTTTATATCTCTGGTGATTATGTCTTTGTGGCTGCCGGCAGCGCTGGTTTAAGGATAATAGATATCCACGATTTCGCTAATCCCCAGGAAATTGGGTTTTTCGATACGGAACATTGGGCCCGGAATGTTCATGTCTCTGACAACTATGCTTATATCGCTGATTATGAGGATGGGTTGCGCATAATAGATGTTAGCAGCGCTGATAATCCCCAGGAAGTGGGATTTTTTGATACTGAAGGGGGGGCATATGATGTTTTTGTCGCCGGTGACTATGCTTATGTGGCTGATGACTGGGATGGCTTACGTATAATAGATGTTAGAGATCCTGCCAATCCTCAGGAAGTAGGATTTTTTAACACTTTGGGCAGTGCTTATAGCGTTTGCGTTGTGGGAAACTACGCCTATGTTGCTGCCAGTGATTATTCCCATGACGGCCTGCACATCTTAGATATCAGCGATCCCACCACCCCCCTGGAAGAGGGATATTTCAGTGCCAGTGGACATTCTCAGGATGTGTTCGTTTCAGGCAGCTATGCCTATTTAGCTGACGGCAACGCCGGCTTATGTGTTATAGATATTAGCGATCCTACCAATCCCCAGGAGGTTGGGTTTTTTAACACCGAGGGAAATGCCTGTGGTATCTATATCGTAGACAATCATATATATATAGCTGATCGAAATGATGGTTTATACATTTTGCGAAATGATCATGTAACTGCAGATTTTAATAACACAGGTTTTCCAGCAACCTTTAACTTGGCCCAAAACTACCCCAATCCCTTCAATCCGGTAACTCGAATAAAATATGAGTTGCCGGATAAAGCCCACGTTAAGCTGACAGTATATAATCTACAGGGACAGCAGGTGGCTGAATTGGTTGATGAGGAGCAACCCGCCGGTGAGCATAACGTCACCTGGAACGCCCGGGGCTTGCCGTCGGGTGTTTATTTCTATCAATTGACCG
>CAYXZO010000094.1:0-6629 GCA_964469505.1 uncultured Lentisphaeria bacterium | reverse complement strand
CTGCTGAACTAACTCAATAATTCTACTTGCCTTCATAAAACACTTATTGGCATGTTTTGTCGTTAATTCATGATCCATATACACGCCACCCCAGGCTAAATGCAAGAACATTTCAAGTTTATCGTATATCAAATAATACTGGAGGGCGTATGAATTCCAGCCATGGCCCGAATGGGCTATAATAGCATATTCGCCAACCTCTTCACTATCAGCTTCATCGATATATGCTTCTATACCGTAAGGGGAATCTTCGACATCTCTGGTGGCAAAAACCCAATAGTCCACTTCTTTAAGTTTATTGGTTAAATCATCCTGAATATATAGGAAAATCAACCCTTCAGCTTCGAATAATTTGCGAGCTTTATTTAACACTTTTATGGTTTTCCTTTCTCACCCCCTGTTCTTGGCAAACAACAATTGTTGAATGTTTCTCTCAGTTGGATTATTATATCTTCGACACTTCGATAATGTTCTGCTTTGCTCGCACAGGAGTTCATTTTCTTTGACCGGCTTATTCTAACTCAACAATATATTTATTTGCTCTTAAATACTGACTCCGAGGTTTTTTTAGTATAGGCTGTTAAGACCACAATCATAAAATGAAATTGACCATTGAATTTACCGATAATAGCAGTAGCTAACATGTCATTGTTTTATAATAACGTACAATTAACTACTTGCTTCTTTTATTAATTAAAAGGTTTATCTTGCAAATATTTAAATACACGAATTTTACAATCCCTAGTTACTCTTTTATCATGCCATACTCGATCGAATGCTCTCACATATTTCAATACCGTATCCACATTACTACTACTCGAAACATCCAGGTTAATATCGCCATGAAACAATAATGAGTAATGCTTACGAAGTATTTCACCAACGTCTCCTAATAAGCACCTTATATCAAGATCGCTTACTGTAAACAAATCATTTAATTTGCTTGGGTCATTGAAATATGCTCTATCACTATGAGCGATATCTTTATCTCTCCATGTTTTCATAGTATTTAATAGACAATCATATCTGCGAATAACACAGATTTGCTCTTCAATAAGCCTTATATATTCATCCGGTTCTAACACCTTTCTAGAGCCATCAGATTTTACCCCAGAGGTGTAAACAGAAGGACTTAACGCTTTTACGTTTTGTTTGGCCTTTTTTAACCAGTCAAGTAATGACTTATCTTCTTTTTCTGAAAGCAACTTACACAATTCTAGAATTATCGTACGTCTGAAGCTATATAATGTTAACTCAAAAAAATATGACCCAATTTGAATAGCCTCAATCCTGCCAGGTTTTTGCCAATCTGAAATCAACAATACTTGCTTATGCAAAGAATGAATGTATAAGAATCTAAATATTATTTTTTTTAAATATTCTTTTAACTGTTTCTCAGGTTTTTGCATGAAATACTTTAAAAACGTTTGAAGACATAAAAACATAGCTCAGTTGCTGATCGGTAAGCTTTATTACAGCAGTAATTGTACAAACGGATAATATTAATTTCCTTCTTCCTTGGCTTCTGCGGCAATATTTTCCACGGCGATGATAATCTCACTCCGAAATTCCCTCACCTGCTTTTCAATACGTTCAAGGTAGTCATCTCCCAGAGCACGGCGCAAGGATTCCAGTTCCTTCTTGAAACGCTGAATATCCTTTGGGGAAGCTTTTTCGCTCATTTCCACCACAGTTAAGCGACGCAAAGTGTATTTAGGGAGAGTCTGAAACTCTTTGAGGTCGCGCAGTAGGGTTTGAATGAAAGGCAGAAATTCATCCAGATCAGCCGCGTGCTTTTCCAACGCGCTGCGCAGGTTATTTTCGGCTTTCACGGATAACGAATGTTCACTTGCGGGCGTATGGGTATGCTCTCGATAGCGTTTAATTAGCTCATAGGACGGCCAGAAACGCGGGCTTAAAGGCTGGCGTGGGGTATCTGGACGACAGCGAATGTGCGGAAGCGCTTGTTCCAAAGAGAACGCATTTACTTCAGGTTTTTCGGTTGATGTTTCTGGAACAGCATGGATAAATAGCTGTAGACCTTTACGCCGAAAAACCAAAAGTTCGTTGCGTTCATTTTCTTTGGCGGTTTTCACTCTGGCAGGAAAGTCAGCTAAGCCTTTCACCAGGTCAGGATACCGTTCCCGGATGGTAAAGAATTCCCGCCGCAGAGAAGTGAGCAAGCTTTCCTCTTCGAGTTCTTCAGGATTTCGGTTGATTCGTTTGAATAGTTCCGCCGGCGAGGGTTCTTCATCGGGCGTGAAGACCTTAGCATCCTCACCCAGAGTGTTGTGAATCAAAAACATTTTCTGGGCCGCAATCTCACGGCTTTTAACGATTTCCGCCCCCTGCTCAGTGGGAAAAAAGTTATAGGCGTACAGCTTTTCAAAGACTTTATGTCCTACGCGATTGATACGCCCTAAGCGTTGGATGACACGTGTAGGATTCCAGGGGATGTCGTAGTTGATAATAGCACCGGCGCGGTTAAGGTTGATGCCCTCGGAGAGCTTGTCCGTTGCCACCAAGATATCGTAAGCGTCCCGCTGTTTCTCCGCAGGATGCGCGGCGTCGAAATTCTCCAATAACTCATCGAAAAAGCGTTTATTCAACGTACCTTCGGCCAACAGCACCCGGCCCGGGAAAGCCTCTTGGAGAACGGGAGCAATGTGTCGAACAGTGTCCTGATACTCGCTAAATATGACTACCTTGCGCCGAGGTTCGCCGGAGTTCCCGGATGTTTCCAGAATGTGGCGTGTGGCTTCCACCAGGCGCTGGCGTTTCGGGTCCTGGTCCACCAGCCTTAATTGCTCAACTTTAGCGGCGATCTCCTGGAGCAATTCCAGGTCGGAACGAATGTCCTCCAGGAATCGTTCCGCCAGGTCGAAATCTTCAATTACGTAAATACGGTCATGGCGGGGATCAAGTCTGGGTTTTTCCTTCAAACGCTCAACGAATTGTAATAGCGCTTCCTCAATAGTTTCTTCATCTTCTTCCCAGATCTTCTCCATCAACCTGCGGTCCAGGATGTATTTGCCTGTCTTTTCTACGAAGGTCAGAACGATTTCATGAATGCGGATGAAGTTCCGTACACTTTGCGCGAACGCGCCGAAAGAGCTTTCAAAGCGTTTGACCAGCAAGCGGCGCATGAATTCGTACAAGTTGCGTTGTTGTTGGTAAGTAAACTCGCTCTCTAGTTCTTCCAACCGACGCCGGCGCTCGTAGGCGAATGGTTGATAAATCGCTCCCTTAAACCGATCGTTTTCTCCAAAATAGTCACGAATGACTTTATCGTAAAATTGAGACTGTTCAGGGGCCAATTCGTAAAATAGCTCGATTGGGTCGGCCACCTCAGAAAGTGCGGTGACTTCCTGATTGTAAATGGGATCCCGTTTCAGGTCCAGGCGATTGCGGCGGATTACCACAGGCTCAATTACAGCCCGAATCTCGTTTGCCAGTTGGCGTACCCGTCGCTGTACTTTAGCAACATTTACAGGCGATTTAACCTCAAAGAGGTCCTGATAATATTTTTCCGCTCGGCTTCCCTTTTCGCCGCCCGCATTGTGGTAGCGCAAGATATAGGACAATTTACGGAACTCGCTGTTGTAACGAGCGAACCGCGCGGCCAGTTTTTCATCCAGAGTCAAGGTGGATTTGCCTGGCGGGATAAAAAGTTTCAGCAGGGCGAAGATGTCCGAAGGGGCGTTATTGAAAGGTGTCGCGGTGAGCAAAATGACGGCCCGGTTGGTACAAATCTGGCTCAAGCGTTCATATGCCTCGGTATCTTCGTTGCGGAAACGATGCGCCTCATCCACGATGATGGTAGTGACGTCATCACCATAGCGAGCCAGATATTCCTGCACCTTATCCAGCGCTCCCAGGGAATACACATCCCAATCGTGCAGGCCGAAGTCGCTCAGATATTTGTACCAGCCGGTAGCTCTGGTCTTAGGGTCACCCACCAATGCCGGGGGACAAATCACCAGCCCCCGGCCGTTGCGCTCCCGCGACAGCCAACTGGCTATTACCGATTTGCCCAGGCCCACCACATCCGCCAGAATGACTCCGCCGTACTCTTCCAACACGGTTAGGGCCTGCTGCACCGCCTCCTCCTGGTAGCGATACACCCGATAGCCCCGTTCCTCCATCAGGCGTTTCACCTGCGGGCGCAGAGCCTTTTGCTCCATCAGATCCAGGTAGGTTTTCAGCACCAGCGCGTAGGCTTCGAAGGGGGTAATTTCCGCCACCTGGGTCTGGCGGCGGATGATGCGAATAATTTGATCTTTGCGTTCGTCCAGTTCACTGAGGGGGATAGCCATCTCCCAGAGTTCGTCGAAATAGCCTTCGGCGTCTTCCCAGCCATAGTCCCCAATCTCCACGTTGAATTCCTGCTGTCCCAATAGCCCGGCCCGAGTGAGGTTGCTGGAGCCGGTGATGAAGCGTCCAGGTGCGTTGATGAGGGATTGCCCGGCCTCATCCAATCGAAATAGATAGAGTTTGGCGTGGTTGGGGTCGAAGGTCTTGCGAATTTGCAAGCGCCCCATTTCCAGCAAGTGCAAGAAAAAGGAAACTTGTTCGTAGAATTCCTGCGTATCCAGAGCCTCGTCCCGTAAAGCCATGCGCAGGGAGGCATAGAAACGTCCCACCAGTTCTTGTTGGCTGCGCTGTTCTGCCTCCGGGTCAGCAATTTCCAGCACCTGTCCCAGGTGCAAGTCAGTGTCCAGCCCCACCAGGATTTTAATGCTAAGGTCGCCCCGCGCTTTCAACGCTTCGTACAGTTCCCGCCAGCCGGAGAAATAGAAGAATCCCACCAGGAACTTGAGTTCCCGGCTGTGCCGAATGAGCGTATTGATGCGGGCTTTTAAGCTCTTTGGTTTCGCATTGGTGATGAACTTATTAGGCATCACCTTTCCCTTGAAAATGTATCATTCTTAAATGCATCATTTGCTTCGGAGGCTGCAGCATTTTATCTGGAGAGTGAAACATTTTCTTCCAGGACATAACGCGATCCGCGGCCTTTTCCCTCTTTGTGCAAGAATCCGGAAACAACCCATTGCTCCAATAAGCGATACGCTTGGATGCGTGAAAGGCCAAGCACTTGGCGCACATCTTGATTTTGTATAAATCCCTTGCTTCTCATAACGGGCAATAACTTTTTCAGATCTTCGGGGAAAGGTACAGTGTATTTTGCAGATGGTTCCACCACCTTGTAGATCCGCCCCCCTTTCCGGATGAGATGGACGATCCCTTTGCGGATAAGATCTTTGATATCATGGGATGCCGTGTAGATATCTGCTCCTACCAATTTCTGGTAGATTCTGCTGGTAAACTGTCCGCCGTGAGCATGAGCATATGCCAGAAGACGTTTTTGATTGGGGCTAAGGTTGTGTTTTTCAAATTGCTTCAACCATATGATGGTTTCCGGTGGATATATCAGCGTGTTGCGTAGCACCACCGTGAAAATATTCCCTGCCTCAAAATAAAACTCTGGTGGTTTGAGACCTTCGCGTTCCATCACTTCGTGCATACGGGGAATGCCTTCTCCCAGCTCACGCATAAATCGCCACTCAGTCAGCACCCTGACAATCCGGGGATTGCGGGAAGCATGGATGCGTTCACGATGCTTGAGGTGCTCCAAGGTAACAGGCTCCACAAGCTTCCCTGGGCTACGAATTTCCATGCGGTCATCAAATAGCCAGACTTCGATACCCGTCCCTTCCAGTACATAATCCCTATGAGCAACGGCATTTATAATAGCCTCCTGCCACACAAAGGCTGGATACTCAAAGTGCTCTTCAAAAAAGAGGTCCACAAGGCGTTGCCGTTCCCGGATATGGGGTTGAATGGTCTTAAAAGTCTTCTCTATAAGGCTCGGCAAAGGGCCTTCAACCCGTTCTCGCTTTACAGCATTAAGTTCTGCTCCAAAGCGGCGTTCCGTACCTTCCCATTTGACAAAGTCCACAAAACATGCGGGGTGCCAGCGCAAAGGGTCCTTCCCGAAAAGTAAAATAGCCGCCAGAGAAAGTACCATGTGGCCATTCCGTCGTTCACCGAGCCTGAAGTGTTGAAGAATTTCCTCAGTTGTTAAAGCAAGACCAGCCCTTTCACGAAAAGCGGTTAAGAGTTCCATGTCCAGATCATGAATAGAGGCTTCGGGGACAAGGCGAGATTCGGTAACCCTTTTACGCTTGCCGGCTTTAATTGCCGCAATATCTGTTGCAGGGAATGGCATGTTTTTATCACCAACCCGCATAAGGTATCGGCCGTCACTCAACTGATGTACCTCAGGACTCCAATCCACTTCAAATACCAATATTTTGAACTTATCGAGCTCAGCCCATTGGTGGCGTGTTTTCAAAGGTGGATTTATAAGCCGATGAGGGGCCTGCAGAATCACTTTAAGGCGATCTGGTGGATAGTCCACACCGGTTGGCGTTCCGTCATCCTCGATACCCAGAGCCAGGATCCCGCCATCTGCATTGTCCATAGCTGATAAGGTCTCCGCAACATCCCGGGCGACCTCTTTTGCTTTCCGCCGTTTGGCCCTTCCGCGGGCGTAGTCACGACAAGTTTTCCTTTCGAAAAACTGACCTTCTTCGTGAGTTTTCAGCCAATCCCAAGCTTTATATGTT
>CAYXZO010000093.1:0-6640 GCA_964469505.1 uncultured Lentisphaeria bacterium | reverse complement strand
ACCGGGCCATAAAAATCGTGGATTGTTTATTGAAGTAAGTGACAGCTAAAAAGGGGTTTAAGTGCTTCGCCTAGTATATATAAAGATCGAAAATTCCGCCCGGGTAATAAAGGTTTTGAGTCCAAAAACGGTAAGAGTCTGAAATCTCCACTGTAAATATTCGCGGAGGTTTATTCTCAGTAGTTTGATTTTTCTGGCTTTGGAAAACAGTCGTAGTGGAATAAGTGTTATTGGGCAGTTGCTCAACCTTGTCGGTGGCTGGAGAATCCTGAGTAGTGGAAGAGAAATTAGAAATTTTGTCGGTTTCGGTGGAGCTAGAATTAGCATCCACTTCTTTCTCCTGAGAGGGAGGAGCTACCTTGCCGGTAGGCGAGATTCGGTTATAGAGAGGGATTTTACGGACATCTAAATAGGTTTCAAAAGTTTTTACCCGCTCGTTTACAAACGGCATGAAGAAATAAGAGTAATTACCCATCTTGCCCTCTGTGAAAAACTTTTTTGCTAAAGTTTTTCACCATTTGGCCGAAATATATAGAAGGATTTATTGTAAGAGCAGAGAAATTTGCTCATGGTGAGGTGTGTCAAGTTACACTCTAGAAATTGTTGAAGTTAAATCATATATACACAGCCCTGGTTTCAGCTTTATTTCGAGTGTCAGGCCTGAACTTTTATTCCTGATATGCTTTCGGCAAAATAATCCCCTGCCTATTTTTATTTCATGATGGAAAAACAACTTCCACGCCTCACCACCACCGTGAAAGCAGCGGGGTGAGCGGCTAAACTTGGTCCAGGGGACCTGGACGACTTACTTAAGGATCTTAAGCTCCCGACTTCCCCGGCGCTGATATCGGGTATGTTAGATCGGGACGATGCCGCGGTGTATCGTTTTGCGTCTGACCAGTGGCTGGTCCAAACCGTCGATTTTCTTACACCTATTGTGGACGATCCCTTCACCTTTGGTAAAATCGCTGCAGCCAATGCCCTGAGCGATATTTATGCCATGGGGGCCCAGCCATTGCTGGCGTTAAACCTGGTGGCTTTTCCTACGGAAAAATTGCCCCTCTCCTGGCTGAAAGAAATTCTCCAGGGAGGGATTGAAGTTCTGGAAGAAGCAAAAGTGCTGTTAGCCGGAGGCCATACAATTAGGGACGAAGAACTTAAGTATGGCTTGGCTGTTACTGGTAAGGTTACCCCTGGTAAGCTATGGCGTAAAGCCGGCGCCCTCCCCGGCGACGTGCTGCTTCTTACCAAACCCATTGGAACAGGGGTGATTGCCACCGCCCTCAAGCGGGGTAAGGCTCCTCAACAGGCAGTTGAAACCATGGTACAAAGCATGGTTACGCTGAACAAGACTGCCGCTGAAATCCTGGGGGATTTTACGGTTCACGCGGCCACGGACATAACCGGCTTTGGTTTAGCAGGCCATCTGTTGGAAATGCTATTGGCTTCCAAAGTTACGGGGCGGCTTTTCCAGGAAAAAATTAACTGGTTGCCTGGCGCCGTTGAACTGGCAGAGGCTGATATTCGTCCCGGAGCTTGTGTCAGTAATCGGCAGCATGTTGAGGGACGGATCGTAAATCTTGAGCGGATGCCATCCGCGCTTCAAACCTTATTGTGGGATCCTCAAACCTCTGGAGGATTGTTGGTATGTCTCCCCGCGGACGAAGGACAGCGGGCTTTAGAACGGTTGCTGGCGCAAGGGGTGGCCGCTGCGATCATCGGGGAGATAAGCGAAGTTTCGGAAAACCCTAAATTAATAGTTGAATAAGCTCTGGAGACTCGCCTAAAACGCTATTGGCAATCCTTGGTTTTGCCATTAATTAAGGCTCGTGAAACAGACGGAGAGTGATGAGTCTATTCTTCAAACCATATCGTCGACAATGGAAATCTCGCTTTGAACTGGATGAGCTGGAGTCGGAAAGACTTCGTTTCCGACGGCTCTCGCCTTACCCTCGACCAAGGGGACGTAGCATCTGGTGGCTGGCGGCTATGACGGCAGCCATTCTGTACTTGCTGTATTATTTATCCAGGATACAACCGTAGTGGAGAGATAAAGGGGAGTATGTGAAATGCAGCAAATAGTGGAATGCGTACCTAATTTCAGTGAAGGACGTAACCTCGACGTAATTAATAAGATCACGGCTGAAATTGAAAAAACTCCCGGTGCAGTTCTGCTGGATGTCGACCCCGGTGCTGATACCAATCGCACTGTTGTGACCTTTGTAGGCTCGCCCGAAGCGGTGGTGGAGGCAGCTTTTCTGGCCATCCGCAAAGCCGCTGAATTGATAGATATGCGCCAGCATCAAGGGGCACATCCCAGAATGGGTGCCACCGATGTGTGTCCTTTTGTTCCGGTACGGGGCCTAACCATGGAGGACTGTGTGGCGTTAGCCCGCCAGTTGGGACAGCGTGTGGGAGAGGAACTAGGTATCCCAGTGTACCTCTACGAATACGCGGCCACTTCCCCTGAGCGTCGTAATCTGGCCACGGTCCGAGCTGGTGAATATGAGGGACTGGAAGCCAAGCTTCAGGATCCCCAATGGCGACCTGATTTCGGTCCGACTCAGTTCAATCCCACCGCCGGCGCTACCGCTATCGGGGCCCGTAAATTCCTCATCGCCTACAACGTGAACCTAAACACCCGCGATCGAAAGCTGGCCCGGGACATTGCCCTGGACATCCGGGAGAAAGGGCGCGCCCGCCGCGACGAACAGGGCAAAATCATGCGCGATGAGAATGGCAATATCATCCGACGTCCGGGTACTTTGAAAGCGGTAAAGGCCGTTGGTTGGTACATTGATGAATACTCCATGGCCCAGGTTTCCATCAACCTGACAGATTTTGAAACCACCCCTTTGTACAAAGTGTTTGATGAGGTTGTCAGACAGGCCGAGAAGCGGGGTTTGCGCGTAACCGGCAGTGAAATAGTGGGTATGATCCCCCTACAGGCCATCAGCGATGCCGGGAAGTATTATTTAGAGAAACAGGGAAAGACTGCCGGCGTGCCGGAACGTGAGCTTGTAAGGATTGCTATCCAAACCATGGGCCTCAATGAAGTTTCCAGGTTCGATCCAGATGAACGCATAATTGAATACCGCCTGGAGAAAGAGCTCGGGGGTAAGCGCCTGCGGGATTTGTCATTACGAGAATTTCTAGATGAACTATCCACCGACTCTCCAGCACCCGGTGGAGGCTCGGTGTCTGCCCTGGCCGGTTCCCTGGCGGCCGCCTTGACCTCAATGGTGGCGGCCTTGACCCACGGCAAAAAGGGTTATGAGGAGGTTTTTTCGGAGATGGCGGAACTGGGGTCAAAAGCCCAGAAACTGAAGCAGCGTTTGCTGGAACTGATCGATGAAGATACCCGGGCTTTCGACGCGGTTATGGCTGCCATGCGGTTGCCTAAAAAAACCGACGAGCAAAAGGCCGAACGAGCTCACCGGATCCAGGCGGCGACGGTGGAATCCATCAAGGTCCCGCTGGAGGTGATGGAAACTTGTATGCAGGTTATGGAGCTGGCCGGTAAAGTGGCCACAAAAGGCAATCGTAATTCTCTTTCAGATGCGGGGGTGGCTCTATTGCAAGCCCGCGCCGGTCTGGAAGGAGCCGCGTATAATGTTTTAATCAATTTGCCGGGACTGGAAGACAAAGAACAGGTATCAGCTTTTAGGAGCCGGGTTCAGCAGCTAAGGCAACAGGCTGAAGAGCTTGCTCAGAAGTACGGGCCACAAGTGGAGAAAATCCTTCAGGAAGCTCTGGAGTAACCTAATTCGTTGGGGTGGTTTGATGGTGAGGTTGTTAATCAGTGGCTGAAGCGCGTATAAAAATATTACCCCCTTTACTGTGCAATAAAATTGCTGCCGGTGAAGTGGTGCAGCGGCCTTCCTCGGTTGTGAAGGAACTGGTTGAGAATGCTCTGGATGCCGGAGCCACCGCCATAGATATAGCACTGGAGGATGGGGGGCGCCGTCTGATTCAGGTGGTTGATAATGGTTGTGGTATGACTCCCGAGGAACTTTCCCTCGCTGTGCAACGCCACGCCACCAGTAAGATCGACACAGTGGAAGATCTGGAACACATCGCCACCCTGGGATTCAGGGGTGAAGCTCTGCCGAGCATTGGTTCGGTGAGCATATTGGAAATTGTTTCCCGCCCACCGGAACAGGATACAGCCTACATGCTGCAGGTGAAAGCAGGTCAAATACTTGAACCGCAACCGGTATCCATGGCAGCAGGTACGCGGGTCACGGTCCGCAATCTGTTTTTTAATGTGCCGGCTCGGTTGAAGTTTCTCAAAGGCAAACGCACTGAACTAAACCACATCCTGGGCATATTCAAGCCTCTGGCTCTGGCCTACCCTCAGGTGTCCTTCAAAATACGTTCCGACGGTAAAGTCATATACGATTTGCGGCCGGGTGACTTGCAGCATCGTATCCAGGAGCTTTTTGGACGGGATTATTCCACCAAGTTGGTTGCAGTGGAATTCACCGCCGGCGGTTTCAAAGTGGAAGGGTTTATTGGCAATCTAGATCTGGTGCGCACCGCCCGCGGAGAACAGTTTCTTTTGGTAAACGGGAGACCCGTCAGCGACAGACTGCTTAGCAGCGCTGTTTATCAGGGCTATCGTTCTTTGATAAGTCGCGGTGAATATCCTTTCTACGTGCTGGTGCTCCAAATCCCTCCCAGTGAAATGGACGTCAACGTACATCCCACCAAACTGGAAGTGAAATTCAGGGATGAATGGCGAGTGTACTACGTGGTGAAAGAAGCAGTGGAACAAGGCCTGCGTCAATTGGGGGCTATGCTGCCGGGGTTGGAGAAGCCCCAGACTTTCAATCCGCTGCGTACTCCTCCAGCATCTCCGAGCCAACCGGCCTTGCATTTCAATGTTCCCTCCACACCCCGGGAAGAGCGCGGGGAAGACCTCCTGGCCAAAGCCCGCCGTTTCCGGCAAATGTTGCAGACCGACTCCACCGAGCCTGCGCCGGAAAGGGTGGAGGGTTTCATCTGGCAGGTGCACAATAAATATATCTTAAGTCAAATCACCAGCGGCATCGCCATTATCGATCAACATGTTGCCCATGAACGCATCCTTTACGAAGAAGCGTTGAAAAACCTCGAACAGCAAAGGGGATCGGCCCAGCAATTACTATTTCCTCAAGCGGTGCAATTAAGTGCTGACGACTATGAGCTGTTGTTGGAATTGTTGCCTATGCTGCAGAAGCTGGGATTCCAATTACGGGAGTTCGGTCCCAGGACGGTTTTGGTGGAAGCCGTTCCTGTGGATATGCGCAGCGGAAGCGAAGGCACGGTGTTGAAAGAAATTCTGGACAATTACCGGGGAGCACGGGAGTTCGAATACTCACCCCCCAAGCGCCTGGCGGCTTCTTTTGCCTGCAAAGCGGCCATAAAGGCCGGTGATCCCCTCACCGAAGCGGAAATGCGAACGTTGGTGGATCGCTTATTCGCTACGGAACATCCCTTTTATTGCCCTCACGGGCGACCGATAATCATTAATCTCACCCTGGAAGAATTAGATCGTCGCTTCGAGCGCCACTAGGCGGCTGACATGAAACTACCACTGGGCGCATTGTGGGTGGATACGGCCGGGGCGGATTATGTAATTCTCACTGGCCCCACCGGGGTCGGTAAAAGCGCCGTGGCTTATTGGCTGGCAAAGCGTATACCTCTGGAAATCATTTCAGCTGATTCCCGCCAGGCTTATCGGGGTATGGATATCGGTACTGATACCCCACCACCGGAAACGCTGAGATCCATTCCTCACCATTTAGTGAATATTATCAACCCTGATCAGATTTGGAGCGCCGGAGCCTTTGCCCGGGAAGCCCGTAAAAGAATTCTGCAGATCCGCAGTAGAGGCCGACTGCCGCTGGTGGTTGGGGGAGCGATGCTTTATCTGGACGCCCTGCAGTTCGGTCTATTCAAAGAGGTTAGAAAGGATCTGGAATTAAGGAGCAGATACGCTCAACGCCTGGCTGAAGAGGGCGCCGAAACTTTATGGCAGGAATTGGAGCGGATTGATCCCGAATATGCCCACACTTTCCACTGGAATGATCACAAGAAGTTGATCAGAGCTTTTGAGATATATGAAAGTACCGGCCAGCCTCCCAGTGTGGTATTTCAGAACCTGCCGGATCCTTTCCCGCTACGGGGTTTCAGAATCGCCCTGGTCCGCAACCGAGAGGAACTGTACCAACGCATCAACCAACGAGTGGAAAAAATGTTCCAACGTGGATTGGTGGCGGAATGTCGCTGTTTGCTGGAGAAAGGTTATTCGCCCGACGAATACGCTTTACGAAGTATTGGTTACCAGGAAGTTTTTAAGCATCTGCGAGGTGAAATATCCCTGGCGGAAACCATTGCCTTGGTCAAGCGCAACACCCGACGGTTCGCTAAAAGACAATTGACTTGGATACGTAACCGTCCCGGGCCGAATCAAATCATTGATTTCCACTCGTTGCAGCTTCAATAAGCTGCCCACCGTTATTTCTGCAACCAGTGATTGAATCTTATTGTTTGTAGTTAAGGGGATTAGCCCCCCGGGAGAGTTAAATTCCTCGGGGGGCAAAATCGGCAGAGCGCTTTAGCACTTAGAATAACCGCAATGGGGACAGGTGACGCA
>CAYXZO010000092.1:0-6676 GCA_964469505.1 uncultured Lentisphaeria bacterium | reverse complement strand
TCGGTGGGGATAAAGTTTAATTCGTCTCCCATTTCAGAACGGGCAATTACCTCGGAACCCATGTTGGTGGGAATGGTCACCAGCAGATCGTACGGTACTTCCCGTTCATCCCAGGAAACAATGACGTTCCGCTCTTGGTCCACACGACCTATAGAAAAATCGGCGGTAAGTTTGATATTCTTTTTATCCAGAAAATCTCCAAAAACTGCTGAAGCCCTTGGCTTAGTGAATGCACCCGGCAGAGGTGTAACAAACTCAATTTCAACCTTATCCCGAATACCCTGCTCGGTTAACCACCAATCGGCCAGGAAAACGAACTCCAAGGGAGCTACCGGACACTTAATGGGCATCTCTACAATATTCAGAACTAGCCTTCCCCCTTCCCAATATTTCAGGAAGTTGGCCAGCTTTTGAGCTCCCTCCAGGGTATAAAAATCGAAGATATTCTTATGCCATTGCGGTCCCGTCATTCCCTCAGTTTCGTCAGGGCGAACCTGTGACCCGGTGGCAATAATCAGGAAATCATACCCCAAAAGATGTCCATTCTTAAGTCTGACCTGATTCTTGTCCGGGATGATCCGGTCCACTTCTGCAAAAATCACTTCGCACCCAGCCGGGAAAAAGTCACGCTTGGGCTTCAGTACATCATTCCGCTTGTAAATCCCAAAAGGAATGAACAGAAAACCCGGTTGGTAGTAATGTGTCTCTTCCTGATCCACGATGGTAATCTGCCATTCATCGGGATCCAGCGTCGGCCGCAGCTTATTGGCCATCATCGTCCCGGCGGTTCCTCCACC
The DNA here is from genome assembly GCA_964469505.1 of uncultured Lentisphaeria bacterium. Lineage (GTDB taxonomy): Bacteria > Fidelibacterota > UBA8477 > UBA8477 > JABMPR01 > CAYXZO01. The sequence goes on along the minus strand of CAYXZO010000092.1, from coordinate 5,879 downwards.
AAGAATGAGAAGTTTTTTCATTTTTTAGATACCCCTTTTTCTACATTGAATATTAGCAAGATTAATAATTGCATTGCGCATCTTTTCATATTTCCAATTGTGTCAATTTTTATGCCAATTATTCCTTTATATCGTCTTCTTTCTTTCCAAAAAGTAAAAAGACCATAAGTGGCTGTATTTCCTCAAATTAACACGACTGATTAAAACCAAATGATTTTTTAATGAACATCACTCTTCCATGATTAATACTTCCTCTAAGTAGTTACTAATTCTCTTAAGTGAAAAAACAGTTCCTGCCCCGACTGGGAGATCCAGCAACGGAAATCCATTTTTATTGCGAAAAAAGCTAATGGCACGGTAGTTGTCAAAGCTGCCAGCGTATGATGTATGATTGCTCACAAAAAATATTTGAGAATAATTAAATGCTGGCCATTAAACTCAATAATAACACAATCTTATGAGTTACGCCTTTATCTCCATTATCCCAATAAGCTCTTCCACAATCTCCCAGATCGAACCCAATCCGGTGCTTGTTTTACCAAATAACCACATTCAAAGAGAAAGGCCGCTTGATGTCTCGTAAAATCACTCGGAGGACTTTTATCAAAATTGCTGGTATAGGAGCCGGGGGACTGGTTTTTTCGCCTGCGTTATTGGGCAAGGTCTTCCAACCGCAAATGTTAGCCGAATCATCGACCCGGATTCCAACCTATTGCGAGGTATGTTTCTGGAAATGCGCGGGGTGGGTCCACCTGGATTCAAAAGGTTCCATATGGAAAATAACCGGGAATCCGGAAGATCCCCATTCCAACGGTCGACTCTGTCCCCGCGGTACGGGCGGAATCGGAATGTACTATGATGAGGATCGGCTGCAGACCCCACTGATCCGGGTAAAGCGTAACGGGAAGCAAGAATTCAAAGCTGTCGATTGGCCCGAAGCTTTAGATTTGGTAGCCGAGCGTTTACTGGCGATTAAGAAAAAATATGGTCCGGAAAGTCTGGCCCTTTTTACCCACGGTACGGGAGGGTATTGGTTCAAACACTTGCTGAAAGCTTACGGAACTGCTTCCATCGCAGCTCCGTCATACGCTCAATGCCGTGGCCCCCGAGAAACGGCTTTTGAACTGACCTTCGGCGAAGGAGTGGGCTCGCCTGAACGAACAGATCTCCGCGATACCCGTTGCTTGGTCCTCATCGGTTCTCATATCGGAGAAAACATGCACAACGGGCAGGTCCAGGAAACCGCCCAGTCCATCGGTAAAAACGCGACTATCATAACCGTCGATCCCCGCTTCTCTGTAATCGCCGGTAAATCCAAATACTGGTTGGCCATTCGCCCCGGTACCGATATGGCACTTCTATTAGCGTGGATACACGTCTTAATCAAAGAAGACCTATACGATAAACGCTTTGTAGCCAAATACACCTACGGGTTCGACGCTCTCCGGCAGCATGTAAAGAGTTACACTCCCGAATGGGCATATGGGATCACTACCATACCCCCAGATCTAATCCGCAAAACAGCCCGGGAAATGGCTCACGCTGCACCAGCCACCATCGTGCATCCTGGTAGACATGTGGTCTGGTATGGTGACGACACGCAGAGATTGAGGGCGGTAGCAATCCTGAATGCCCTTTTAGGGTCCTGGGGCCGGCGAGGAGGTTTCTACAATCCGGCAAAAGTTCATTTGCCTTCCTATCCCACTCCCTCATACCCCAAACCTCGCCTTACCTGGCGTGATGCGGCTCCCGGGAAATATCCATTTGCTGCTTTAGGACTGGCTCAAACTTTACGTGACGCTTCACTTCCCGATTCAACCGCTCCTTTAAAAATCAAGGGGTGGTTCATTAACGGAACCAACCTCATATATACCCTACCCCAGCCGGAACGCACAATTCAAGCACTGAATAACATGGAGTTCGTTGTGGCGGTAGATACCATGCCCATGGAAATAACGGGTTACGCCGATGTTGTTTTGCCGGAATGCACTTATCTGGAACGTTATGATGTTATACGCACCTCTGGCCATCGGGAACCATTCATAGCGTTGAGAGCACCCGCAGCACCCCCACGTTTTAATACGCGGCCCGGTTGGTGGATTGCGAAAGAGCTAAGTAAACGCTTGGGACTGGAAGCCTACTTCCCTTGGAAAAACGTAGAAGAACTTCTCGACTGGCAATTGAAACAGGTCGGTAGCTCCTTGGCCGAAATGAAACGCCTGGGTGTCAAGAAATTCCCCCGCGGCCCAGAGGAACTTTACCCGTTGGAAAATCTCCCAGAGTATGAATTCTCCACCAACACCGGTAAAATTGAATTGTACTCAACTGCGCTGGCAGAAGCCGGATTCGATCCTCTCCCCCGTTATACGCCTCATCCTGAACCACCGCCAGGTTTTTATCGACTGATTTATGGTCGAGCTCCTCAACATACTTTCTCCAGAACAACCAACAATCCCAATCTCTTCGCCTTGAAGAACGAAAATCAGGTATGGGTCAATCCCAAAATCGCCCGAGAGTGGGATTTGCATAATGGTGATCTGGTTTTGTTGGAAAACCAGGATGGGAAACTCAGCACCTTCCCCGTCAAAGTCAGAGTCACCGAGCGCATTCGATGGGATAGCGTTTACCTCATCCACGGATTTGGTCACAGCGCTTCCAAATTGCATAGAGCCTATGCTCGGGGAGCGGCTGACGCTGAACTGATTTCCCAGGTGGCTTCCGATCCCATTATGGGTGGAACCGGCATGCGTATCAATTTCGTCACCTTCCGCAAAGTGAATTCCGGGGAGAACAGGGCATGAGATACATAATGACCGTAGATACCCGCAAATGCGTGGGATGTAATGATTGTGTGGTTGCGTGCCAGACCGAAAACAACGTACCCATTGGATATTGTAGAGACTGGATTGTGGAAATAAACAGTGGCACCTATCCCAACCTGAGCATGGAAATCCGCTCCGAAAGGTGTAACCATTGCACTAATGCCCCCTGTGTGCGGGTATGTCCCACCGCCGCCAGCCATGTTGAAGAAGGAGGTGTGGTTTTAGTGGACCAAGACGAGTGCATTGGTTGCAAGGCCTGTATAGCCAGTTGCCCGTACGATGCTCGTTATGTCCATCCCGAGGGTTACGTTGATAAGTGTACCTTTTGTATTCATCGGGTACGCCGGGGTGAAGATCCGGCTTGTGTGGCTGTTTGCCCGACCCACGCGCTGACCTTTGGAGACAAAGACGACCCCCACAGCGAGGTTTCGCGGCAATTGGCCCAAAGGAAATGGAAAGTCCTGATACCCGAGGCGGGCACTGAACCTAACATTTATTATCTCTTGTGAGGATCATATGGTAGAAGAAATCATAACAAGCGGACGGAATACCCCTTTAGTTGATCCCAACCTCCACGTCTGGGGTTGGCCGATCCCACTCTACCTCTTTCTGGGAGGATTAGCTGCCGGGCTGATGTTTTTTTCAGCTCTTTTCACCCTGGCCCACCGCGAAGAAAAATATCCTACGGCAACGAAAATAATGCCCATGGCAGTCCCCTTCATTCTGGTCATCGGGTTGGGGGCTTTATGGATCGACCTATCTCATAAGCTTTATTTCTGGAGACTTTATACCAATATCCGCTGGGTCTCCCCCATGTCTTGGGGTGCCTGGACACTGCTCCTCATAACCCCTCTGTCTCTCCTGTGGGCCGGCCATTGGCTGGTGGACCTATTTCCCCACCAACAATGGAAATGGCCGGCCCTCTCATGTTTCCTGGACAATTTAAAGCGCTGGCGTCGCCCGATGGCCTGGGCGAACATTTTTCTGGCAATCATTCTGGGAATGTACACAGGCATACTGCTTTCAGCTTTCAATGCCCGTCCCTTTTGGAATACGGCAATCTTGGGGCCCTTATTCCTCACTTCAGGGCTTTCTGCCGCAGCGGCAGTGACGGCCCTTTTTGCAAAAAATGAAGATGAGCGTTCTCTTTTCATAAAGACCGACTTATTTCTCTTAGGAACGGAATTATTTCTCATCGTACACATGCTGATGGGGTTCTTGGCGGGCACTCGCGTTCACATCCAGGCCGCCGCGCTGGTTTTGGGTGGACCTTATACCATGGTATTCTGGGTGTTTGTAATCGCCCTCGGAATTTTGACACCCATGTTACTTGAAATAATGGATCTCACCAAGCGGTGGGTACCCGCCGCCATTCCAGCTTTATTGGTGGTCTTCGGAAATCTGATGTTACGGTTCGTGGTCGTAGCCCTGGGACAGGCTAGTCGTTGGTTGTATTAAATAATATCTAACTGAATAAAAAGAATGAGGAACTACAGCTTATGAAAACCAAGTACATGAATCCGTATCTGGCTGGAGTGTTATTGGGTTTGGTGCTCTTGCTTTCGTTCTATTTCTCGGGTCGTGGACTGGGAGCCAGTGGAGCGATGAAACGAATCCTGATAGCGGGGTTAAAAATCGTGGCCCCGAACCATACCAGCCAGAATGAGTTCTATAACCACTATCTGGCAAATGGTCAGAACCCTCTTAAAACCTGGCTGGTTTTCGAGATGTTAGGTGTCTTGGTGGGGGGGTTTATTTCTGGAGCTCTCAGCCACCGTCTTAAACTAACCATGGAGCATCCCCCTTCAATTACTTCGCGCCGTAGAGGAATCAATGCCCTGATTGGTGGAGCAATTTTCGGATTCGGGGCAACCATGGGCCGGGGCTGTACCAGCGGTGCAGCTTTGAGTGGAATGGCAGTATTAGCCATCCATGGTTTTCTAGCCACTCTCTTTATTTTCGGCAGCGCCTTCATTTTTGCTTATTTCTTCCGTAAAAACTGGATCGGAGGTGCATAATGGGACCTTTAATTCCCCAGGGAATAATCGGAAGTGGATGGTATTTGCTAATTGCTTTTCTGGCTGGGCTCGGATTCGGTTTCGCCCTCGAGCAAGCCGGTTTCTCTTCAAGCCGCAAACTGGTGGGGGTATTCTATGGCTATGATACGGTTGTAGTAAAGGTCTTTTTCACCGCCACAATCGTGGCTATGCTAGGTCTCCTATATTTCAGCCTTTTCCACTGGATTGACTTAAAGCTGGTTTTCGTCCACCGCACCTATCTTTGGTCCACAGTCGTAGGTGGAGTAATTATGGGAGCTGGTTTGGCTTTGGGAGGCTTTTGTCCTGGAACGAGTGTGGCCGCAGCCGCTATTGGTAAATTGGATGGAATGCTGTTCGCAGTTGGCGTCTTCGTGGGAGTTTTCGTTTTTGGTGAAGGGTATTCCTGGTGGAAAGAGCTCTACTTTGCGAAAGACCTGGGTCCCATCAAACTCTCACGCTTGTTAGGTATTTCAGATGGAGTTACAGCTCTGCTAGTGGTAGTCGCCGCAATCCTAATGTTCTGGGGCGGCGAATGGGCCGAAAGGGTATTTGCCCGTCCAAAGGAGGATTAACTGATGAAATTCACTCCACGAACTTTACTCAGCGCGGTAGCACTGCTATTAGGAATAATTATCGCCCTTGTACCGCAAAACACCACCCAGCCTTTCAAATTAACTGCTCCTCAGCTGTTGCAGGAGATTAAGTCCCGCTCTGAATTAATTTCCCCTGACGAGCTAGCCCAATGGCTGGTGGCCAAAGATCCTTCGATCCAATTAATTGACGTGCGTACACCGGCTGAATACGAACGTTATCACTTGGATGACGCGTTGAATATTCCCCTGGCAGACATTCTTAATAAAAAATATCGGGATATCTTAGATCAGGACGTAAAAACCAATATTCTTTACTCCAACGGCACTCTATTCGCTCAACAAGCCTGGATGATCTTGCGGCAGTTGGGTTATCATAACAATTACGTACTACAAGGTGGCCTTAACTACTGGTTTGCTAACATTCT
>CAYXZO010000091.1:0-6677 GCA_964469505.1 uncultured Lentisphaeria bacterium | reverse complement strand
TGATTGAGATTCTAGCCGCGCAACAGACTCCGCTGCACCGGGATTGGTTCCAGGGCACAGCCGACGCTGTTCGTTCCTATCGGGAACGCTTCGCCGAGATGCAAGCCACCGATTTCATTATTCTGGCCGGGGACCATCTATACAAGATGGATTACCGTCCTTTTTACGATTTCCACCGCCGCAAGAAAGCTGACGTCACTGTAGCCGTGATCCCCATGCCCACCGCCCAGGCCTCGCAGTTCGGCATCCTACATTACACCAGGGAGTATCGCATTGATCGTTTCGTGGAAAAACCTCGGGATCCAGCTTTAGTGGAATCTTTGCGGTTACCCGATGCCGCGGAACCCCAGGTGGCGGTTTCTATGGGGATTTACATTTTCCGCAAGGAAGTTCTGTTCGAAGCCATGGGCCTTCAAGGCAACGATTTCGGACATGACATCATTCCCCAGTGTGTTTCCCGTTTCCGCACCTTTGCCTATCCATTTTCGGGGTATTGGGCTGACATCGGGACCATCGAGACTTTCTTTGAGGCCAATATGGCCCTTACCTCCCGCCGACCACCCTTTTCTTTCTATGAACCACATCATCCCATTTACACCCACGCTCGTTTTCTGCCCGGTACACACATCCACGGTGCCAGGGTGGACCATTGTCTCATTTCAGAGGGTTGTCGCATTGGCAAAGCTGTGCTCCACCGTTCCATCGTAGGTATTCGGGGAATCGTGGCCGATGACGTTGAAATGGACCATGTCTATTACATGGGTAACGATTTTTACGAGGCTCGTGCCCCCCGCGGCGCATTGCCCCTGGGCATCGGGAAAGGGTGTCGCTTGAAAAATGCCATCCTGGATAAAGATGTACGGATTGGTGCGGGCTGTGAACTGGTGAACTTACGGGGTGTGCAGGAAGAGGATGGTGAATATTATTCGATTCGGCAAGGCATTATCATTATTCCTAAAGGAACCAGCATTCCGCCGGGAACCAGGCTTTAGGGCAGGTGGGATGATACGAATGACCTTTGCTTTTCCACCAGTTTTAGACGTTGAGTTAACTCAAGTTCTTTTGGGCGGATGTTATCTTAAACCATAAAGATTTTTGTTGCTGCGGGGCAAAAACTGATTATAGTATAAGTAAATGCTTACTAACAGGAAAATATGACCTTCACTCACCGCCAGCAGGAAATCATCGACGCTGCCATCGAACTAATCGCTAAAGATGGCATCCAGAATGTCACCATTAAAAACCTTGCTCGCGCTGTGCATGTGACTGAGGCTGCCATCTATCGCCACTTCCAGAGCAAACTCGATATTCTGTTGGGGATACTCGAGCTTTTCAAAATGGAACAAACCGAGCTGGCACAGCGGATTGATCAGGAAAATGTCACAGCGCTGGAGCGCCTGGAAACTTTTTTCCGGTTGAGGTTTAAGCAGTTCTCCCAGCGTCCTGCCTTAGCAGCCGTAATCTTTTCTGAAGAGATTTTTCAAAATGACCGAAAACTTTCAGTAACCATTAACGAAATCATGGACTTGAGCGAAAAATACTTCAGGAATATCATTCTTGAGGGGCAAAAATTAGAGCAGATTCGGACAGATATAGATGCCGAACAATTAACATTAATTGCCATGGGTAGTATGCGATTGATGGTGGCCCGTTGGCACTTAACTCACCATCAATTTGATTTGCAAGTGGAGGGTGAGAAATTGTGGCAATCCTTGAAAAAACTCTTACAGAGATAGGCAAAAATTTTTTACCGGTACAGGTAAGTAAACACTAACAAACGAAAGGTAATCTATGAGAAAACTTGCAGAACACCTCCTGAAACTCTCCGCTCCTATTATGGCGGTTATCATCCTTATATCGGCTGGGTTTTTCATGGTCATGAAAAAGAACAGCCGTATGGAAACCGACCTGGATAAATACATGCCTCAACAGCACCCAGCCTTTGTTTACAGCAATCAGGCCGAAGATTGGTTTGATATCAAAGACGGTATCATCATCGCTTTGGAGAATCGGAAAGGGATTTTTAACCCCGGTACACTCCAGAAAGTCAAGGATATAACCAAACGTCTCCAAAAGATGCCCCAAATTCAGAAAAACGATGTCGTCTCCCTATACACCGCAGACAACATTGTGGGCACTGAAGACGGACTTGATGTGCGTTCCTTTTACAAACGAGTTCCACGTTCACCTGAAAAGCTGGCAGACTTGCGCTCAAAGGTCATCTCCAACGAGATGGTTTATGGAAGATTGGTTTCGAAGGACGAAACCGTCACGGCAGTAATCGCCCGGATTGATGATGACGTATTCTCCCAGGAATTCTACCTAGAGCTTAAAAACCTGGTTAAGGAATATGAAGGCCCCGAAAAAGTCTACATTGCCGGACGACCTATCGTTGAAGGGACCATGGCATATTTGGGGCCCAAAGACATGCGTCGGATGGTGCCGATTGTCATAATTGTCATTATCCTGGTTCTGTACCTGGTATTACGCAACATTCGGGGCACTTTCCTCACCCTGATGGTCGTTCTCTTAAGTGTCATCTGGACTTTCGGCCTAATGGCTTTGTTTAAAATCCCAATTTATGCCGTTTCTACCATGATTCCAGTGATGCTCATTGCCATCGGGGTGGCAGATGGCATTCACATGTTCAGTCATCTGTATCTTTACGAAGTAGATCATCCGGGAGCTACCAAGCAAGAGGCCATCCTGAATATGCTGCGGGAAATGTGGAAACCAGTGGTTATGACTAGTGTGACCACTGCCGTTGGGTTTATCTCGCTGGTGACCTCCCAAGTTTATCCCATCAAATACTTTGGCTTATTCACTGCTTTTGGGGTTATGGCCGCTATGGTTTTCTCACTGGTTTTCATCCCAGTGGGGCTTTGGTTGTTGGGGCTTCCCCGTCCCCCCAAGGAAGTACCCCGCGAAACCCAGGACGAACAAGCGGAAATGTTTGCTCACAAATTTGCCCGTTTCGTCGCCCGGGAAAAATGGGTCACTTTCGCCACGGTGGCCGTGTTGGTGGTTGTTTCCGCATACGGCATCACCAGGGTCTGGATTAACTCCAGTTTTCTGGAAAAATTCGAAAAAAACAGTGAAATCGTCCAGACCGACCGCTTTATCAACGAGCACTTTGGCGGCACCAGCACCCTCAATGTGATCTTGGAATCAGGCCAGGAAGGGGCTTTTAAAGAAGCCCGCATACTTCGCCGTATGGTTGCGATGCAGGATGATGTGGACCGCAGTCTGGCGGTTGTGGGTAGCTCATTTTCATTGGGTGATTACCTAAAGCGAATGAACAAAGTGATGCACGCAGATAGCGCCGAGTATAATCGCGTTCCCACTTCCCGCGATCTAATCGCCCAGTATCTACTGTTGTATGAGATGTCGGGTGATCCTGAAAATCTTTGGCAGGTTGTGACCGAAGACTACCGCAAAGCGAACATCACTTTTCAGTTGAAAAGTGATAATTCCAAAGCTTTGAAAAGCGCCATCGCGAAAGTGGAAAAACATCGTAGCGAATTGGAGAATATGGGGTTAAAGCTCAACTACGCCGGGTCGGGCTATAAAGCGCTGGTATTCACCGATTTAATTCTGCAAGGGCAAATTTCCAGTCTCTTTTTATCCCTCTTCATCATCATCGGCTTATTGGCCCTAATGTTTAAAAGTATCAAAATCGGTCTTATTGGTTCAGTTCCGATAATTCTCACGGCTCTCATCAGTTTTGGACTTATGGGCTTGTTGAATATTCCCCTTAGCACCACAACCGCGCTGGTTTCCAGCATCGCCCTGGGGATAGGTATTGATTTCGCCGTGCATTTCATCGATCGCTACCGCATCTATGCGCGACAAACCGGTGATAAACTGACAACCATTAAACTCACAATGCACCATTCCGGTCGAGCGATCGTATTCAACGCTCTCGTAGTCATTGCTGGATTCCTGGTGCTGTTGGCCTCCGTTTTCCCACCCAATCGGGCTTTGGGAGCATTGGTGGCCTTGAATATGTTCACCAGCTTTCTGGGAACTATAACCATTATGTTCCTGTTACTGTATATCTCAAACATTTACTTCAAAGATCGCCAACCTCTTTAAATAAGGAGAAGTAATAATGAAAAGCATAGGATTAATAAACTTGTTACTATCGGTGGCCGCTTTGTTGGCTCCAGCTATCGCCGAGGAACACCTCACCGCCCTGCAAATCATGGAAAAAGTGTACAACCGTCCTGACGGTGACGAAATGGAAGCCAATCTAACCATGACTCTTATCAACAAGCGGGGCAATCGACGGGTACGAGAAATTAAGCAGTATATTAAAGATTTCGGGACAGTCGAAAAACGTGTCATGTTTTTCTTAAAACCCGCTGACGTGCGCAACACTTCTTTTATGAACTGGAGTTATGACGATCCCAACAAAGATGATGATCAGTGGATCTATCTGCCGGCCCTGAAAAAAATTAAGCGGATTTCCAGCGATTCGAAAGGTGATTACTTCATGGGGTCGGATTTTACATATGACGATTTAGGCGATCGTAAACCACAAGAGGATAATCATAAGATTTTACGTGAAGAAATCTTGGACGGTGAACCTTGCTATGTAATTGAGAGCACTCCTAAAGATGAAGATTACATGTACTCACGCACCGTAACCTGGATCGTGAAAGATAAATGGATCGGTCTGAAAAAAGAGTTCTACGACGAAGACGGCGAATACTTAAAAACCCTCCGCATAAAGAAATATGCCAACATTAAAGGTTTCTGGATCATCATGGAAACGGAAATGCATAATGTTCAGAAAAATCACACTACGGTAATGAAACTCAGCAATGTCAAGATCGACGCAGGCATTCCCTCGAACATTTTCACCGAACGTATGATGCGGAGAGGAGTAAGATGATGCGTTTGTCAATTATAACTACGGGGGGCTTAATTCTGAGTAGTCTGGTAAATCCCCTATGGGCTCAGGGCCTGGAGATAAGCGGCTATGTACGCAATTACACTGGTATTTTGTTAAAAGACAATTATGACTATGCCATCATTCAGAACACATTAAATCTTAATCTGGAACATAGCAAAGACCGTGCGGCCATAAAGATTAATCCTTATATCTATCACTACCCCAACCAACCCATAGAATTAAGTCTCCGCGAAGCTTACGTGGATTTGTATTTTTCGTCAATTGACCTAAGGATCGGCAAGCAACAGATCATCTGGGGCAAAGCAGACGGAGTATTCATAACTGATATCGTCTCGCCAAAAAACCTGCAAGAATTCCTCCTGCGGGACTTTGACGAAATCCGTATGGGGATAACAGGGGTAAAATTGGATTATTACCATGGCAATAACACTTTAGAGGTGGTTTGGTTGCCTACTTTCACGGGCACAGTTTTCCCTGATACAAGCTCCATTTGGGCTTTTCACCCCAATCTGCCTCTTCCTCCCGTGCCGGTTACCATCGATCATTCCCGCGAGACAGTTGAACCCAATTTAGACAACAGCGAATTTTTCGTCCGCTACTCCATGCTTACCTCCCTGGTGGACCTGGAAGTAATGGCGGCCAGTGCCTGGGATGACGACCCCACTCCCCACGTGGAAAAAACCATCGATTCCAACACCTACCAGCCCATTGCGGTTACGGTTTTTCCCGAACATCATCGTTTGACTATAGCCGGGGGTAGCTTTAGCACTACCCTGGGCCCCCTGGTGGTACGGGGCGAAGGAGCCTACTACACCGGAAAATATTTCATTAGTACCGATCCTACCACGGACGGAGCAGTTAAAAAAGATTATCTCCATTACCTGGTGGGATTGGATTATTCCCTTTGGGGTTGGCGCCTTAGCACCCAGTTTATTCAGCAGGCCATCCTGGACTATTCTACGGATCTACTTCCGGAAGAATACGACAATATGGTTACCTTCCTGGCCCGGGGTGATTATTTGAATGAAACCCTGCACCTAGAATTCTTCACGTATGTAGGCTTAAACAACCAGGATGCTCTCATTCGTCCCAAGATCACCTACGATGTGGCCGACGGACTGTCCCTGTTGGTGGGCGCCAACCTATTTACCGGCAGCGAGGGCATCTTCGGGCAATTCGACAACAACGATATGGCGTATTTCAAACTAAAATACAGTTTTTAAACAAAGCTATAGCGGTGCGTTTGAGCTCAGTGAATTGATTTGAGCGCAGACACAAGCAGATATCCCATCATTTCGGCTGAAATCAGGAGGAAGATAGCAGCCAACGGTCGCTAACAGCGCCCAAACCTCAAATCCAAAGTTCTAAGCGATTCCGGTGTCCTTCACACCATGAAAAACCACTCGAAGAACTGATTTAGAGAACCTATTTTTAAGCGCGAGGTTTTGCATTAAGTGGATCAAAAGCATCCGGAACATTTCAGTTATGAAGCACGATAACGCTACCGAATCCCATGCGCGCATTGTTATTGATGAGCGGCTGCGCCAGGCAGGTTGGGACCCGGCCGACTTATCTCAAGTACGCACCGAAGTACCCGTCAGAATCGAGCTTCCCAACACGGCCACACCACCCTCACCATCATACGTCGGGCAGAATCTACCGCCTGACGATACAGGAAAAAGATACTATCTGGGTCGAGCCGACTATGTGCTTTACGACCAACGGGGACGCCCCCTTGCGGTCATAGAGGCCAAACGGT
>CAYXZO010000090.1:0-6901 GCA_964469505.1 uncultured Lentisphaeria bacterium | reverse complement strand
CACTGCTGGATGAACACGCTCCCGGCCACTGGGTAGCGTGTCCGGTGGTGAAGGAGAAGTAGACCGTAGAGGGTGTGGAGGGGTACAGACTTAGTCTTGAAAAGTAAAAATATACCCTGAAAGCCCCGTCCAACCGCGGTTTTACTGATATTCTCCCTACCAATTAAAAAATAGTTTTCTACTTTAACTTTCGAGCGAGGTCAAGGAACCAGGCTATTGGCTAAATTCAGGGGCAACGTGCTTAAAAAAGCAGTCAAGCAATACTCTTGATAAACTTAGCACCAAACCGACAGTATACTTCTCGATTAATTAAAGGTGGAGCCCTGCTACCGGAAATGCGCAATCTTGTTCGCAGCTGCAATAATGATATTCTAAACTCAAAGCTATTTAAAGCCGAATTGATGAATGTTCTAAGTGAACACACCCGTAAAAGAGCTCGAGATATCGTAGACAATTTATTTATTCCCCGTTTTGTCCGGGGTAATCCAAGGAATGGGTGGCGCATTATACAGCCAGTCGAAAGTAAGAGACCTATGCCAGAAATGATCCGGCCACTGTACTACTGGCTAACAGCACGGAGCGAAAAACTTATTTACGATTTTGTCTATGAAGAGATCCACACAAGACTGATGCGGCAGAATTATCACATATCTACAAAAGAAACCGTGGAATGGATAAGAACAAGATTGCTAGCAAGTCAAAATACCTGGACTGATGGTGTGCTTAATAGAGTAGCTGCCGGTTTACTAGCTGCTTTAAGAGATTTTGGGATATTAAAAGGCATACGCGATAAAAGGATTGCGCCCCCGTTTATTCCAACGGCGACCTTTGCTTACTTGGCTTTCGCATTGAATCACATAGGGTTCAGCGGTACGCAGCTCCTGCGTCACCCCGATTGGAAACTATTTTTATTAACACCAGCAACTGTAGAGCGGCTGTTTATGGAAGCCCATCAACAAGCTTTGCTGAAATTTCAGATCGTCGGTAGTGTTGTGCGGGTGGATTTCCCCGCAGAAGATTATGAGGAAATGGCGGATGTCATCTATCGAAGAACAAATTGAACTGTTAGAAAATGACCTGTTGGCAAAGCCTATGCGCATAAGCGCTTACCATGACCTGCCTTTTGCCATTTTTCATTACCCGCCGAAGGAAGAGTTCGCTATGCGTAAGCAAATGGCGTTACTTGCTACTCGCCTGGGAAATGCTGGTAAACGGGTAAAATTCGTTTCGTTAGGTCGGCTTTTCTGGCAGGCTATCGCCGAGACTGAAGGCATCGATGCGCTGGCCACAGCCGAAAAACAGTTCGGTTTCAAACGGGTTCAGGAAAGTGTCGCCACGATCCTGTCGGATCCCGATTTCGCGCCCTTACCGGATTTGATTGTGGCCCAAACGGCGGAATTGGATCCTGAGGATTCTATAGTTTTCCTGGTGCGCGTTGGCGTTTTAGGTCCTGCTTTTTATCGGACTGCCAAGCTACTGGAGGCTTTGCACGGCAAAACTATGATCCCCATAGTCCTGTTCTACCCCGGTACCCTGGAAGGACCTAATAACCTGCGCTTCCTGGATTTACCGGAGCAGGAGGTTAGCGGGACCTACAGCTATCGAGTAAAAATCTATTAGAGGATCGAAGATGGAGATTATCAAAGAACTTTTTCTAAAACCCATTGATCGCCGAATTGAAGAAGTCATCAAAGTTACTCAGGAAGATGAAGAAACAGTTCTGGACGAAATCAATGAATACGTTCTTACCAACGAGCTAGCGCAGCATTTTATAACCGTATATAAGGCCATCGCTGAGGGCCGCACCGACCCCCATGAAGGGATCGGCATGTGGATTTCCGGCTTCTTTGGTTCCGGGAAATCTTCTTTCGCCAAAATTGTCGGTTACACCGTTGGTAACCGGGTCGTTCTGGGCCAAAAAGCCAGCGAACTGATTAACGCCAAAGCTCGCGAGCAATTGAGCCCTGATCTGGCTGAGGAATTGACCAATTACCTGGGAGTAGTAAACACCCAGATTCCCACCAAGCCCATAATTTTCGATGTTTCCATGGATCGTAGTAGTCGAGCTAATGAGAAGATATCCTTGATAATGTATAAAGCCTTGCTGCGCGAGCTGGGCTATGCCGAGGATTTAGACCTGGCCAACCTGGAAATAAGTCTTGAAGTAGATAGCAAGCTGGAGGAGTTTGTCACCAGATTCAGGGAAAAATTCCATAAGGATTGGGAGAAAAGACGTAAGCTGAGCCTGGCCATCAATGAGGCCAGTTACATTCTCCATGAAATGTCTCCAGGGGTTTATCCTAGCCCTGATTCGTGGGCCAATACTGTGGGTAAAGAAGGGCGGGCCGACATTAGTGCCAATGAATTGGCCCGGCGGGCTTTCGAACTGGCCAGCCGCCGCCAACCCGGCAAAGCTTTAATCTTCATTATCGATGAAGTGGGGCAATATGTCTCCCACAGCGAAGATAAAATGCTTGACTTGCAGGGAGTTATTCAGGCTTTTGGCAAAGAAGGCAAAAACCGGGTCAAGCGTGGCGAGGCTGTGGCACCCTGCTGGATACTGGTAACCGCCCAGGAAAAACTCAACGAGGTGGTGGCGGCCATTGACTCCCGCCGCATCGAACATGCCCGTCTGCAGGACCGTTTCCCCTATAAAATCGACTTGAAACAATCGGATATCTCTGAAATCACCAGCAAACGTGTGCTGCAAAAAACAGCCGAAGCAGACAAAAAACTACGCCAACTGTACCGAACCTACCAGGATCGCCTCCAATCCTTGTGCCGGCTGGAGCGGACGGGGCGCAATACCCGCCTGGATGAAGACAGCTTTGTGGCCCTGTATCCCTATCTGCCCTATCAGATTGATTTATCCATCGATATTGTCTCCGGCCTGCGACTGCAACGGGGCGCCCAGGGACATATCGGGGGTAGCAACCGCACCATTATCAAGCAGGCCCAGCAAATGCTGATCCACCACCAAACCGCCCTCGGTGATCAACCTATCGGGACTCTGGTTACCCTGGATAAAATTTATGAGCTGCTTTCCGCCGGCGGTTTGATTTCTTCAGAAGTAAGTCATGAAATAGATGAAGTTGAGCGCAGATTACCTGATGATTCCCTGGCTCTGAAAGTAGCCAAAGCCATTGCTCTACTGGAAGTAGTGCGGGACCTACCCCGCACGCAGCGCAATCTAACCGCTGTGCTCCATCCCCGTATAGATGCCGAACCCCTTGAATCTCAAGTGGCTGCTGCTCTTGAACGCCTGGAACAAGCTCAACTGGTGCGCCAGACAGAAGAAGGTTATAAGCTCCTGACCCCCCAGGAGAAAAACTGGGAGACCCAGCGCAGGTCCTTAGGCCCCAAACCGGTGGACCGCAATCGGATTCTAAGAAGATTTATCAAGGAAATCTTTGATGCCCCGGAGATCCGAGGATATCGCTACCAAAAACGGAAAACTTTCCGCTTCACGCTTGCCTTGAATGACGAAGTCATCGACGAAAATGGGCAACTCCGTCTCAATTTGATCCAGATTAACGCAGACGAAGACCCCGCAGCAGTGGACGCTGCCGCCAGGAAACGCAGCAATGAAAATCGAGAGGAGCTTTTCTGGATATTCAGCTTAAGTGAAGAAAGCCACCGGCTGATAGAAGAACTCTACCGCTCGGAAAAAATGATCAGTGACCACGAAATGCAAGCGGCCCGCCACCAGTTGAGCGCGGAAGAAAACCGCTGTCTGCAAGACGAAAAACGCCTTAAAGAACGCCTGGAACGTAAGCTGCAAAACCAGCTAACTGCGGATCTGTCTAAAGGTGTCAGCTTTTTCCAGGGGATCAAACGGGATGCCTCCGAATTGGGCAATAAACTGGCGGAAATGCTGGCGAATTTGCGGGATATTGTAATTCCCGAACTATACCCCAAATTCGAAATCGGCAATCGCCCCCTGGACGGTAACGAAGTGGAAAAATTCCTGAAGGCGGACAATTTGAAAGATTTACCGGCCATTTTTTATGACGGACCGGAGGGTTTGAATCTCGTTACCCGCCAGGGGGATAAGCTGGTACCCAATAAACAGGCCGGCGTGTGCCGGGAAATTCTGGATTACTTGAATAAACAACATGCCTATGGAATACAAGTCACCGGTAAGCAACTGGAGCGGCACTTTGGTGGTCTGGGCTATGCCTGGCCCCCGGAAATGATCCATCTGGCCTTGGCAGTTTTGCTGCGGGCCGCCGCCATTGAAATCGTTTATCAAGGTCGCCATCACCAGAACTACCAGTTAGCAGTATGCCGGCAGGTATTGACTAAACACAATGCTTTTCGCAGCGCCTCTTTCGCACCTCGAATGACAGTGGATGTCAAAACGTTGACCCAGGCCGCGGAAGCCTATGAACAACTCACCGGCGGTGAAGTCGATGCTAACGAACCTGCGCTGGCCCAGGCTTTAAGAGAGTTGGCCCACCAGGACCGGGAAAGATTATTGCCTCTCTTGGCGGTTATGGAGAGCCGGAGTTTGCCGGGACATGCGACCCTGCGGGAGTTCTCCCAATGGCTCAATCGGGTTCTGGAGCAGAACGACAGTGAATGCGTTCTAACTTTAGCCCAGCACGGTTCCCAGTACTTGAACTACCGTAATCAACTCCAGGCTTTGGCAAATCGCCTGAACGAGCGGGCTATGGATTTAATCAGCCAGGCTCGCCGCACGCTAACCCAACAAGCTCCCATTGTGGTGGAACGTTTAGGAGAACAAGCAAAGGAATGGGAACAACGTTTAAAGGACCTGCTCCAGAATGAACGTTTTTACGAACATCTGCCGGAAATGGAACAGCTGGTTGGGGAGTTAAATCAGGCCTATCATGAGCTTTACGAGCAGGCGCACCGGGAGCGCGACGAGGCCTATGCCGCGGCGCTAGCAGAAATGGAGCAATCGGAGGCCGCTGAAGCTCTCCGGGATAAACCCGAGCTATCCACCAGGCTGGATAGAGCCCTGCAACCACTGAAAACCCATCTATGCCAAAATCTGGAGCTGGCACCCGGCACCGATCGTTGCCGTAACTGCAACGCTACTCTGTCACAATTAGAAGCGGAACTATCGGCTTTAACCAGTCTGAAGGACCGGGCCCGACGGGAACTATACACCTCCACTCAATCTCAAACACCCATTAAAACCGTTAAACTGACCTCGCTAACAGGCTACCGACTGGAGAATGAAACCCAGGTAGAACAGGCATTGGAGAAATTGCGCACCGAACTGCTGGAGCTGATCCGCCAGGGCTACCGGATAATTCTGGAGTAAAATCCCACCTATGGCTGAAGATTATAAAATATTGCATTTACAATTAATCCAGGGTGTCATTAACAGGTTAGCCCAGGATTCCTTCTGGTTAAAAGGCTGGAGCGTTACCATAACTACCGCTTTATTGGCTGCTGCTGCCAGCATGGGGAAAATAATTTTCGTGTACCTATCCTTTTTCCCCGTGTTTGCTTTTTGGGTTTTGGACGCATACTACCTCTGGCAAGAAAGACTATTCCGGGCTTTGTATGATGATGTTCGAGTTAAAAATGAAGCCCAGATCGACTTTTCTTTAAAAATTGAACCTTTCTATTCTCGAGTCCCCGGCTGGCTTAGGCTGTTATTTTCAAAGACAATAATAATTTTTCATGGCGCCGTAATCTTTACTTTGGTAGTTACTCTTATAATCGTTTGCCAGTATAGGGGGTAAGCAATAGCCAGAAGGGTATTTTTTAGTTTTCATTACGCCCATGATTACTGGCGGGCCCAGGTAGTCAGGAAAAGCTGGGTAACTAAAAAAGGTTCCTGGCAGGAAGCCGGCTTCTGGGATGCGGCTGAATGGGAAGAGGTCAAACGCAATACGGACGAAGCAATTAAGCGTTGGATTCGGGAGCAAATGCATGGCACATCGGTAACCGTTGTGCTTATCGGTGCCCAAACAGCTACCAGAAAATGGGTTAGATATGAAATTGAATACAGCCTTGAGAAAGGGAACGCCCTTTTAGGAGTTTACATCCACAATATTAAAGATAAGTATGAGCAGAGAGATAAAAAGGGAGCCAACCCCTTCCAGATTATGGGAATAAATGCTCGCACCTATGATTGGGTGGAAGATGACGGTTACAACAATTTAGGCTCCTGGATAGAGGAGGCATACGACATTAAAGAACTTTTAGATTTCTAAAAGCGTATCTGAACTCGATTTAATCAAGCTAGAAATACAGGCGATAACCTTATGCAGGCCAAGCTTTCAGAATCGATCCGTAAAATGACCCTCCAGGCCCGGGCCCTGCTGACCCAGGAAGTCAGTGAACAGTTGGAAGGGCTGTACGGCTTTCTTCCGGATGGCGAATTTCAACCCCTTGAGAATTACCCGGCCTTAGTTCGTAGCGAGACCGCAGCGGAAACCCGGCGGCAACTGGAAGAACTCATCGGCCAGGAACAACAGGCCGGCATGAGCCCCAAGGAGGCCCGGGAAAAGCTGGTAAAAGAAGCGGCCTTCACCTGGCTCAACCGGCTAGTGGCCTTTAAAATGCTGGAAGCCCGGAAATTGCTGCGCCAGACCATCTCCCGCGGAGAGGAATCCAATGGATTCATCCGCTGGTTGGCTGAACCGGGGCATGAGACGCATCTGGCTGATTATGAAGCCGTAGACCTGCCAGTGGATGAGCGGGGAGAAGGGCCCCGTCAAAGGTCCTACCGCCACTTCCTCCTGGCCCAATGCGCCCAACTGGCCCGGGAAGTCCGTGTCCTGTTTGATCCCGATAACCTTCCCAGCCGCCTGGCGCCCCGCCCCCGCGCCCTCCAGGAATTAATCACACTTTTAAACCAGGATGAGCTGGCAGCGGCCTGGGAACCAGGCAACGAAGAAACCATCGGGTGGGTGTATCA
>CAYXZO010000089.1:0-7063 GCA_964469505.1 uncultured Lentisphaeria bacterium | reverse complement strand
CTTTCCTCAAAGAAATAAAAAAATCAGATTTGCTTGTACTGCTAAAAGGAACCATACCCCTCAAGGAGCTATAACCGCTATTTTTTAATAAACATTCCGCTCTATTTTTCGCTAACGCACAGAACATAAAAGGAATTCGTGGCACACCTGGATTAATCAGGAGCCACTGCCATAGCTACGGATCCTGAGAATATTGAAAAGGGGTTGAGGTCGTTATGGCGGAAGAAAATTTGAAAGCCGATGTGATTGTAGTGGGTTCTGGTCCCGGGGGAGCCACGGTGGCGCGAGGATTGGCGCAGCGGGGAGTGGATGTTCTTTTGCTCGAACGCGGTCGTGACCATCGGGGCCGCTGGTACTACGGCACATATCCGGGAGCTATGTTGTATGCCGACAAGGGCAGCTTCTTGTTCACCACCGAGGGCTTGAACATCGTCCGGCCCCTGATGGTGGGCGGCGCCACCAGTATGTACTGCGGTTGCGCGGCTGATCCGCCGGACTGGTTCAAAACCAAATATGGTATCGATTTAACCCCCTACGTCCAGCAGATACGCTCAGAATTGAAATTGGCGCCGCTGCCGGCAGAATTGCGGGGAGCGGCCTCCACGCGTCTGGCGGAAGCGGGGAAGGCCCTGGGATACGATTGGTTTCCCCAGGAGAAATTCATGTGGCCGGAGCGAACCAAAAAATTCCGCTGCGGCGCCCGCTGTATGCTCGGTTGCCGCTGCGGGGCCAAGTGGAACGCCGGGGAATTCGTGGACGAGGCCCAGACTAACGGCGCCCGCTTGCTCACCGGCGCCCGAGTTATCCGGGTGGACTACGGACCGGACGGGGTGATAGGGGTGTATTTCCGCCACCGGTCGCAAGAACGCTTCGCTGCCGCAGATACGGTGATTTTAGCCGCGGGAGGTATCGGTACACCACGTTTACTTCAGAGTAGCGGCCTCCAGTCCGCCGGTCAAGGCATGACCATGGACACCACCGTGATGGTATACGGTTTCGACCGCCACCAGGGCATTGGCAAGGAACCGCCCATGACCTGGTCCTGGGAGAATCTATCTGACGGCTACATGCTCAGCACGCTCCTCGATCCCTGGCTCCTTTATCCCCTCATCGCCGCCCGTTCTCACTGGACCCGCTTCTTCACCTGGTATAAGTGGAATCGAGTGCTAGGGGTGATGATCAAATTGAAGGACGAAATCTCCGGGGGAGTATTTCCCGACGGTCGCATCAGCAAGCCTCTTACCAATAGTGATCTGGAGCGGCTGCAAGGGGCTGAAGAACTGTGCCGCCGGATTCTCATCGAGGCCGGGGCCGATTCGGCGCAGATTTTCCGCACGCCCCTCCGGGGAACACATCCCAGCGGCACGGTGCGCCTGGGAGAGATGCTGGACGATAATTTGCAGACCCGGATCAAAGGACTGTATGTGTGCGACGCCTCGGTTTTCCCCGAAGCCCTGGCACGACCTACGGTATTGACTATTCAGTCCCTGGCTTTGCGCCTGGTGGACCACCTCACCGGACATGATGGGAAGAACTGAATGACGGTGCCTGAATCTCCCGCATTGAAGCGGGTGCTCGGTTTCCCGGCGGTGTTGTTCATCATGATCGGTTTTACCATCGGCGCCGGCATTTTCGTCTTCACCGGTTTGGTGGCCAAAATGGTGGGACCTTTGCTGCCCTGGGCTTACCTGGCCGCCATGTTTCCCGTAGCCCTGGGCATGCTACCGGTGGCGTTTCTAGCCATTGTGGCGCCGGTGGCAGGAGGAAATTACCTGTACCCCAGCCGCTTTTTGTCGCCCCGGTTGGCCTTCACGGCGATTTGGGTGTACGCTTTGACCTCATTTTACGGGCAAATCCCTTTGTATGCTCTCAGTGCTGGACAGTACGCCGCTTCCATCTGGCCGGGAATCAGTCCCCTGGCCGTGGCGGTAGGACTACTTACCGTGCTGTGTATAACCAATATTGTCGGGGTGCGTCTCGCTGCTATGCTTCAAGGGTTAATGGTGTTGATTCTCATTGTCGTTTTACTGTACTACGCCCAGGGAGGGTTGCGGTATCCCGCCGCGAATTACCAATCACCGCCGCCAGGTGTGGGGACCTTTGTGCTGGGCGTGGCCTTGCTGAGCTTTACCTATTTCGGGGCCAATGGCATCATTGAGCTGGGAGCGGAAATTAAGAATCCCGCTCGCACCGTAACCCGGGCTTACCTACTCAGTTTTCCCCTGATTGCCCTGTTGTATGTGCTGGTGGCCTGGGCCACCGTCCGGGTAACAGCGCCGGAGACCCTGGCGCAACAGGACAATCCCCTGGTGTACGTGGCGCGGGCGACGCTGGGCGCCACCGGGATGCGGATTTTCATCCTGGGTGGGGCGCTGCTGGCCATCACCACCACGCTGAATGCCCTCTTTTTAGTGGGGACCAAATCGCTGTTCATGATGGCCAAAGACCGCTTGCTGCCCGCCGGCTGGTTCAGCTTGCATCCCCGTTTCGGGACGCCCGTGCGGCTGCTGATTCTCATCTGGGGATTGTCCGTGGCCGGATTGTTAACCTGTCCTTCTCTGGAAACTCTGGCCACCTTCGCCGCGCTAGGTGCCATTCTGGTGGTGATTCCGGTGATGCTTTCAGCGGTGAAGGTTGGAAAGAAGTTAAAGCACGAGGGCCGAGATTTGCCGCTATTCAGCTCCGTTCGGTGGCTCTATTTCTGCGCGGCCATGTGTGGTTCGCTGTTGGCCTTTTTAGCTCTGGTACTAGTCGTATCCCTGGAATCAGCGGTAAAGATCGGGCTTTTCGTGCTGTTTGTCCTAAGCGGCTGGGGTTTCTATGAATGGCGACGCCGGCATCTGGCTCAACAGGGACTGATGGTAGAGCAGGTAATATTGCAAGAGCGGGAGGAATTGATTCCATGAGCATTCAGCGGCCACTGTTCGCCAGATTCCCCGAAATCGAGGAACGGGTAGCCCTGGTGGGTTTAGCGAAATTACCTACGCCGGTGCAGTTCATACAAAACCTAGGGCCTGCGGGGCTTTGGGTGAAACGCGACGATTTAACTAATCCCCTTTACGGCGGCAACAAGGTGCGCAAACTGGAATTTATCCTGGGAGCGGTGCAGGCCGCCGGCAAAACACGAATCGTTACCACTGGGGGACTAGGTACCCATCACGGCCTGGCCACCACTATCTACGCCGGACAACAAGGGCTTAAAACCACGTTGATTTTATACGAGCAGCCGGTTACTCCCCACGTGCAGGAAAACCTACGGTTGTTGAGCTATTTCGGGGCCGAAATGGTGTTGGTGAAAGGTTACGGTGGCGTGGCCTGGCAGTTTTATTGTCATCAACGTCTAAAATATCCACGAGCTTTTTTCCTGTACGCCGGGGGTTCCATCCCGGTGGGGGCATTAGGTTTTGTAAACGCGGCTTTCGAGTTAGCAGAGCAGGTACAGCGGGGGGAAATGCCGAAGCCGGATATCATTTTCTGTGCCCTGGGCTCCAACGGCACCTTGGCTGGTCTGCACCTGGGTTGTCGTTTAGCCGGCCTCAAATCCCGGGTCATCGGAGTGCGTGTCACCCCCTCCCATTGGGGCCCGCTACCCATGGCCACCGCCGGCACGGCCCATAAGCTAGCTTTGAAGACTTACAAGCTGTTACGACAGGCCGGAGCGAAACTCCCTCCCCCGCCGGCTAATCCCCCGGAAGTGTGGGATAACTATTTCGGTTCAGGCTACGGGCATCCCACTGAGGCTGGTGAACGAGCGCAAGAAGTATTCGCGGCTCATGATATTCAGCTGGAGCCCACTTACACGGCTAAAACAGCCGCGGCGGTGTTGGATTTTCTGAATTCCCCAAACGCCAAGGGCAAGACTGTTTTGTATTGGCATACTTTCAACAGCGCTTCGTTAACTCAATACGCGGATAAAGTTAAGGTGGAGGATTTACCGGGGGACTTCAGGAGATTTTTATAGAATTAATAGGCGGTAAATACTGATAAATTCATATCCCTTTCTCCTTGACATAGACTATCGACAGAGGTAAGCTTAATTATTAGGGATTCAATCAACCCAGTCATCAGGAGGGGGTGGGTTCCACAGTTTTGCGGCACATGTTTAACAAAGGAGAAAAGTCGTTATGGGCGAAATAGGAAAAATTCGCACCGCGACATTTATCACAGCCGATATAAAAACAAACTGCCCTTGTTTACGTGAATGTGTAGGTGCCACTGGAATTATGTTAGGTCCTCTCTAGAAAAACGCCGGAGATGAAACACACTTAGCTTGAAATATCCATACAATTCCAAATAGACTTATTCAGTACTGAATAATTTGCAGTAGTGCCCACTGAGCTGCATGTATTTGCTTAAATAAGCTCATCGCGAAGAATTAGTACCTTTAAATTCAATGGGCAAACTTATTAAGTGTTGTCCATATCCTGTAAACATATTTAATAAAGGGTTTGTGCATGTTTAAATTATATAAAACGACCACAGTGGGCATCATATACGCTATAGCAAATTTATTAATATTTTCTTCTTTAAAATCACAAACTTTATGGTTGCATCAAAGTATGTCTAAAGGAATTTCAATAGAAATATTAAGACCAGATTTCAAAAATGGTGAGGATATTGGTTTTATAACCTCCACATCTTTTTTTACCGCAAGATTCCCTATTTCTCAAACTATTACGGTAGTGGGCGAAATACCCTTTGCTGTCGCCGATTTTAAAAACGATCAAAGCAGTACTGAAGCTAGTCTTGGCAATCCATACGTAGGGATTGAGCTACATGAACGCGGTGCAATGTACACTACTGAGCTTGGCGTACGGTATCCATTAATAGAGCCAGATTTTTCATCAATAGAAATCTTCCTAAGCTATATAACAGATTTTATAGATCGCGCCGAAGCTTTTTTACCGGAGATAATTCCTTTCTCAGGAGCTATCAGGTACCATAATTCTGCAGCTTTTCCGTTAGTTATTAATAGTAGGGTAGCTACAGTAGTTTGGGTACCAAAAGGCGATAACGGTGATAACGAGTTGTGGCTGCTTTATAGCATGCAAATGGGATACAAAATCGCCGGAACTTCTATAACAGCAGGAATCAGCGGGCGATGGTGGGCTTCCGGTGAGGACGGCGATTTTAACGATAACAGTATGCACCAGGCTGGTCTCACTGCTACCTCGCGCTGGGGTTCTTTTAAACCCAGTCTAACTTTTAAACTACCACTTGATCAGGATTTGAAAGATATGATTGGATATGTACTTGGAATTAATTTAAGCTACTTTATATGATCAAAGTCTAAATCTGCGTATGAAAATATATATGACCGTGTGAATCCATGGCAAAAGTTCATTCACTAATATTAAAACCGCAGAGGTCGCAGAGTCCCGCAGAGAAATGGCTTAAAGGAAAACAACATATCACTTTTCGCTCTCTGCGCCCCCTGCGGTTAAAATTATTTCATCTTCCTCTAGCGCCCACCTTGGTTTACTTCCAGTTCCAATCCGATGGGCGCTATCCGGCGCCTGGTTTTGGTAAGAAAATACGCCACCCAGGGGCTGAACTCCCAGTTTACCCTCCGGGAGTCCTGGTACGTCAAACCCGGGGTCAGCACCAACATGGGCAGGTGCCGCCGTGCCCCTTTTACCGGTGGACTGACCAGCAGGGCGAAATCCAGGCCTAAGCGGGGCTGCCATTTATCTCCCGCAAAGGAATACCGATACCCCGCCCGGAAGGCATAGGGGAAACCTTTACCAGGTACTAACAGGGGATAGGCAGTTACCCTGAAAGCGTGATGTTCATCGAGGGCGTACTCATAACCGATCCCCAGCAAAACATGACCGCTGAGAACAAACGAAAAGGTGAAGTTACCTCCCGGTTCGGCTCCCCGAATGCTAGTGAGAACCAAGCCGGCCAAAATCAAATGCTTTTTCAGAGACTGAAACCTCATGACTTACTCCTCATTTTCCAATTCACCCCTCCAAAAAGCCCAGCTCCCCGCCAGTAAAGGCAGGGGCAACAGGCTATACATGATCAAACGCGTGTATATGGGTAGCCTGAGCCACCCGTGAAAAAAGAAGGTTAATCCCAGGGCTAATAAGAAGTAAACCAGCGCCGCTCCCCGCGGCCGACGTCCACCGAACCAGGCGACTAATCCCAGTAAAACAAATGGAATTAATTCCGGACTAACGGGGCCATGGGACAAGAGCACAAACAGGACAAACACAAATGACAAAAAAAGACCGATCAATCGCGCGCCCAGCAGATAGCCGTAATTCTCGAATAACACCATCAGAAACTTGACCATTAGCGGCGCGATGAGCAGCAGATACCAAACCGATGGCGGCTGTTGACCAACCGCGAAATAGTCATGAACCATGACGTACAGAATCAAGCCCAGCAATAGGTAAAAGGCCAGATGACTAGAGAAACGGGCCACAGCCACTTGTCTTTCATCCAGATCGATTCCGGTCAGCTCCCGGACCAACGGTGCCCCTAGCGCGGCCACGATTAAAATCATCAGGATCCAGGACGGTAACCCCTGGGCACTGAGGATCACCAGCACCACCAATAGCGGATAAACCCCTTTCAACAAAGCGTAGAAGCGTCTCATTTCTTGCCCTCCCCCTCCGGCTTTTCCTTGTCTTCCAACTGAAACAGTTCCTCTACGGTGGTACCCAGAGCCTGCGCCAGCTTTAACGCCAGCTTTACGGACGGGTTGAAGCTGCCTTTTTCGATGGCCAGAATGGTTTGACGGGTAACGCCCACCCGTCGAGCCAATTCCCGCTGCGTCAATTCTCCCGCCAGAAAACGGTATTTACGGAGCTGGTTATGCATATCGCACAGGTAATGTAAAGTATACTTAACATGATGTCAACAATTCTTTACTTGTGTTGCTGGCGGGTTTACCACAATTCCGCTCCATGGTTTCCCTTTCGCTTTCCGGACTTAAGTAAAATTCCAGGTCCTCACAAATAGAATCAGCCTACATTTACGGTGTCGGTCCCCTCAGCCTGACTCTGGGAGCTTTAGTTTTTGCTAATGCAATAAGTTCCGCTTCACGAAAATATTT
>CAYXZO010000088.1:0-7140 GCA_964469505.1 uncultured Lentisphaeria bacterium | reverse complement strand
AAAGCTATAGGAAAACCTAAGGTGTAAACCTATCGCTCCCCTGTTTATGACCATAAAAAGGCCACTGCTGAAAGCCAAGGGCTGAAAAGCTACACCAGCTACCAGCTTACTCTGCCATCCCGTCAAGGGATGGGTAGACACTTCTTCAGGGAAACCTAAGCGGTCCCATTCCCAGCGGCTACCTAACACGGCCTTCCAATTATTGCCCCAGGAATAATTACGTAACAATTCCAGATTCAGGGAAAAGAACGTGTATTTCTCATGAAGGTCGTAATACGCTCCCCGCCCCACCGCTGAGGAGAATATCCACTTCCGGTGCCACCAAACGAAATGGCGGGTACCCCCCAGAGCCTGAAAAGTAGCCGTGTATACTTGCCCGGGCGAAAGAAAGTTCAAATGCGACCAAATATACCAGTTTTCACCCAATCGCCTGGCAGCAAAAAGCCCCAAAGTCCCCGCTCCTTCCGGCAATTCCCCGATTTTGGTAGTCTCAAGGTTTAGGTTTATCCCAAATTGCCATGATCTTGTCAGAGAAAAGTCAAAAATGGGAGCCGGGGCGGGAGCCACCAAATTGCCTGTGAAAGCCAATGTAGCTGAATGGGGAATCGGCGCTACCAACCAATACCAGATTACCAATAAATTGTATAAAGCCATCACTCACCGCCAGGCCGGATATTCATCGGTAAAAAAGCTGAATGTTAGTTGAAACGGCCCTTCACCATCAAGGGAGGTAAGCCAGATATCGGTGTTGTCGGAACGGGTGGAACAAAAAGTCAGCCAATTCCCATCGGGACTCCAGGATGTGTACCAAGAATTACCCGACTTAGTAAAGTTTCGCTGGGCACTACCATCGGGGTTCATAAACCACACATCGGGGCCTTTCCCCTCCCGATACCGTAGGAAAGCTATGGTAGAACCATCGGGAGACCAATCAGGATCATGATCCGAATAGCCGTCAAAAGTCAGGCGAGTCAAATGGCTTCCAGTGGTATCCATGAGAAAAATCTCGAAACTGGAATCCAAACCTGTGGTTTCTTGCGGGGGACCTGAGGCATATGCTCGATTTGATTTAAAGACTATCCAGCGCCCGTCGGGACTCCAATCCGGATCATTATCTGAGGCCGGATTATCAGTCAGTCGCCGGGGATTAGAGCCATCAGCATTCATGATATAGATTTCATCGTTGCCGTCTCGCCAGGAAACAAATACGATTTTCGATCCATCCGGTGACCAATCGGGATGACCATCGGCTTTATCATTATGGGTCAACTGAATTTGCTCCGAGCCATCAGAATTCATTATCCATAGCTCGAAAGAATCGAAATCATTGAAATGGCCCCGCATGAACACAATTTTTCTCCCATCCGGGGAGACTGCTGGCATTTCATCGTCAGTATCAGGACTCTTGGAAAGATTAGTAAGCCCACTTCCATCTATGTTCATAACGAAAATCTCACTATCTCCAGTACGATTAGAATTAAAATAGATTTTTCCGGAAAGTCCCGGCGGTACTTGAGAATCAAATGGTTTTGAACAGGAAAAGAACAGTAAAGGGACACCCAATAGCACTAAAGGGAGCCCGGTTTGAGTGATAGTTACCGCCCCCGTGAGCAACCGGCTAAACCTGCTGAAAATTGTTACTTTCACTGCCTTTATCCCCCGACTCCCATTTTTTCTCCAAATTTTAAATCCTGCTTTGTGATTTTCACTATCGATTTGATTTATATGTGCTATGCAAGGGGGCTAATTTTCACCGGGGATTACCACAGCACACCGACTCCGACCAAGAGGGAGTTAGATCAACAAATGGAGGTTTTTAATACCAGAAAAACTTGGCTAATTTCTGCAAAGCCAAAAGCCGCCGATCATCGAAAACACTTGAGGGACAATGTCAACAGTGGGAATATGACCTTTCCAGGACGACTTTTGCAAGCAAGTCAGGACTGCTTGTTAAAAGCGATAATAAAGATGCAGAATCGAATAGAACCTCGGGATTAGCTGTGGGCCTCCAACCAGTTCTCCCCTACCCCCACGTCAACCACTAAAGGCACGCGAAGCTGCACTACCCCGCTCATCTCTTGCCGCACCATCTCTCCTAAGGTCTCAGCTTCGTCTGCTGGTGTTTCAAAAACTAACTCATCATGTACCTGCAGGATCATTCGTCCCCGAAAACCATCCTCGGATAATCGCTGGTGAATACGGATCATAGCAATTTTAATTAAGTCAGCCGCCGTGCCTTGGATGGGCATATTCACCGCAATACGTTCGGCCCCTTCGCGGGTAATCCGATTGGCGGCATCGATATCGGGAACCAACCGTTTCCGTCCAAATAGAGTCTTGACGTATTTATTCTCTCGGGCAAAAGCCAAAGTTTCATCGATATAACGCCTAATGCCGGGGTAGGAGTTGAAATATTCATTGATCAGCTCAAGACTTTCTTCGCGGCTGATTCCCAATTCCTGAGTAAGGCGGTAGGGTCCGGCGCCGTACATTATGCCGAAATTGACAACCTTAGCTTTCCGGCGTTGGTCCGGCGTAACTTCCTCTAACGGAACATGAAAAACCCGCGCCGCCGTGGCGGCATGAATATCCACTCCAGCGCTAAAAGCGGCAGCCATATCCTTATCTTCGGAGAAATGGGCCATAATCCGTAGTTCCACCTGGGAGTAATCAGCGGAGAGAATTACCCAACCAGGTTCCTGCGCCCGAAAAGCGCGCCTGATTTCACGCCCCTTTTCCGTGCGGATGGGAATATTCTGGAAATTAGGATCGGTGGAACTGATGCGGCCGGTGGCGGTAATAGTCTGGTTGAAAGAGCTGTGAATGCGCCCCGTGCGGGGATGGACCAGCTGCGGTAGAGCATCAGTGTAGGTGGATTTCAACTTCATCAACTGGCGATATTCCAACAGATACCTTGGGACTTCATGCTCTTTAGCAAGAACTTCCAAGACCTTGACGTCAGTCGAATAACCGGTTTTTGTCTTTCTGATTGGCTTAATACCAAGTTTGTCGAAGAGGATATGAGCCAACTGTTTGGTGGAATTTAGGTTGAACTGCTCCCCCACCAGTGAGAAAATTTTCTCCTCTATGGCATGCATCTCCTGCCCAAGTCGTTGGGAAAGCTCGTTCAGGTAGGAGATGTCAACATAAACACCGTTGCGCTCCATGGTCATCAGGACCGGAATGAGGGGAAGTTCGATCTTTTCCAGCACTTCAAGCAATTCGTGCTTTTTCAATTCCCGCTGCAAAATGTCGGTTAATTGAAATGCTATGTCGGCATCTTCAGCAGCATAAAAAGTGATCTTATCCAGGGGCACTTCATCCATCCGGCCCTGTTTTTTGCCTTTCTTGCCGATCAGCTCTTCGATGGGCTGCACCTCGTATTGCAACCAATGGCGGCTCAATTCTGCCAATTTGTAGCTCCGGGCTCCCGGATTCAGGAGATAGGCCGCAAGCATGGTATCAAAAGCCACATTTTCTACTGAGATATCGTACCGAGCCAATACTGCCAGGTCGAACTTCAAGTTTTGTCCGGTTTTTTTCACTGGAGAAGACCAGAACGGAGATAGGGTACGTAATAGTTCTTCAGCCTGTGCTACACCCTTTCCGTTTCCGATGGAATCCGGCGCTCTCAGGGGAATGTAAACTGCTTTATGGGGTTCCCAGGCGAATGAAAGCCCTACAATTTCGGCGTCCAGTACATTCAGAGAAGTGGTTTCCAGATCGATAGCCACCAGAGATTGCTGAAGCAGGGTCTCAACTAATTCCTGCACTTCGTCAACTTTAGTAAGACAGCGATAATCTTTTGTGGCGGTGGTTGCAGTAGTCGATTCTCCCCCTTGAACCGCACCGCCAGTCAATTTGTTCAATAGTTTCACCAGGCTGAAAAATTCTAGAGTCTGGAAACGTTGCACTGCCTCTTCCACAGGAAATTCCCGTCGCTGAGCCTGCCGCCAATCAAATTCCAAAGGTACATCCCTTTTGATCTTCACTAACTCCAGCGACAGAAAAGCCTGCTCTTTATGTTGGGCCAAAGTTTCTCGTAAACGTGGATTTTTCACTCTATCCAGATTCTCATAGAGTTCTTCCAGGGTTGAAAAATCTTGTAACAATCTCTGCGCAGTTTTTAAGCCGACGCGGGGAACACCGGGGACATTATCGCTGGAATCACCGGCTAGGGCCAAAAGATGTACAATACGCTCCGGCGGTACACCCCATTTTTCAATTACGAACTGCCGATCCCACTCCTGCTCGTCACGAGGGCTGATAATCCGGGTATATTCATCCACTAGCTGGGCAAAATCCTTATCACCGGTGAAAATGTAAACGGGATGTCCCTCCTGCTCGGCTTTTAAAGCCAAGGTACCGATTACGTCGTCAGCTTCGTAGCCCGAGATACGCAACATCGGGATACGCAGACTTTCCAGCAAAGAATCAATTACGGGCAGTTGGTCAGCCAGCTCGGGAGGCATTTTCTCCCGGGTTGCTTTATATGCCGGGAATTTCTCATGGCGGAAGGTCTTCTCCTTGGCGTCCATTACCACCACCAGATACTCAGGGTGGCGACTAAGCATTTGGCGGAGGAGAAAATTCATAAAACCGTAAACGGCACTGACCAACTGCCCTTGGCTGGTTATCAGCGGATTACGGATAAAGGCAAAATAAGAGCGATAAGCCAGCGCCGAGCCGTCCACCAGATACAGCGGAGGAAGGTCGGTATTGACGGAAGAGGAACTCATTTTACCAGTATTTCTCGAAATGAACTTGTCCAGGTGAGCGCTTAGTGTGCACCTGGAAGCCTTCTTGCTCCAAGACTTTAGTCATCTGGGCGATCATGCCGGGATTGCCGCAAAGGAAAATGTGTGTGTCTTCTGGAGTAGGGGTATAACCCATAGTTTCAGCCAGTTTGCCTGACTCCCAGATTTGCTGAACATAGCCGGTGAGCCCTCCCCAGGGTGTATTCTCTTGGTTAGGACGACTGATAACCGGCAGGTAGTAGAAATTCCTACATAGGTGCTCGTAGGCTATGAGTTCGGACCGATAACCCAAATCCCACGAGTGACGAGCACCGTGGAGGACTGCATAGCGCCGAGTGGCATTGCACTCCAACTGGCTCCGTAACATGCTCATATAAGGTGCCAGTCCCGTACCAGTGCTGATCATAATGATATTCTGGTCGGGAGGGACATCAGAAAGAACAAACATTCCAGTGACTTTCGGTGATAAATAAACCCGACCACCCGGTTTTAAAGCAAACAAACGGGGCGTCAATGCTCCGGAACGTACCAGCGTAATGTAAAACTCCATGAATTCCTTATTCTTGGACGAGGATGCTATGGAATATGCCCGGCGGATCAATTTATCAGGATCTACCGGTTCGGCTTCTTCGTCAGAATACTGGAATCGCGGTGCGGATCCTGGCAATCCCAGGACGGTATACTGCCCAGCTTTAAAGGTCGATAACTCCCATCCATCTGGTACAACCCTCAAAATCATGAGGGAGGGAGTTACTTCAATCCGCTGGGCAACGATGGCATTCAGCTCCATTAGTTCTCCTTAAGCAAAAAATTGATCTATGGTTCATACGGTTGAAATTGCCTCTGACATGCTGTTAGTATCGGCATTGAATTACGTTTTAGCAAGAACTGGAGCTCGCTATCAAGAAGGGTTTCATTGGCTACTCCGGCTCTTAACTTGCTACTTGAAAAAGTCAGAGGAGCTGACAGCAACTATTGGGATACCTGGGAATGGGTTGTAAAATTCCATAATAACGATGGCGGAGCAAATTCCATTAAAGCTTGACCCGACGGCGCAATCGCAACCTACAATTTTAATCGGGACCTCCGGCTACAGTTACGCTGCCTGGAGGAAGGTATTTTATCCGCCCAAACTGCCTAAATGGGAATATCTACGGTACTATCAGGAGTATTTTGATTTTTGCGAGCTGAATTTCACCTACTATCGCTTACCCACCGCCAAGCAAATGCAGCGTTATGCACAGACAGACCTCACGTTCGCAGTCAAGGCTCACCGAAGCACTACTCATGAACGTGAGAATGAACCACAAGGAATAGAAGAACTTAAGGCGGCTCTTGTCCCACTCAAGGAAACGGGTACGTTAGGAGCAGTTTTAGTTCAGTTCCCCTACTCTTTCCATCATACGGTTGCTAATCGGGATTACCTGCAACGAGTCCTGGAAGGATTCGGCGATTTGCCAATTGCTGTGGAGTTCCGCAATCCCTATTGGGCCCAGGGGGAAGTTTTTGAGTTATTGGATGCTCTTGGAGTTGGGTATGTCGTAACGGATGCGCCCCCCGTTGAGGGTGCCATGCCCACCCTAACCGTCACCACTGGTGGTATCGGATATATACGCTTTCACGGCCGCAATCGAGCCCAGTGGTGGACGGGAGACAATGTCACTCGTTATGAGCACGAGTATACTGATGAAGAACTAAAAGAGTGGTTGCCGCGCATAAAAGAGATGGCCCGCCAGGCGCAGCGCATTTACGTTGCCTTCAACAATCATGCTCAGGGATATGCGGTTAAGAATGCGCTGAGGTTGAAGGAGCTGTTAAACACATGAGGTAAATCACCTTTATGGATAGCAAACAATAAGCTCAATTATTCTCAGAAAATATAGGGTTAGCTAAAGCAATAGCTGAATCTGTCGCCGAAAAATTTCGCAACGCTGGTAATTAAAAAAACTATCCGCGGGAACTTAAACTATACAAGGGATGCCTCTGATTAAACCTCCGGAGTGTACTTGATTCGTATCACTACCCGACATTTCCAGGCTGTTAGGAAGTATGGTATTACTTAAATAATCCCTTTCCCTTTTAGTTTACTTTAACAGGGATGGTTCCCCCTCCAACTGCATTGTGTGTGAGGGGAGGTTATCTTGTCATAAATTCGGGATAATTTAGCTATTTACTGAGATATGGATTAAACCTAAAAGAACTAGCTTTGGATAAACATATAATTCCCTGGCTACTAAACATGGGTCGTCCAAATTGGTGATTTTGCCTAACGATCGGTAATTGTAGCCGATTCCCCTGTTTTAAGGGGAATCGGCTACTTTTATTATTATTTTATTTTATCGTTATTTCACATCCCTCGGCTTCAAAACCATAGTTTTTATGT
>CAYXZO010000087.1:0-7285 GCA_964469505.1 uncultured Lentisphaeria bacterium | reverse complement strand
ACTAACGGCTTAAGTGGACTCTGCTCTTTGACCGCAGCGGCAGATTCTGAACGAGTTTTAATCTCTTGGGCGTACGTAGCTCGAAGCTTGCGCTCGGTTTCTTCCGGCACCCTGGTTCCAGGTTGGATGATGTTGACTAAGACTAGACCAAAAGTTACCGCTATCGCCGTGGTAACCACATATATCCCGATCGTCTTCCCCCCAATCCGAGATAGTTTTTTCAAATCTGAAAGAGAGGCTACGCCGGTTACCAAGGAAGCAAAAACCAAAGGAACTGCAATGAATTTCAGCAAATTAATAAAGATGGTTCCAAAAGGGGCTATCCAAGCGGTAGTAAAATTTCCCCAGCCGAATACGGCACCTATGATTCCATAAACCAGTCCCAGAGCCAATCCTAACAGGATTTGCCAGTGAAGTTTCAAAGAAAAGAACCATTTCCAGGGTGTACTGAGCATGTGTACCCTCCTCTTTCAAATCAGCTTCGTTTAAAAAAAAATAGATTATTCTCGAAAAGGATAATACCAAAATCCGTCTAAGATACAGATCGTTCCTGCTGGTTGTTGGAAAAGTGGTTAGACCAAATATCGTAAGGCTACCGCTCGTTCTAGAGGCCACACACCAAACATCCCCTTAGAGTTCCCAAATTTTGGCATATTTTTAGCAACTTGAAAGTGGATGCTCCCGATGCAAAAGTATTCCACATAATGAATAAGGAGGTTTTTATGAAACTTAAAAAGAAACTGGCCGAATTGATACCTCCGTTTGCCGCCAAGGTAAAAGAGATTCGCAAAAACCATGGCGATAAAAAGCTGAGCGAAGTAACAATCGCTCAGGCTTATGGCGGCATGCGCGGCGTCAAATGTATGGTCACAGAAACTTCGGCCTTAGATCCTGAAGAAGGCATTCGTTTCCGGGGATTTTCTATCCCAGAACTGCGGGAAAAGCTGCCCCACGCACCTGAAGGAGAAGAACCATTACCCGAAGGTTTGTTCTACCTTTTGCTGACTGGTGAATTACCGACGGAAGAGGATGTGAATGAGATCAGCGCCGAATGGCGGAAAAGAGCAGATATTCCGGAGCATACCTTCA
The DNA here is from genome assembly GCA_964469505.1 of uncultured Lentisphaeria bacterium. Classification (GTDB taxonomy): domain Bacteria; phylum Fidelibacterota; class UBA8477; order UBA8477; family JABMPR01; genus CAYXZO01. The sequence goes on along the minus strand of CAYXZO010000087.1, from coordinate 6,196 downwards.
AAGTTCTAGATGCTTTACCGACCACCACTCACCCCATGACCCAATTTTCCATCGGTATTGCTTCCATGCAAACCGATTCCATTTTCGCGCGGCGGTATCGTGAAGGCATGAAAAAAACCGAGTATTGGGATCCCACCTTCGAAGACACGATGAACCTGCTGGCACGCTTGCCGAGATTGGCAGCTTACATCTATCGTCGTACCTACAAAGATGGTAAAGCTATCGATCCTCGCGATGATCTGGACTGGGCGGGCAACTTCGCCCACATGCTGGGTTTTGACGACAAGATGGTGCGTGAACTATTACGCCTCTACTTAACCATTCATGCCGATCACGAGGGTGGTAACGTCTCCGCCCATACGACTCACCTGGTGGGTTCTGCACTGTCAGACGTCTATTATAGCCTCTCTGCTGGTATGAACGGTCTGGCTGGACCCCTTCACGGTCTGGCAAACCAGGAAGTCTTACGCTGGATAATGCGCATGAAAGAGGAGCTGGGCGGCGGTGTTCCGACCAAAGAGCAACTTGAGGAATACGTCTGGGACACTCTGAACAAAGGTCAGGTAATCCCCGGTTACGGCCATGCTGTATTACGGAAGACCGATCCTCGTTACATTGCTCAGCGGGAATTCGCGCTGAAACATTTGCCGGATGATGAACTCTTCCAGATTGTGAGTCTGCTGTATGAAGTCGTGCCCCCAATTCTTACGAAACATGGAAAGGCCAAAAACCCCTGGCCTAATGTTGATGCCCATTCGGGCTGCCTGCTAGTGCACTATGGCATCAAAGAGTACGACTTCTACACCGTATTCTTCGGCGTATCCAGGGCCATGGGCGTGTTGGCTTCTCTAATTTGGGACCGGGGTATTGGTCTGCCTATCGAAAGACCTAAATCAGTTACTACGGAGTACATCGAAAGTTTGTTGTGATCACGTTCTCCATAGCTGTAAGAAAGGGCGGTGCACACCGCCCTTTCTTACTTATTGGAAACAGCGATGTCTTTCACACTTAAAGAATGGCATTTTACAAAATCAACTCTACATTCACCTGCTGATGTCATATAAAAGCCATACGACATATTACTTTACCTAGAGGCTATGGCACGAGGTTTGTTAAGTCACCCAGCAATGCAAAAAAGTGCATTTTATTCTGAACCACGAAAAACACTATCTGTCATGACTATTGTATATTGCCGATGGAGGGGAAGGAATTACTTTGGCCCCATCGGCATTTGCAAGGCAACGAATAAAACATTGTGCTTATGAAAAATTGAGGAGAATGGCATGTCTGACTTCGTAGCGGATTTCATGGCTCGTGTGAAAGCCAAAGATCCCCACCAGCCTGAATTTTTACAGGCAGTGGAAGAGGTAGTCACCTCTTTGGTGCCGGTAATCGAACGTAATCCCCGTTACCGGCAGGCAAAAATTCTGGAACGAATGGTGGAACCGGAAAGGGTAATCATGTTCCGGGTTCCCTGGGTTGATGATCGTGGTGAAGTGCAACTTAACCGGGGCTTCCGGGTGGAATTCAACTCCGCTATTGGCCCTTACAAAGGCGGGCTGCGTTTTCACCCCAGCGTTAACCTGAGCATTCTTAAGTTTCTGGGTTTTGAACAAGTCTTCAAAAATGCCTTAACTACCCTTCCTATGGGTGGTGGTAAAGGTGGTTCCGATTTTGACCCTAAAGGCAAATCGGATATGGAAGTTATGCGTTTTTGCCAAGCCTTCATGACCGAATTGTACCGTCACATCGGTCCCAATACCGACGTGCCCGCTGGAGATATCGGCGTTGGGGGCCGTGAGATCGGCTACTTATTCGGCCAGTACAAGAAAATCCGGAATGCTTTCGAGGGTGTGCTTACAGGTAAAGGTATAAACTGGGGTGGCAGCCTGATCAGGCCTGAGGCAACAGGTTATGGCGTGGTTTATTTCGCTGCAGAAATGCTCCAAACCCGGGGAGAAACCTTTGAAGGTAAGAAAGTTCTCATTTCCGGTTCCGGTAATGTAGCTCAGTATGCCGCCGAAAAAGTGCTGGAAATGGGTGGAATTCCCATCACCATGTCTGACTCTAACGGTACTATCGTAGATGAAGCGGGAATTGATCGAGAGAAGTTGGACTACATCATGGATCTGAAAAACAATCGTCGCGGTCGGATTAAAGAGTATGCTGAGAAATATGGAGTTACTTACCTAGAAAATGAGCGGCCCTGGAAGATAAAAGCGGATGTAGCTCTGCCCTGCGCTACTCAGAATGAGATCAATGGTGAAGATGCTCAAACCCTGGTTAACAATGGTGTCATCTGTGTCTGCGAAGGTGCCAACATGCCCAGCACTCTGGAGGCCATTGACATCTTCCTGGATAACAAGGTGCTATTCGGGCCCGCCAAAGCCGCCAACGCTGGTGGTGTGGCCGTTTCCGGTTTGGAAATGACTCAGAACAGTCAGCGGCTGAGTTGGAGCCGGGAAGAAGTAGATAATTACCTGCATAGAATCATGCGCACCATCCATCAGGTATCGTTGGAAACTGCCGAACGCTATAATGAGCCAGGTAATTACGTGGCCGGAGCAAATATCGCCGGCTTCATAAAGGTTGCCGATGCAATGATGGATCAGGGAGTTGTTTGATTCCCGCTGGCGGTTCAATTTAAGGGGGGCTGTCAGCCCCCCTTTTTTTAATATTCCGGGAGTAATATGAAAAATCCCTCATCCTCACGTTTCTGGAACCACGCCCCGTGGCAAAATGCAGCATTATCTTGTGTCATTTTTCCCCAGAATGGTTCGTTGACAAACCAGTTACAGGCATTTATCTTTCCGCGCTTTTTCACAAGCCCGGGTGGCGGAATTGGTAGACGCGCTAGGTTCAGGGTCTAGTGTTCGCATGAACGTGCTGGTTCGACTCCAGTCCCGGGCACACCATAAAAGCCTCAAGCGCCAGCTTGAGGCTTTTTAATACCTGTCAGGGAATGACTAGTATGAGTGAAATTAAAAAGCCTTTGTGGGGTATAATTGAAGGGTTTTATGGTCAGCCGTGGACCATGGCCGAACGTCGACGGTTACTGGACCTGCTTGCCACCCTTCCCCCCTTAAATACATATATCTACGCGCCCAAAGATGCCCCAGGCCAAAGACATCACTGGGCTAACTTACCACCAGCTTCTTTTCTGAATGCTTGGGAAAAATTACAACGCCAGGCGACCACCCTTAGGGTGAACCTGGGATTTGCATTAAACGTAGGCTCCAATTTCAGCTTTAAACCCGATGAAATTGCCCGTCTTAAATACAAATACGGCCTAATCGCCGCCCGGGGAACCAGGCTTTTTGCCCTGTTGTTTGACGATTTACCTTTACCATCTATGAAAGATCCCCGTGCTAGGGGAAACGTTGGGCGTCAACAAGGAGAGACCACGGCCGAACTCTGGCATTATCTGCAGCAGAATTATCCCACATGCAGCTTAATCTTTTGTCCTACCGTGTATTCTTATGCTAAAACTCCACAGAAAAAAGATCTGGCCAAAGACCCTTATCTACGGGAGCTGGCAAGAAGCTTACCAGAACCCATCTCCATTTTTTGGACAGGAAATGAGGTCATTTCCACTGAAATTGAAGCTAGTGATTTAGAGGAGTTAACATCCATTTTTGGACGTTCACCTATTATCTGGGATAATCTTTTCGCTAACGATTATGACTTCCGCCGTTTATACCTGGGCCCTTTTGCAGGTCGAGGAACAACTGTCGTCCAGGCGATACAAGGTCTTCTGCTGAATCCCGCTAATCAGCTCTCGCTGAACAAAATTGCATTTCGTACCATGGCAGAGTATCTAAGTAATCCTCAGGAATACAATCCTGACAACGCTTTCCACACGGCTTTAAAACACTGGACGTTGGAGTTAGGAATAGGGCATGATACCCAACTGGCTAGAACCTTTCAATTTGTGGCCGAATGTTTTTATCTGCCCCACACTTTCGGGAAATCCATTGAAAAAACACTGGAGAGCGCAGTTACTCAAAGTAAACTCAGTAAGCTTGTGAAAAATCTATGGCGGCTTTATGCTACATTAAGACAGCAGCGGGAAAAACACTACCACTTCACCTTATCCCATTTTGTGGCTGCTTTAGGCCGAGAATTGGCTGCTTTACATAAGGTTCGAGACCGAGAAGAATTTGACATCGGATCTTTTCACCAAGGCAACATTTTCTGGCAACTACATCGTCTACAGGCCAAAAATGACTAGAAAGGTCCTCCATCTGCTAATGATAGGAGGCTTCCTTATGGTTCTCCCCCTTTGGGGAGCAACGCCGGATAGCTTGAACTGGAATAAACAGCTCTCGTTGATCAATTCTGAAATCCGCCAGGGAATACCCAGATTGGCCTTTGATTCCAAGGTAAACCGATACTGGATAAGTGGAGCCCTATGTGCGTTACTGGTCAACCCGGTAGATCCCAGCTGGCAACATACCGTGGCGGAATCTGAATATCTCCCCTCTTTCTTTACACAAATAGGCAGCAATTATGGTTCCTGGGGCGGGCCAGTCTTCCTGACAATGGCAATAATCGGGCTTCCACCGGGGAAACAACATGTCATCAGCGATTATCAGACCAGAGCCAGATATGTTCTGGAAGCCTATGGAACTAATGCAACCATTACAATATTATTGAAGGCGATTTCAAATCGACCGCGCCCAGATGGCAGCAATAACTTCAGTTTTCCTTCCGGCCACACCTCAACTGCTTTCGTGACTGCCCAGGTAATTCAAAATCTCTATGGACCCCGTTGGGGAATACCTGCATACATTCTGGCATTAATCACAGCCATAAGTCGGGTTCAGGACGGCAAGCATTATCCCGGAGACGTTTTGTTTGCCGCCGGTTTGGGAATAAGCGCCGCTCAGGCGTTCTGGTTTAAGTACAAGAAATAGCCTGGCAATTTCTTCCCCGGACAAGCATCGGCTGCTCTTATTCCTATTGCATTGCACTGCCTTCCTGACCACGTTAGATAAATCTTTGTTTACCATTAGCTCAGGGTAAATTAGTACCTAAACGGGGAGGGTAATTAGCTATAGAAACCGGACTCGAGAACATCGAGGTTTTCCCGGCCGGTGTGCTCCTGAAATGGAGTGATGGCCAAGAGAGTTTTATCGACAACCGAAAGTTGCGAGCTGCATGTCCTTGTGCAGTATGCAACGGAGAAAGAGATCTTTTCGGCCGAATAGATGGTGGATTCAAACCACTGGAAACCGAAAAAACTTATGAACTAATCCGGTTGGAGCAGGTCGGGCACTATGCGGTTCAATTCTTTTGGGGAGACGGCCATAATTCCGGCATATACTCTCTAGAGCTTTTGCGCCAATTAGGGGAAACCGAATAGTCTGGTTTTATAAGTTCTGGTCACAGAGCTTCCGAAAAGGGGGACACTATGGCTCGGGAGAAGTCATTCGGGTTAGCAGAAATATTGGCCCTCTTGATTGCCTTGGGGTTACTGTTAACCCTCGTGGCTGGCATTATAAACCTCTGGTCAGACCCAAACCTCACCGCAGTCTGGAAAGTCATACTAATTAGTCTTCTTGTCCTGTTTCTAATGGTCCTGATATCCGTAACGTGGGAAAGATTAAAAGCAAGAAGCAAAGAAAAATTCAAGGAGGTGGAGTGGTGATTTGTGTTACTTCAGAAACTATTCCAGGACGACAGATAGTTTCCACCTTGGGACTTGTAGCCGGCAGCACAATTCGAGCCCGTCACATCGGTAAAGACATCATGGCGATTTTTCGCACACTTGTGGGTGGCGAAATCCAAGAATATACCAAAATGATGGCTGAAGCTCGCGAAGAAGCACTCCAACGTTTGATCCAAAAAGCAAATGAGATGGGAGCTGATGCCATAATCAGCCTGCGTTTCTCGACAGCTATGATTCTAGCTTCCACAGCTGAAATCCTGGCCTATGGCACCGCAGTAAAACTGGCTCCGGAGACGGAAGAACAATAATTATTTCATTATCGACCCAGTGCCAGCTAGAACCACCAAAAGAGAACCTGCCGGTCACTACAAACACCGGCTAATATTGCACCAGATACGTAAACTTTAGACTCAATAACAGCTTGGTTTCCAATTAGTTGTTAAAAGAGCACATTCAAAATGAATGTCACCAAAGCCAAAACACTCACGAAAAACTACCACAACTAACGACCAATGCGATTAGTCG
>CAYXZO010000086.1:0-7539 GCA_964469505.1 uncultured Lentisphaeria bacterium | reverse complement strand
ACCGATTCGTGGACATAAACCCGTTCCACCGCTCCGCAAGACTGTCCTGCGTTTTGTAAGCCAGCCCAAATGGCCCCATAAGCCGCCCGCTCCAAATCGGCGTCTTCACAGACAATCATGGCGTCATTGCCGCCCAATTCCAGGGAGAGGGGAGTCAGGGTTTGGGCCGCCAGGCGCATCAGTTCTTTACCCACCCGTACGCTGCCGGTGAAGAAAATCTTATCCACACCGGCTCCCAGGAAGGCCGGGCCCGTTTCCCGACCGGGCAAGTTCACCATCACAAACAGATCCTGGGGTAGTTCTCCGGCGTCGATGACCTCCTGGATCAGGTGAGCGGTGTGTTGAGTTTGCGAAGCTCCTTTAAACAGAATGGCATTCCCCGCCGCTAATCCCATGATGATCTCGGTGAATGGTATGGCGAAGGGATAATTCCAGGGAGAAATGATCCCCACCACCCCAAAGGGGCGACGATAAACCTTATGGCTTTTGTATAAACCGAATATGTGGGAGCCACGAAAACGGCGGGGTCGCAAAACCCGGGGCGTATGGCGCATGTAATAGTCAAGACCGATGATACCGTGCATAATCTCCGTTAAGTACGCATCGGCTACAGTCTTTCCATTGTCCCGGGACAGTTCACGGGCCATCCGCATACTGTGGGAAGCCAAATATTTTTGCATCAGGCGGAAATGGCGTTTTCGCTTGCGCCAGGGTGTTGCTTCCCACTGCCGTTGAGCTTCGCGCATGCGGGGTACGATTTCTTTAACGTAATCGGCATCGTGCAGGGGATATCGCCCCAATTCTTCCCCGCTGGCTGGATTAGTGGCCACCGTGAATTTGATTGACTCGGTCATAGCGTCCATGGTCCAAGAATAGTTATCCTTGAATTTATTTAAAACCAATATATACCTGGACCGCCTTCCTAAAATACAAAAGGCGGAGCTGTTGCTCCGCCTTTTGGTGAGGAAGGACCCGAGAATCGGGATTTTTACCGCAACAGGACCACTTTCTTTGCGGCCTGGAAAGAACCAGCTTGCAGACGATACACGTAAACACCGCTACTCAATAGTCGACCATTATCCGCGCGTCCGTCCCACACTACCGTTTGATAACCAGCCGTCAGACGTCCCTGAACCAGCGTCCGGACCTGCTGGCCCAGCATGTTGTAAACCACAAGAGTTACATCGGCCGCCTCCGGCAGAGCAAAGCGGATCACGGTGCTGGGATTGAAGGGATTCGGATAAGCGTTTTCCAACGCGTAGTGATCCGGGATCTGGCGATTATCAACCGAAACGACCGTAGTATTTACCACATCCGAGAAATCGCTTTCGTTACCATTGGCATCCACGGCTTTAACCGCGTAATAGTAGGTCTGTCCCACTTCCACCTGGGTATCCATAAAATGATTCTGCACCACATTAGCGTAGGGTTGGGCATCAGCAATATTGCCGGTGAGGCTACGGTAAACCACGAAGAACTGGAAGTCATCATCCTGGCTGGCACCCCACTCCAGCTCAACTCCGGCGGGGGAACTCTGCAACACCGTCAGGCCTGGGGGCACTCCGGGAATAATGTTGTCAATGGAGTACCCGGACATGGGCGGTCCATCTATGAACATCCACTCACCCAGATGACCGGTGACCTTGAAGGTGGACCAGAAATTACCCTGCGGACCAGTGTAGGCGTTGCTGTCCACCAGCGTTGGAGCTACGTAATTGTAAAGCGTATCGCCGTGGAAAGGAATGTAGGCAATGAAATCCCAGCAATCCGGGCATATATCCTGGGGAATCTGCCGCCAGATACTGTAGCCGGAGAAAGGCCCGAATTCGGTGCCACCAGCGAAGAATTGGGTCCGAACCCAGCGTCCCTGGTCATGGGGTTGATCAATAATGAAGGTGAATTCCGGTGGCCAAACAGCGGGCATGTAGGGTTCCAGGTAGAAGTCTAAGAACACATCATTGTCCTGGACTGCAACATCCTCTATCAATTGAGGATTAAATCCATCAGCTCCAGCGACAACGTTGTACACCCCGTTCAACACTCCCAGGTAGTAATAACCATGCTCATCGGTCTCGGTATAGAACCAAACCGTGGTATCCGGCGGCTGCCAGGCAACCACCCAGGCAAACGGAAGAGGTACCCCCTGATCGTCATAAACCGTGCCCTGAATTGATCCTTGATAAGGCATCAATTCCAGAGGGATTTCCAGGGTATCATTTTCCACGAACAGACTGTCAATCCAGAGGGGAGCGTAACCTTCAGCCTCAGCGTAGAGCCCGAACATACCATTAGGCACATCGATCCAGTAGAACCCGTTATCATCTATCGTGGCAGGGAAAGGTATGGGATGATCGGTATCAGGATTGAGCAGGGCTACTACATGGGCCCAAGGCAATGGTTCTCCTGTTTCTTGATCTGTCACAGTACCGGTAATTGCTCCCGTTGGTGCAAATGAATCTAAGTACAGATCCAGAGTGTGATCTCCTGGTTGCATATCATAACCCTCAATGAACAGAGGGAGATGATCCGGCGCCCAGGCTTCAATATTGAATACTCCTTGAGGTAATTGGATGGCGTAAAAACCATTCTCATCGGAGCCCACGTCGAAGTCCCATTCATCGTTGTAGATGTGGATTCCGACATAAGGTAAGACCGTGGTTGTGCCATCACTTGAGCGGGAGTAGGTAGTACCACTTAACATGCCTACCACTGGCAACGGAACCAACTGGATATCATTACGGATCACGTTGTCCATTACTTCCACTTCAATAAAACCGTGTTCATAACCCATAGCGGAGGCAAATATCCAGTAATGGCCATTGGGCAGATCGAAATGATACCAACCATTCTCATCTGTCGAACCTTCCACGTGATATTGTGGACCATCGACCACCAACCAGGCACCGGGGATAGAAGCATGGGTATTGGCATCGAGGACGAATCCTTCCACGCCGCCATCGAAAGTCCACGGGGTCAGATAGAAGTCCACCTGAAGCGCAGAATCGGCTGTTACGCTGACAGTTTCGGGCATAGTCGGCATGAAACCGTCACCCTCGGCGTGAACTTCATAAGTCCCGGCCGGCAACCAACGTTCATAGGCCCCATCATCCCGCATAGGCCAAGAGAAATAGAATTGAGTCGTGTCATCTAAACTACGGGCCACCATCCAGACGTTGTCAAACAATACTTCCCCGTAATTCTCGGGATCGGCATTGTAGAAATAACCCCAAATCAGCGCATCCGCCGTAACCAGATTCAAGTCCACATCTTGCGCCCCAGCGGGAATATCATAATGGGGACTGGTGATGACATAATGGGCCCAAGGATATTTGACGTCCAGGAAATAGCCGTCCATGGCCAAATCGGAAACCGGTAATTCGAATGAACCGTCACTAGTAGTAAAAGCCCGGGTAAATCCAAGACTGCTCCAGCCGGCGACCTCAGCGAAATCTAAGGGTACCCCGTCCAGATAGACATGACCGGAAATGGTCGTATTGGCAGAAACCACAGGATAGGTCACGTTAGTACCCCCACCGGATACCTCCACTTCCATTGGTGGCGGAACTAAGTAATCAGGCAGTAAGGAGCCAGCTCCCAACCGAAGTTCATAAAATCCAGGATTCACTATAAACCAGAAAGTGCCGTCGGAGGCTGTTTCAGCCATAAAATCTCCGTCAACCCAATCGGGACTATCCAACCAAACAACCACACCTTCTACAGGATTGTCGTTTTCATCCACTACTACCCCTGAGAGCGCTTGGGTTCCCTCAGCATAGACGAAGTCAACACCGGTCTGATTGTTATCAACGTATAGATGGTATTCTTCGGGATCAGGGAACATGAAACCGTACAGATGTAAATAATCGAAACTGTGTACCATGTAAGATTGATAGCCCTGAACCCACAACTCGTACATTCCCGTACTATCCGTCAGGGCAATAATTTCCGGCATACCGCCGCGGTCCATCGAATCTGCTGGTGCCGCCCAGACGACCACATTAGATAAAGGTCCCCCTACATCGTCGGTCACAGTACCTGTGATGGAAAAACCGGCTGTGGGATCTTTAACAAATTCCACCGAAACATAGCTGGTTATATCATCCTGGTTTACCAACAGGAACAGCATGTCGCCCAGCAGGTAGTTTAACGCCTCAGCGGGTACTCCATCCGGCTCACCCCACAGTAGCGTATACTCACCAACATTCGGATTCAGATCGTTGGGGTCATTATCCACAAAACGGTGATTGATCTGCTGGAGAAAGGGATCGTCAACATCCAACATTCCATTATGATTCGCATCATAATAGGTAAACAGCCAGGTTGTATCTCCCGCGGCTTGAGTCCAGGTGAAGGTCAATTGACTCCCCACTATTTGAGTATCGGCTACTACACCATTAACAAGCAGGTTTAAGGGAGTAGTGTCGCGCAAAGCTCCATTGAACGGCTGCAAGGCGATGGGAGCCGCCGTGTTCCTTGAAATAAACAAACCTTTCTGCGTCCCCTGCGGATGGAAGGCTGCCACGCGATTCACATGGTGCCTTTTGCTGTCTGAAATCTTTTTCAGGCTCTGTACGACGTTGGATTGCAGTGTCTGCTTGAACTGCATTCTACTGGTACGATGAAAAGCATTCCGGGCCTGGTTCAGGCGAATCAATTTCTGCACTTCCGGCGGAGTATCAGCCGCGACTGATCCTCCCCAGGTGGCTGTGAGAGGCCAGACCAGCAAAGTGGCTAACATCCAGACCGGCCTAGCCCTCCAGCTAAATCGCCATCGTTTCATAGTTAATCTCCTTTTACCTTTGGTTAAAATAACCCCCATAGCTTATCAACTGGACGGAAGCTATGGGCATAACTTAGTAGTTCCTATGATTTTAATCATATCTGTGACGTGGGACACATACCCAAGGACATCCCGTTTTTTCACCTGGGCGATTGTAGTTCCATCTGAAAAGCAACGGTTCTATTTTAGCTCTAACGGGTTGATAGCCGTTTTTTAACAGAGGAATCTTTCCTATGCAAAAACTGAGCGTTTCTGACTTATATCGGGATACAGCACCGGAAGCCCTGAAATTCCGTACTACCCGGCAGCTAAAACCTCTGGACACCGTAATCGGTCAAAAGCGCGCTGTTCATGCACTTCAATTCGGTCTGGAAATGGATGCGCCGGGGTTCAATATCTTTGTAGGGGGGCTACCGGGTACCGGGAAAAGCACCATTATCCAGGGTATACTTAAAGATTATGCCCAACGCCGACCTACACCTCCCGACCGCGCCGTGGTTTTTAATTTTGAAAACCCCCACCAGCCGCGGGTGCTCACCTTTCCGGCTGGCGAAGCCCGCCGTTTCGCTAAACGCATGCAAAGGCTGGTCTCCCGCCTACGCCACGAACTGAAAGAGATCTTCAGCGGGGAACAATTTCTGGCCCGCCGGCGGGAGATTATCCGGAATTATGAGCAGCAGAAAGAGGATTTAATGACCGGGCTGCAGAGAGAAGCTGAAGCCCAGAATATCAAAGTTTTGCTCACGGAGAAAGGCTTTCAGACCGTTCCCATGGAGGCGGGGGAGCCCCTTACCGAAGAGCAATTCGCCCATATGCCGGAGCCCATCCGGAACAAAATCAAGGCGAAACTGGAAGATTTCCGGGATCGGTTGGTGGACGCCCTGCGCACCGTGGCTCGTTTGGAACAGGACCAGCAGGAAGCTCTGGAAGAGTTGCAGAGTGACGTGGCCCGCGCCGCAGTTAGTCACCGGGTCGACTCCCTGGCGGACCAATACCGCGACAACCCAGAAGTGTTGGAATACCTGGAATCCGCCAAGGAAGATTTCATCAGTCACGTGGAGGATTTTCTGGAGACTAAGAAAGGATCGGATGAAGAAAATGAAGGTCCCACGCCGCCTTCCGATCCCTTCACCCGCTATCAAGTAAACTTGTTGGTGGATAATTCCCATCAACAAGGGGCTCCCGTGGTTTACGACCCCAATCCCACTTATTACAACCTCTTCGGGCGTATTGAAAAACAGGCCCGTTATGGGATGTTGGTTACCGATTTCACGCACATCCAGGCCGGCAGTCTGCTGAAGGCTAACGGGGGTTATCTACTGCTGGAAATCGACACCTTGCTAAGACAACCCTTGGTTTGGGAAGCTCTGAAACAAGCCCTGCGTAACGGATGGATACAAATCGAAGATCTGGACCAGCAGTTGGGTTTTTCTTCCATCTCGGCCCTGAAGTGTGGTCCCATCCCCCTGGACGTTAAGGTGATTCTATTAGGGCGCTCGGAATATTTCCATTTTCTCCAAGAAACGGACGATGTGTTCAATAAAACTTTTAAGGTGCGGGCCGATTTTGACTACGAAGTCAAACGCAAACCGGAGAACGAGCATCTCTTCGCCCGTTTCGTAGCCCGGGTGTGCCGGGAGAACAAACTTCCCTCCTTCCGAGCTGACGCCGTGGCAGAAATCGTGAACTACGCTGCCCGCTTGGCAGAGGATCAGCAGAAGCTCTCCCTGCGCTTCGGCCTTTTCGTGAACCTGATCCACGAGGCAGCCTATTGGGCCCGGCAGAACAAGCATCGCTTGGTGCGCCGGGAAGACGTGCAACGGGCCCTGGCTGAGCGCCGCTTCCGCTTGAGTCTTTTCGAAGAGAAAGTTTGGGAGCAAATCCAGAAAGAGACGCTGCTCATAGACGTGACCGGGGAGAAAGTGGGACAAATCAATGGCCTGGCAGTGTACAGTCTGGGCGAGTACCATTTCGGCAAGCCCACCCGGGTCACCGCCACCACCTATATGGGGCGCAAGGGCATCATCAGCGTGGAACGCCAGGCCGGCTTGTCAGGTCCCACTTACGATAAGGGCAATTACATCATCCGTGGTTTTCTGGGCCAGACTTTTGCCCAGAAGCATCCCCTGACGGTGGACATCACCCTCACTTTTGAGCAAAACTATGGCGGTATTGACGGGGACAGTGCCAGCTCCACCGAGCTGTACGCCATTCTCTCCGCTCTCAGCGGTTATCCCATCAAGCAGAGTCTGGCCGTCACCGGTTCTGTGAATCAGTGGGGACAGATCCAGGCCATCGGGGGCGTCAACGAAAAAATCGAAGGTTTCTTCCGGGTTTGTAAATGCCGAGGGTTGACGGGTGATCAGGGAGTTTTGATCCCCTCCGCCAACCGGCGACATTTAATGTTGAGTGATGAAGTTTTACAGGCAGTGGAAGAGGGCAAGTTCCACATCTGGACAGTGGACACGATTTACGAAGGTATTGAACTGCTCACTGGTAAACCTGCCGGCAAGCCCAATCGCAGCGGTCGCTTTCCACGGGGAACTGTATTCGGTGAAGCCCAGCGCACACTGGACAAGTATTTTGAGCAGGCGCGGGAGTGGGGCGAGTCTTTCAACAAATAAGCTGTTTACAATAAAAACATTTCATTATCTCACAGTCTATTCCCCGTAACTTTAACTTTTGGGATTCAGTTTGTTTTATACTTTGCAATTTCCGTTCGACATAAGTCTTCAACTTAATCACAAATACATCTAAAT
>CAYXZO010000085.1:0-7783 GCA_964469505.1 uncultured Lentisphaeria bacterium | reverse complement strand
GTAGTACCACTCCCCGTTACGCCACCAGGAAAGCTGGATTTGCCACCAGCCGGATCTAAGCTCCTTGAGCCCAAGTGTCATCTTTCCCTCGCGCGATAGACTCAACGGGTAGCTCTGGTCCAGGCGATCATCTGACGGGCGGTACAGGTTGACTCGGCCGCTGTCCGGAACAGGAGCTGAGAAAGAGATCTCTAGCGTACGGCTGGAGGCATCCCAGGTGTAATCATAGCGGGCTGAATCCAAATTCCCCCGCTTTTGGGCTTCCAATAGCGCCACCCGGGCCGGGCCGGGATCATAATAGTCCTGTTTAACCATTGAAATATGAGTATTCCCCAGCTTAACCAAGGCGATGAGCAAAAACAAAACGAAGGCTGCGAACAGGAGACCCAATCCCCAGGGCCAGGGTTGGAATTTATTACTCATTGCGTGGAAAGCGGGCCCATAAATGCCGTGGCCACCTTTTCCAACAACCTGGAGTTTGAGTAAACACCAATTAGAACAGGCACTTTTTCCCCTGTGATCTCATCGGGAGGCAATATTACAAACAGAGCCCGGCGAACAACTTGTTGGGGCGGCACCACTAATGAGCCCCCAACCAGACTTAACTCTCCTTTAGGTTTCAGTAAACGAAACTCAACAGTCAAGCTATCAAAACTTTTATTAACGACCTTAACGGTGTACAAATTGGATATCCGACCATCTGCCTGAGTTTGATACAAGCTCCCGGGGGCCCTCAATATCGTCGTTTCGGTTGGGGCTCGGCTAGCCAACATAACTCCCACTAAAGTTCCTAACAGCAATAACACTGCGGAATAGCCGATCACTCTGGAAGTAAATAACTGGCGTCGCCCGGTTTTGATACTGTTATAACTGGCGTAGCGAATCAAGCCTTTGGGCTTGCCCACTTTTTCCATCACGTGGTTACAGGCATCGATACAATTGGTGCAATTAATGCATTCCAGCTGAGTACCATTACGGATATCGATCCCCGTTGGACAGACATCAACGCACTGGTGGCAATCGATGCAATCGCCAGCCTCAGCGGGCCGATTTCTTCCCAGTTTGGCCCGCGGTTCACCCCGCACAAAGTCATAGGAGATGACAATGGAATTGGGATCCAGCAGTACCGATTGGAAACGCCCATAGGGGCACACAAGCGTACATACCTGTTCTCTGAAGAAAGCGAAGACGTAATAGAACACCCCGGAGAAAATTATCATAATGGTCAAGCCCTGGATGTGTTGCGAGGGCGGGTCTGTCACCAGCCGCCACCAGGCATCTTTTCCCATTATATATGCCAGGAACCAGTTCCCGATGGTAAAAGAAATTCCGTAAAAAACGGCGTGCTTGAGCCCTTTTTTCAGAATTTTACGCCCGGTCCAGGGGGCAGCGTTCAGCTTTTTTTGAGCCGGGGCGTCGCCTTCGATCCAGTATTCGATTCGGCGGAAAACACTCTCCATGAAAACCGTTTGGGGACAGGCCCAGCCACAGAAAAGCCGTCCATAAACGGCGGTAAACAACAGAATCGCCACAATCCCGGCCACCATAGCCAGGACGAAGATATGGAAATCCTGGGGCCAGAAAGCTACTCCCAGAATAACAAACCGCCGGTGAATTACATCCAACAATAGCGCCGGGTGCCCGTTAATCGTTATGAAAGGGCCGGCAAAGAATATGATCAGCAGAACAGCATGGAAGATATCTCGCGCGGTATGGAAAGGACCAGATACTTTACGTGCGTAGATCCATTTCCGGCGCCCCTCTTCATCAACTGTAGCGATCCGGTCTCTGAAAGAGGGTTCTTGTGCACCATTGCCAGACGATCGTGATGGAGCCGAAGGCTTTCCGTGCGGTATTACCTCCTGAGTCCCTGTACCCTTCAAGATTTCCCCCGCTTATGATTCTGCTGCTTGTTAAACTGAAAACCAGCAGTATTTATCAACTCGTAACTTTCTCTCCTTGGGGTGGCTTGGCATTGGGGGGATTGGTGCCCTGGAGCCGTTCCAGGATGAATCCGGCAACGTCAAGTATTTCATCCTTGCTCAGGGTTCCGCCCCATGGAATCATACCCTTAGCCGGTACACCGTAGGTGATAGTCTTTACAACATCCGTCATTGTCCCCCCGTGAATCCAGTATTCATCGGTGAGATTAGGTCCGATAACTCCTTGACCCTTGTCTCCATGGCATGGAACACAGTTTTTGGCATATATTTGAGCCCCATTGTCCAAGCGTGCCGGGTCAGTAATGCGGGGGATATTCTCTTCTTCAACCGGAGTGGGTGTACCAGCTTTCTCCGCTTCGGGAGCGGGTGCTTGAGCGAGCATCGAGCCGGCTCCTTGCCATGGCGACTCATAGCGATGGAGAAGTCCATCACTTACCGAAGCCGCCTTAAGGGTTCCCGCATTTATATCACCAATACTAAATACATGATAGCTGAAGATATAAACCACCGCAATGCCGATAGTCACATAGAACAACCACAGCCACCAGGATGGCAAATCATTATCATATTCACGAATGCCGTCATATTCGTGGTTTAATAATTCGTCTTTAATTCTTTTTCTGGCCATAGAATTGCCCTTTCACTCCAAATTTAGTCCGGGGTTCCTTCGTCAAAAGGTTGGTTCTTCATCTCCTGGCGGTATTCCGGAGTCAACCGCCAAGTGACCCACACTATCCCAACAAACACTGAAAGGAAAATAAGCAGCGCCAAGATACCTAGCGTAGGGTCCCCAGAAGCAAAACTAATGAGATGTCGCATTTTACTATTCCTCTCACTGTTCCATTGGCTGGACGTTGCGTCCCAGCTTCTGGAGGTAGGCAATTAGCGCAATTATTTCTCGGTCCCAGCTGGTTTTAATTCCCATCTGGTTCAAATCTGCCGCTATAGCTTGCGCTTGTTCCTCAAGATCTTTTGCAGCTTGTTCCTCATAGCCCTCGGGATACGGTACTCCTAATTTCCGCATGGCTCGAATCTTAGCGGGCAGATCGCTTATGTCCAGTTTGTTGGTCAGTAACCAGGGATATGGAGGCATAATAGACCCTGGGGACATAGAGCGTGGATCGCGCATGTGGTTGTAATGCCAGGCATTGGGTTTCCGGAGTTTACCAACTCCCTCCCGGCTTAGATCGGGTCCGGTACGCTTTGATCCCCACAGGAAAGGATGATCATATACATATTCCCCGGCACGGGAATAGGGTCCAAAACGCACAACTTCATCTCGGAACGGACGAATCATCTGAGAATGACACCCAACACACCCTTCGCGGATGTATATGTCCCGGCCTTCAAGCTCCAATGGCGTATAAGGCTTTGCAGTGGCCAGAGTCGGCACATTGCTCTTTATTACAAACATCGGCACCAGCTCTATAATGGAACCGATTAGAATAGCTACCAGGGCGGCGATAAAGAACTGCACCGGCCTGCTTTCCAGCCAGCGATGGCCATAGACACTCTTATGCTCATCCTTATCAGCATTCAATGGAGGTGCTTCTGCTTCAACTTCCGGAATGAAGTTCCCCTGCTTGGCGGTACGCACCAAATTGTAAACCATCAGCAGAGCACCCACCAGGTATAGCGTACCACCCACGGCTCGAATTACATACATCGGAATCAGCTGCAGGACAGTCTCCAAAAAATTGGGATATTGCAGCAATCCCCGATCGTTGAACTGTTTCCACATTAATCCTTGCGTAATACCACTCCAATACATGGAGATTACGTAGAACAGAATGCCAAGAGTTCCGATCCAGAAATGCCAGTTAGCCAATTTGCGAGAATAGAGGTTCGTGCCGTACAAGCGCGGTACGAGCCAATACAGCATACCGAAAATCAAGAAGCCATTCCAACCGAGAGTACCCACATGAACGTGTGCGATGGTCCAATCTGTGAAGTGGGAGACGGAATTGATTGTTTTAGTGGACAGCATCGGCCCTTCAAATGTCGACATACCATAGGCAGTAACCGCAACCACGAAGAACTTCAATACAGGATCTTCCCGAACTTTGTCCCAAGCACCACGTAGGGTTAACAGACCATTGAGCATTCCGCCCCATGAAGGAGCGATGAGCATCAAGGAGAAAACCGTCCCCAGAGATTGGGCCCAATTAGGAACGGCAGAATACAGCAAATGATGGGGACCAGCCCAGATATAAATAAATACCAGGGCCCAGAAATGAATAATGGAAAGTCGGTAGGAATAAACCGGGCGTTCAGCTGCTTTCGGAACGAAATAGTACATTAAGCCCAGGATGGGAGTTGTTAAAAAGAAAGCCACGGCGTTATGCCCATACCACCACTGAACCATTGCATCTTGCACGCCGGCATAAAGAGAATAGCTCTTCATAAAAGAGACGGGAATCTCTAATGAGTTCACGATATGCAGAACGGCAACGGTGATAAAGGTGGCGATATAAAACCAAATTGCAACGTACATGTGTCTCACACGCCGTTGCTTAATGGTTCCTATCATATTAATGCCCCAAATCACCCATACCACTGCGATGGCTATATCTATGGGCCATTCGAGTTCCGCATACTCTTTACTAGTCGTGTAACCCATCACCAGTGAAACAGCGGCTGCAGCTATTATCAGCTGCCATCCCCAAAAGTGGATCCGAGCTAGTAAATCGCTGAAATTACGCGTTTTTAATAATCGCTGAATGGAGTAATAGTACCCCAGGAAAATACCATTCCCCACAAAAGCAAAAATGGCTGCATTGGTGTGCA
The DNA here is from genome assembly GCA_964469505.1 of uncultured Lentisphaeria bacterium. Lineage (GTDB taxonomy): Bacteria > Fidelibacterota > UBA8477 > UBA8477 > JABMPR01 > CAYXZO01. Next base: position 3,053 of record CAYXZO010000085.1, on the reverse strand, counting down.
ACGGTCGCAATCGCCCAAAGGTTGTAAATGGATTTCCCAAATTCAGAGCAGGGAAAAACAAGTCAATGGCCACTGTCAACCCGACCAGAAAAGCCACAATTCCCCAGAACACCGTAGCCAGCAGGAACAGGCGTACAATCCGGTTGTCGTACTTAAAACGTTCTAACTCCATTACCTTTCCGTCCTCCTATTTATAAGACTTTGACCTATAGATTTCATTGACCTTTAGGCGTAGAATTAGTTTTGGAGCTGTCGGTTATGTCTTCGGGATCAAAAAGAATCCGCATAGCCGGGGTCTCGCCTTCATCAAATTGACCGGAGCGATTAGCCCAAAGAAATGCCATGAGAAATCCTAGGGCGACCAACATACTGGCCCCTACCAAAAGGAACATTATTTTCATCCAGTACTCTCCATCCGCCGAGCCGCCCAACGGGTCAATAAGGTGCTGAAACTAACCACTACTATTGAACTTGTGGGCATCAGCAAAGCCGAAACGAGCGGAGTTAAGTTACCTGTGACGGCAAATGACAGCCCGATACCGTTGTAAAGCAATGATAACAACAGGGCAGCCTTAACTACTAGTTGGGTTCTATGCGAAAACTGCAAAAATGATGGCAATTTGTTCAGTTTCTCGGCCCGAAGCAGGGCGTCACTTTCCGGGAAATAACTATTATTGGTTTCTGCCACGGCCACTCCCACGTCGGCGGACTGGAGGGCCGCTGCATCATTCAAGCCATCTCCCACCATCAAGGTGGGACCAAGTCCAAGCTGAAGCTTTTCTATAAAAGACCTTTTCTCCTGCGGAGAGACCTCAAAATGCAGTTCCTCTTTTGCAAACAGATCAAACCACTCTGAGGCCGCTTCCCGGCGATCACCACTAATAAGGAACAAGGAGTACTTTTCGCGCAGGTTTGGAATCAACTGCGACAGACCAGGACGTTTCCCTTCCAAAACCAGAAAGTAGCCCCGAATTATACCATTAAATGATAAATAAACCTTCACGGCCGGAAAGGGCAAAGCGACTTCCTGCGTCGACTCCTGATATCCCACCCAAGCAGCATTGCCCAGAAGGACCTCTATGCCATCAACTCTACCTTTAAGACCACGCCCCGGTAGTTCTAAAAAATCTTCCACTTCGGGGTATTCCCTCAACTTTAAGGAGTGGTATATCCTCTCACTTAAAGGATGAACTGAGTGGCGCACCAGTGCTGCCACACGGCGTTTCTCATTGATCGAAAGGGGGTTGCCGACAAACTGGGCAGCAGTGTTACTACTGAAAGTGAGGGTGCCGGTCTTGTCAAAAACAATATTTTTTATTTCGGCTAATCTTTCAATCAACTGGGGACGACTTAGAAAAAAGCCATGGTGAGCCAATAACCGCTGGGCAGTACCATAAGCAAAAGGGGCCGCTAAAGCCAAGGCACATGGGCAGGCAACGATTAAAACGGCCACCGCCACGGAGATTGCTTTGCTTGGATCTGTTAGGAACCAAAAGAAAGCGGCCACTGTTGCTAGCATCAATACCCCTGCAGTAAACCAGGGGCTAATCCGATCAACGACCGCTGAGATTCCACGGGGAGCTCTCTGGTTCTTGGTGATGGATTGCCATAGTTGGCCTAGGTAGCTTTGAGCAGGAGCCCGCACAATTTCCATAATGATGGTCGGCCCCATCTGTCTACCGCCGGCGTACAACAAATCACCCGATGAAACCTCTTGTACCCTGCTTTCGCCGGTTATAAAGGCATAATCCACCCTTCCAACACCCTGTAGAAGAACACCATCCGCCGGGATTAATTCCTGATGTCTGATTTCCAGGCGATCGCCGGGTTTGACCTTTTCCAGCGCCGTTAATTCAACCCTATCGTTCGTTAATCTTCGAACTGCTAATGGGAAAAAATCTTTCAGAGATTTGGCAAAAGAGAGGGCTGAATATGTTTTCTGTTGAAATACTCGACCAACTAACAGGAAAAAGATCAAACCGGTGAAAGAATCGAAATAACCTGGCTGCCCCTGCCACGCCACCAGCCAAGCGCTTTGCAAAAATAAGGCAGTGGCACCCAAAGCGATGGGTAGGTCAACCGAAACTTGCCTTTCTTTTAGACCTCTAATGGCCGACTCGAAAAATTCACGAGCGGAGAAAAATAATACCGGCAAGCTTAACACCAGACTTAGCCAGTTAAAAAGACGGAATAGTTCCGGGCTCAAATCTTGGCTACCAGCGAGATAATGGGGGAGACTTAAAAGCATCACATTGCCGAAAGCAAAACCCGCGACTCCTAACCTGGCGTATAAAAGACGTTTTTCCTGCTGCTCGACTCTGCGAGTCTCTCGCTGAAGATCAATTTCCGGTTCATATCCCAACCCGGCTAGGCGAGCGGCCAGCCGGCTCAGAGTTATCTGCTGCGGGTTATAATGAATGTGGACCGTGCGACGAGCGAAGTCGGCTTCTGCCTTAAGGACACCTTTCTCCAAACGCGGTAGATTTTCCAGCAAATAAATACAGGCGCTGCAGTGCATTGAAGGCACGAAGAAGGAGACCCGGCACAGCTCATGACTTTCGAAGGATAGTACTTTCTGACGGACTTCGGGTAAATCAAGATATTGAAACCTTTCAGGGAGAGCATCTTCGACAGGGCGATTGCCGGCATCTGAATCTAATTCATAATAACGGCAAAGCTGTTTTTCATTCAACAGCTTATAAACTGTGCGACAGCCGCGGCAACAAAAGGGTTTACCATCAAACTGAACCGGGTCAGGTCCACAGTCTGCTCCACAGTGATAGCATTTGACATCATCATCTACAGTGGTCTTCAACGGATTGTAGTGCTCGAACTCCACCTTCAGGCAGACGCTTCTTTGGACGTGTTTAAGGGAATGGTTTCCCTGTTGTTTAGCATACTCTGGTAGCCCAGCTCGTGAATACGTACCCCACCTAAAACCTCCCGCAGTGAATCCAATGCCCGATGCCAGACGGGATGTACGGCACATTTAGCGGTGAACTGGCAGATCTGATCCCCCAGCATGCAAATATTGAGATATATCGGACCTTCTA
>CAYXZO010000084.1:0-7908 GCA_964469505.1 uncultured Lentisphaeria bacterium | reverse complement strand
ATAACATCCCTATTTAATTTCTTCCACGGATTTTCTCCACTCAGTTTCAATTTAACCCCCTAGCCTTATATGTCAAACATTTTTGTTGGCTATTAAACCTTTGTTTCCGTATAATATAATGAAATGAAAGGATATGCGGAATCATGGCTTCTGATAATAATCGACAACCTTTTGAACTTTTCCGTGCTTTCCTGAAGGAACAAGTCCGCCTAAAAAATAAATACATCCCTTTTTACATTCACTGGGTGCAACTTGCTTATCGCTCCCATGAATTAAACCCTCAGATTGCTTTATCATCCCAGCAGTTAAAGGAATTCTTGAATAACATCTCCACCACTTATGAAAACTGGCAGGTTCGTCAAGCCGAGAACGCCCTGAAGCATTATTCTTATTTCCTATCAAAAAGAGATAACATACAACAAAACTTTTCCGGTCAGAAAAGTGAGAAAAAATGGGAAGAAACCATCGAGGAAACAGCTCGCATACTCCGCCTTAAACACTATTCCTATCAGACCGAAAAATCATATCTGTCCTGGATAAAAAGATTTCGTGACTTTCTACATTATAAACCACCGGAGACAATTTCCGAAACGAACATTGAGCACTTCCTCAGCTATCTGGCGGTTGAAAAGGGAGTGGCGGCCTCCACCCAAAACCAGGCCCTGAATGCTCTGATTTTTTGCTACCGCTACGCGCTGCAAAAACAACCCGGCAACTCTATTGCCGCCATTCGCTCACGACGAAAACCCCGCCTGCCGGTGGTTCTGTCTCGTTCGGAAATCAAAGCCATATTCAATAATCTCAAAAACACCCACCTTTTGATGGCTAAACTCATCTATGGCAGCGGTATGCGTTTAAAAGAATGCCTGCGGCTTCGAGTCAAAGACGTTGATCTCGAGAGAGAAATGATAATCATCCGCAGCGGCAAGGGAGATAAAGACCGGCGCACTGTTCTCCCACAATCGCTTAAATCCGCTTTGCAAGCACAGCTGAAAACTATCCGTCTCCTGTACGAAAAAGACCGTCGTGACAGGCTGCCCGGAGTGGCCTTACCCGACGCCCTGGCAGGGAAATATCCCCATGCCGGTAAAGAATGGAGCTGGTTCTGGCTCTTCCCGTCCAAGACCCTTTCGGTTGACCCCCGAACCCATACCGTTCGTCGGCACCATCAGGACCCCAGCTCACTTCAAAAAGCCTTTAAAGCCGCTCTTGAAAAAACCGGTATAAACAAACCGGCTACGATACACAGCCTCCGCCATAGTTTCGCCACCCATCTGCTGGAAAAGGGCTACGACATCCGCACCGTCCAGGAGCTCCTGGGGCATAAAAATCTGCAAACCACCATGATCTATACCCACGTCGCAAAGATTGATCTGATGAAAGTCCGGAGCCCCTTAGACGACTAGTTCCCATAGCTCCGCCAACTCGCTCCCAGGAATGCCACCATCCAATGCGAACCTCTGCTTTCTCCGCTGGAACTAAACCCACCTTGATCGCGGAACGAGACTTATTTTGCTGAAGATTAAAACCAGGAGCAGATAATAGCAAGATTTCTGTGGCGCTTAGGGCCATTCCAAGCTAACCCCCTCACCAAACAGCCAATCTCCCGGGAGCGAGATAGAAGGCTTTAACTCGATTTCAGCATAAAATTTCTTCAAAAAAGAAAAGTAACAAAAATGGCCCGGCAGCAGACCCGGCACTTACCGCTGGAGGGCTCTAACCAGTACCGCTATTAATCTTTCCAAAGCCACCAACCAAACTCCCAAACAAAGCGTCCGGTAATCTCCCAGCCTTGATCGCTGATTCCCCTTTGATGATGGATGTTATCCGTGTGGTAGTATTTCGCTACCACGCTCAACCAACGATCCCAGCGAAAAATTCTAGTCAGCTCCAGCTTGAGCGAGACGGTGCGCTCCACAACCCCGGTGGGAAAAGGTTCATCATAGCCGGTTTCCATGGTGACAGAGTCAGCCATCCACGGGGTGTCCCAGGGCTTACTCAGTTCTCCTTCGCCCCTGGCCAGGTAATCCACTTCCCCATCGAGCTGCCAGGCGGAATTCAGGTACCAGCGGCTGTGGAAATTTACGCGGCCTAAATCACTGCCCGCGGGATACCCCAGGGGCGCGCCCCGGTGTAGGTACCACTCAGTGGTGTCAGCAGTTTTATACGTGCGGTTGGTAAGAGCCACCAGCTCCAGCCCCAGGTAGGCCTGCGGCAGGGCCCATTCCCAGCCTATCAGCCCCCCTATCTCCGCCGGCTCCAGATCGCCCTTAACCTTATGATCAGCCTGGGCGTCGTCCATGAGGAATTCTCCGTACAGGCTCCAGCCTTTCCCTAAATAACGCCCCGTAAAAGAGACCATGGTATTGCCACTAAGCGCCGGACCGTTGTTCTGTTCCAAATGATAAAACTGAAAGGGATTTAACAGCGCCAGATCCGCGCCCCCCATACGCGAAAAAACAATCCCCTCCGTGGCCGCTACCAACCAACTATCAATTTGAAAAGCCAGCCGGTGATAACTGAAATAGCGCCTGCGTCCGTTAATAACGTCCAGCTCGCTGGCGCCGGCCAATACTTCCCAGGGGCCATGACGCAGCAGCAGGCGTACTTGATCCAGCGGGCGGGCTCCCGCTGAGAGGAATAGCTGGCCGGTGCGTCCCGGTCCTAAATATTCTTCAAAACGACCGGCGGTCAGCCGCCATTGGAAAGAAGGCACGGTATGAGAATAGTCCAAGAACGCCTGCCGGGTGTATCCCGCCAGACCGCGCCAGGTCTTCCCCAGATAGTTGGGGGGCAAAGCATCCGTAGGCTCCAGGATCATCTGGTTGACCAACAGCAGATTTCCCAAGCGGGCTTCGCCCCAGGAAAAGATTCCGGCTCCCTGATCATAAAAAGGCTGCATCAGTAAGAGAGCGTACGAATCAATTTTTTGCGGCGCAGTTATTGAAGGTAAGCCGGTAGCTCCTAAAGAAGGGATTCCACTTAAATCAATGGGACCAGTGGAACTGGAGGGCAAGGGGAGCTGGTGACGCAAAATAAGGTATCGGACATCCAAATAGGTACGGTCGTGGACGGTGTAGCGGCTCCGATTTTGAGCCAGTAGGAATGGAAAGTGACTACCAACCAGGAGTAGAATTAGCGCCCAATGGAACGGGCTCATTCTCCGGCTGAATGCGTGGCCTCGGTCAGCAGGGCAATTAGGGGTTGGGGGGCAGGCAGACAACATACAGGTTGGTTTTATGGGTTTAGCTTCCAGAACGGATCATACCCATAAGCTTTAATAATATCCCTAAAATTTCACCAGCACCAAAGAAGGGTCGGTAGTTTCCAGTCCTGGCTGCTGAACCCGATTTCGCAGACGCTGCGCCTGGTAGGACACTCTCTCTTTTAGAAAATCATAGAGCTCATCCACTGAGATCTGCCGGTCCTGATTACTGTCAGCGGCACCGCGGAGGCCTTTGAGGAAGAAATAAGTAAAAAGGCCATGGTGTTCTTCTGGATACCAAGAGCTAATCTGCAAACCAGTGGCGCTGGTGAAAACCGCTCCCGATTTGACCAAACCTTCCGGTGCTTCCACAGAAATAAAAATGGGGCTGACGTCTTTCAGTAAGCTGCCCTTTTCCGAAGCTCCACTAAAGCAAGCGTCCAGCACCACCAGGGTCCGTTTGGCCGGCAGTTTATTTAAATTACGGTAAAATTCGTCCAGCGAATAACCCGTCTGCTTGGCGTATGAAGGGTCACAATCGTAAGGCACGAAAAAAGCCCTCTGGGTTTCAGGATCAGGAGCGCCGTGACCGCTGTAGTAAACAAAAACTTCTCCACTACTATCCGGCGGTAAATAATTCGCCAGTTGCGCCTCAAAAATCCGCTTGAACGCTGCTTGAGTAGCTTTCTCGTTGAGAATCAATAGAATATTTTCTGGCTTATATCCCAGCTCACGAATGAGGTATTCTTTCATCGCCAAGGCATCATTGACGGCAAAATCCACCGGAGGAATATCGGGATTCTGATAACGTTGAATACCGATAACCACCGCCACTCCATCGTGGGGGGCTATGGAGCTGACGGGAATATTGCGATCAACATCGGAGACGGGGAATGGTACCGGGGGATTAGTTGCTTGAGGTTGAGTTTTGACTTTGTGCCCAATGTGTACTGGGTGAGGCGGAGATGTGCCTTCCAAGACCTGTGCCCCGACCAAAAGTGGCAATAAACTGCTGACAGCGAAAACTGTCAAGCGGTGCTTAAACGCTGTTCTAGTCAATGGAAAATACGCCATCACTGATGTCCTGCTCATTGGTTTCAAGGCACACCAGCCGTATGCGGTAACCATCCCCATCGGTAAGGGAGTTGGGAATCGTCCATAGGTACTGCCCCCGATTTAAGGCACCATCAGCTATGGTAGTAACTTTAGCGGTACCCAGGTAAAGGTCGATCCTGACGGTAACCCCACCGGTCCCACCCAACCACAAAATGGACACCGTATCACCCCGATGATAGCTTTCGCCACCGTTTGGTTTTAAGATTCTGAAGTCCTGGTCTGAGCGATAGATAGAAAACGGGGTGTCATGGGGTGTGCGGGCGGTAGTGTCTGTTACGGCGTAGATAATCAAGTAATAATCGGTGGCGTTAGGGAGTCCCAGGGGAATCGTCCACTGGAAGCTCCCATTATTGTTAGCATTGACTGCTACCGGTAAAAACAAACGAGATCCACGATACAAATTGATATTCACGCGCTGATAACGATCACTTCCTATCCACCGAACGCTGACCGTAGACCCCTGTCGCCAGACAGTGTTGGAATCCGGCTGGATCAAGCGAAAATCCGCCGGGGCCGGTTCGGTCAAGCCCAGCAGACCTTCCAGGATGGCGGGATTTTTCTCGCTACAGCTCCAAATAACCGGGATAAGCAGCAGGGTCCACAGCTTGCGCATGAATCTACAGCCTTATGCTTATGGTAAAACTGGTAGTGGCGATCTCGCTTAACCAGTCATTAACGGTAAGGCGGTTCGCACCCAGGGTAAAAGTCGGAATGATGCGACCTAAAGAAATGCGTTCGTTGAGAGATATTTTAAGAAAGCGGCTGGGGATAAGGGAGATTTCCGCTATGGCCACAAAACCGGTGCTGCTCAAGCGGGATAGGGTATATGCATTCTTCTCCCAATAAGGCCTTTCTCCCAGTCGAAACCAGCCCCACTCATAGCCTACCCCCACGGAAGGAATGAAGTAAACGAATATCGGCAGGACGGTATATCTCAAAGTTAGATCCACGCCTTCGAACCAAAAATTACCGGCCGCTTGAGGATGGCGAAAATAATACTCGCTGTAAGGCAATAACCGCTCCCGGGCCTCTGGTTTCAGGCGGTAACCCTCGCTGAAGGTGGTCAACTCCCAAATGAAAGGCAGGGCGGTGTATCGCAGGCCCCCCCGGATAGCGAAGCTGAGCCCCTGGGTGCTGTGCAATAGGTAGCTGCGCACCACCCCAGCGTTAAAATATGTCAGCTGCGAGCCGAGATCCAAAGACACACCGTTGGAACGACTGCGGGTGGCTCGGTTACCGACAAAAAGAGCCAGAACTCCTCTCATCATGCCTTTAGCCATCCCCCGAGCCATTCCCGAAGTGGTCAAGCGCCGTTGGGCCGTAACTCTGACTACCAGAGCGTCACTATCCAGGCGCGGCAGGTCTGCCAAAACCCGCCAATAAATATGCTTCTGCCCCGAACCTTTAATTCCTATCCCCACGTCGCCGGTAACAGTCTGGGGTACAATATCGTAGGTGAGGCCTCCGTTGGTGGAGACTTTCAGGGCCACGTCGTAGAGCTCATCAGGCTGTACTTCTTCCAATTCGTAAGAAACAACGATGGCACTATCACCAAATATGGAGAAATCTACGTTACGAAGGCTTTGAGCGGTTGCTGCTGAAGCACCTACCCATAAAAACACCCCCAAACAGAACTTGAACCACGTCTGCCTATGGCTCATAACGCATTACGGAATCGAGTAAGGCTTGATATCGAGGAGAGGGTGCGATCTCAAAAGCGAGCTTGGCCCGCAAACGGGCTAAATTGCTTTTCCCTTGGCGTAAATAAATCTCAGCCATGTGGGCCTGGCTGGAAGCATCCAGAGGATCAAGATCAATTAACCGGCGATATTCTTTTAATGCCGCATTCAACCAGGTGGGACTTTCGGCTCCCAGGGCTTGATACAGGCCGGCCAATCGTCGGCGTCCCCAGGGGTCATCGGGGAAAAGGGCGGTATATTTCTGAAGCTGCTTTAAATATTCGTTGACCGGACCCTGGTCTTGAAGAAAGCGGAGATAATTTTTCAACACGCTGCTGTCTTGGGGGGCTAATTGGATTGCTCGCTGGTGATAGGTCCGCACTGAATCTGCAGACTCTCCCAGCCTCGCCCAGGACACAGCTAATAGGGAATAAGCCTTGGCTGTCAGCGGGTTAGATGCCATTATTTGTTTCAATACTGCTACTGCGTTTGAGTCCTGCCCCATAGCCTGGAGGATCTCAGCCAGGGCCAGGCGCGCTGATTTACTTTTGTCTCCGGCTTGTAAAAGGCGCCGATACGTAGCGGCGGCCGCGGAGTATAGCCCTTTGCTTCTAAGAATTTCACCCGCCGCCTTCAGGGCCACAGTATTGCGGGGAGCTTTCCGCAGTACCTGACGATAATAACCATAAGCCCGTTCCAATTCACCAGCCTGACGATAGATTCTCGCCAGCACCAACCCCAGGGCCACACTATCGGCACCGTTCTCCAGGCCCCGGCGACAGGTTAACACTGCACCGGCCGGATCGTCCTGACTTTCCATGATACGAGCCGCCAACAGATATGCTTTTGTATAGGTGGGATATTCTTCCTGCAAGCTCCGGCATAAGGTTAGGGCTTGTTCATATGCACCGCGGGCAAAGGCGCTTTCCGCTTGGGCATATTTCTCATCTGCGGATCGACTACACCCCAGCGCAAGCAGAATAGCCGTACTCGTAACTGCCAGAATTGTTTTAATTTGCATGCCTGATTGAAGCTAAAGCGTTCGAAACTTCTCAGCAAGTTCTTTCAGCTTGCCGAGACACAGATCAAGTCTGGATACAATACTTCTAAGAGGTTCCGTACTCCTATACCATCGTCGGGTTATGCAGCTTCATCTCCGCCGGCGGGCTGATAAAAGGAATCCCCAGTCCCAACCCCCGCAAAATCAGTAACAGGCCAATAAGCCCCACGGCATAGGGAGCTATTCTGCGGAAAATAGACTGCAAGGAACCGCCCAACCAATTCCCGGCGAACATGGTCAGAAACAACATGGGTACCGTCCCTAAGCCAAACAGGGCCATGTAAAGCAAGGCTCCTGAAAAAGAGCCACTGGCGGCAGCCCCGGCCATGGCCGTATAGACCAGACCACAAGGCAACCAGCCGTTCAGCATCCCAACCAACCAATAATCCTTTCCGCTTCGAGCAATCCGAAACCTATGACCGAATCTCAAGACAAGCTTCTCCGGCAATAGGGACAACCATCTAATAAAACGGGGGCCCTTCCCACCGATACTGGGAGCGATCACGCCCAATAATAGCGCTGCGCCGAGGATGATCGATAGCGCCCTCTGCCACCCCATCAATGATATACTGCGACCGATTAGGCCCGCCGGAATTCCCAGCAAAACATACCCTACGATCCGTCCACCGTGATAGAGTAACCGCAGGTAAACAAAACGCCCCCATGGCTTTTGGCTCGGCAACGCCAAGACCAAGGGGCCGCACATCCCGACGCAATGTATGCTACCCGTAATACCCAATAACAGAGCAGTCCACAACATGATTATCTAAGGAATATTTAGGGAAAACTGGTGGTAGTACCACTCCCCGTTACGCCACCAGGAAAGCTGGATTTGCCACCAGCCGGAT
>CAYXZO010000083.1:0-7930 GCA_964469505.1 uncultured Lentisphaeria bacterium | reverse complement strand
AACAGAGGAACTCGTCATAAAAAAACTGTTGACCCTTTACATAACAGTCGATAGGTAAATAAGTGCAGAGGGGCATTGCCATATCAGGCGAGCAGAGGTCGGATTGTCATTGATTAGGCTCGTGGACCGGAAAAAGGAAACCGAGGCCAACTTATTTAACTAAAAGACAGCTCCACCAAGCTCAACTACCCTATTTACCTACGGGTTCTCAGTAATATGTCTTAGAACGTTCTCTCTGGTCCGGTTCCCGCGGCTAGGCTCAGGGGCCGGTTCTCAGCGCATGAACAGGATTTTCAATTCCCCGTCACGGAGCTGTATCTGGCCCCAGCCGGTGAACTGTTGATCGGGAGTGTATATCGTGTCTTGGTCCAGGGTTATGAAAGCATTAGTGGCCGGGAAGAACCAGAAAACGGTGTGGTCGGGGATAGGAGCGGTGAAATTGCTGCTGTCGCTGAGCCAAACGGTGTCCCTCGGGCCGTCGTTCGTCGGCTCTTTGATGACCGCCAGGAACGGCCGGGCTTGAATGCGCAATTGGAGGGTGTCCTGCCTCTGGGATAAATCGAATTTAACGGAGTCCTGGATTACGGTTCCCTTGGCCGGCAGGGCGAAAGAAGGTTGCCCGGGTTGGCTGGGGTGGGAACGGAATAGCTTACGGCCAGCCAAAACCAAGATGATCACCACTACCACCGCCGCTGCGATACGCACGATAAGGTTCCGATTCCAGCTGCTTTCGTTAAATAGATGGCTTTCACCCTCACCACTCTGAAAACCCAATGGCGGGGCGGTGGAGCTTTCCGGTGTGGTAGTTAATTTTTCCGGTGGAGTAGTTGGTGCCAGTTGCAGATCAGCTTCCAGAATGCGGATGGCTTCATCAGGGGAGAAATTGATCTCTCTGGCGATGGAACGGATAAAGAGTCGTACGTAAGGCATAGGCAGAACCGAGTAGTCGCCCTGCTCCAGGGCGCGTAGAATATGTAGGCTGATCCGCGTCCGTTGGGAAATTTCTTCCAGCGAAATATTCTGATTCAGGCGGATGGATTTTAGTTTTTCATGTAGCGGCACTTGCGTTCCCCTTTTTATTGCTCAACGTTAGGTTTTGCCCTGGACTTTCGCAAGTCTGCCAATGCCCGCTCAGCCGCTTTATACAAATCACCGAAGCGGGCCAGCGGCAATCCAACTACGTTGTAATAACAGCCTTCAATGCGGTCCACGTACAAGCCGAAACTACCCTGAATGGCATAAGCCCCGGCTTTATCCAGGGCCGTGCCTTCCGCCAGATAGGCCTCAATCTCCTCATCGGTCAATGGCTTGAAATGAACCCTCGTCAGTTCGACTTTACTGCTAAGGAAGTCTATCTCCTGCAATTGAAACACCAAGCCGGTAATCACCTCGTGCCAGTCACCCGCGAGCAATCGGAGCATCCTGTAGGCGTCGGCATAATCCCGAGGTTTACCCAACAGTTGCGACTGATAAACCACCACGGTATCCGCGGCGATTACTAAATGATCCGGATATTGCCGTGCCACCGCCGCCGCTTTATGCCGTGCCAGCTCCAGCGCTGTTTCCGTGGGACTTTTAGCCCGGAAGGTTTCATCAACCTGAGCCGGGACGACCCGAAACTCAAGACTCAACTGCCGCAACAGCTCCCGCCTGCGGGGAGAGGTGCTGGCCAGGATTATGGGTACCGGCAGTCGAGAGAGGATCATCGGGCGATCACCAGTTTTTCCACCAGAGAATAAGAGGCTTTCCCTGCACTTTGCTTGGCGGAGATGGTATACAGGTAAACTCCGTTGGGCAGCTCCTTCCCGTAACGATCCAAACCATCCCAGTAAATCTGATTAAAGCCCGGTTCCAGCACTCCCGCTTGCAACTCCCGGATTTTGCGACCGCTTAAAGTGAATATTCTTATTACCACCTGGGCGGGGTGGGAAACGCGGAAAGTGAAATGTGTATCGGAGGTCATGGGATTGGGGAAGTTGAGAGCTTCATACACGCGGAACTCCTCAGCGGAGAAGAAATCCAGTGTGATTTCCGCTGTTCCGGGATTGTTGAGATTGTCCCAGGCCTGGACCCATAAGGTATGCTCGCCGGGACTGATCTGGGAAAGGGTATAGCTCAATCGCCCCACCGTGGTACTGTCCAGATCGTAAGAGAAAAGGTCCGTCAGCTCCAAAGCGTTTTCCTGATCGTCATCAATGACCAGCAGAATACTATGCCCGCTGGAACCGGTCAGATTGATTCCCTGGGGGTCCCGCAACTCAATTTCCAGCGGTTCGTTGGCTGAAAGCCGATCACCGTCCATCAGTGGGGAATGGTTCAGCAGGAAGCGGATCCGGGGGCCTTCCTGATTCTGCTGGGTGGTATCGCTGCCCTGGAAAGAAAGGGTATCGACGAAAGCCACTCCGCTGAGGGTATCATTCCAATAAAGCACGTTGAGAATTCCCTGGCGCCCTTGATAACGGATATCCTTAGGAACGATGAAGCGCCCCTGGTATTGTCCCTGTTCTACTCGCGCCAAACCCCGGAAAATGCGTTTGCCGGGGAGATTATAGGACAAGCTACCGGTGTATTCAGTACCGTGGTAGTACCAACTGTAGGTGCGGGTAACCCGCCGGGGTGAATCGTAAGCGGTTATGGAGGCCGTACCAAAGGCTGGCAGACCATCGCTACCAACATCCCCAGTGTATTCCAGCGGTCCCATAGCCAGGGGTACCGCCGGATCGATGGATAGCACCCGCCCCTGGTCCACGGGAGTGGCCAATTTCAGTGCGGGGTCACAGAACAGAATATATTTCTCATTGTTGCTTTGGTTCCCGGTGGCGGCCTTGGCCAGCATTACGGCTATGCCCAGTTCTAGAGAGCGGGAGCTGTTCAAATTGGGGAAAAGATTATCAAAGAATTTATAGAAAAGGTTGGCATTGGTGGTGGAGAAAGACTTGCGGGTGGCGGCCAGGGCACCGATGGCGCCGTTGTGTTCCATGAGCAATAGATCCTCACTGACAGCATCGGTGCTGAGATCATCGAATTTGCCCCAATCGCAGGTCCCGGCCGTCCAGAAAGGCAGCTTATCACCGGTCTGGACCCGGGACAGATCGGCTTGTACAAAGACCTGTTCTTGAGCCCATACGTAGGGTGAGCCGTGGCCCATGTAGTTCACCAGCACGGTGCCGTCGTACAATTTCTGCAATAAATCTTCCTTCGCGGCCGGTTTGCGGACGTAGGGTGAATTGGGGTCCTGCACTTCCGGATATTCGGTGAGGTAGATTTTCTTTACCAACATACTCCGGGGCAAGCGTCCGGCAATGTTTTCTGACTGGTAGATATGTTCCGGTTCGTTGTTATTGGGTCGTAGGGGATCGTCACCCACCAATGTCAAGGTATTGCGCCATAAACCTGGGGGAGGCTCCAGCAAGTAAGCTTCTAATTTATCTAACCAGGCTTCCAACTCCGCGACGTCCTGGGCGGGAATGCGCCCGATGGCCAGATCCGGTACGACGTCCTGGCCGTCCACGTACACGTAGCGATCATCCGTGGCGTAGCTGGAGATATCGCTAAGGCCGTTGATTTGCCAAGTGGGAACCCGATTGGCGGAAAGTCCAGTGAGATTGCGATAATCGAAATCCCCGTCACCCAGCAGCAGTACGTATTGGGGCCGGGGTGCTTGCCAGTTGTGGTAAGCGTAAGCCAGGAAATACTTGAGCGCCATGGGATCCGGAACACCACCGCTGAATTCAAGGTAGATATCGTCCAGATAGGCAATGACCACCGCCATCCGTTCTCCGATGGGAACTAGGTTCTCACGTATGGTTTGGAAACGCCGGGCCTGTTCGCCGAAAACGCGGGGGGTGATGACGATGTAGTCAGCCTGGATTTGGGTGGTCCGCAAAACCGGTTGGTCCAGGGGTGGCGCGGGTTGGAGCTGGGCGTTGCGAATTTGATCCTCGGTAAAAGCCACCAGGAAATGCCTGCCGGGGCTCACCAGCTGAAAACCGTCGCTTTCCACCTGCCAGGCCGTGGGGTGATTGAAGTCGGTTACGTCCCAGGTGCGCAATTCGGCACTGATTTGTACGCGGGTTAAACCGCTGCCCAGTTGGATGGGAGCCTGAATTATTTCCCCTTGGGGCACGAAATAGCGATAGTAATCCAGCCGAAAAGAATCCAGGTAGCTGGTGGCGTTCTGACTGCTGCCGGAGTACTGAATGAGGAGCAAGTTACTGCCTTCCCGGAGAATATTGCCGTTGGCCGTGCCATGTACGTGGATGTCGTGGTTGTTATCGTAAAAATCTTGGCCCACGGCCATTTCTATTTCGTTAAGAAAAATACTGTAATAATGCTGCACTCGATCTTCATAGTTCAAAGTTCCCAAGAAATGGGCGCTGAAGGTCACCGGCTGGTGCGTGTCCAGCCCTAAAATCTGGAAATTGAAACTCCGGAAATCGGAGATGCCATTGAATTGTTCGCCGACCCAGACCTGTCCCGAATGGAGAATGTTGACCTGATCCAGTTCGTGGTAGAACACTGCCCGGTAGCTCCGGATGGTATCCACGGCGGTGCCGGTTGTAGAGGCGAGGGTAGTGATGGTATCGGGGTTGGCACTGATCTGGTCGGGTATCACTAACCAATAGCTCAAGGTGTCGGCGAAGGGATGCACCTGGAAATCATCGTTATAATCACCCTGGGGGCCCCTGGCGTAAAATAAAATTCGGGATGAGGAACCGGTAGTTCGCTCGATCTGATAGGCCAGTGTTTGGAGATTGGGGGGAGGAACCTCGCCCTCAGGCAGTTTTTCTTTCAGGGGGTAGCCGTTCCAGTAAGGGCTATACAAGCGCCAGTAGGCGGGATCGGGGACCTGTATGTCAGGTGGGAAATCTTCAGCGGAAAGTGAATAGATGCCGTTGGCAGTAATGGGTATGCGAAACCAGGTGCCCGCGGGCAGGTTAACCGCCCGACGCAGTGGAGTGGTCCGGGCCAGGCGCCAGTTATGGGCCTGAGCGCGGTTGATGAAGCCCAAAGGCGGTTCGCCGCGGGTCAGTTTCCCACCAGCTTCCGGGGAGAATAAAATCTCCAATTTCACATAAGTGAGGTAACGGTGGGCAGGTTGGTGCAAGGGCAGCCATAGTTGCCCTACCCCGAAACCCCGCAAAATTCCTTTCCTTTGAAAGAGAATTCTCAGGCTGCCTTGGTCAGGGTAGGAGGGGAGCAGCCTTAGGGCTTCTTCATCAGCCTCCGGCGCCGTGGTGAGAATTTCCGGCAGAGGCGCGGTGCGCTGTTGCAGAACATTAACAGTGACCTCCGCGCCGGGGGGGTAAAGCAGCGGCACCTGGAGAACGGCTTCCACCTTTCCGGCTACCACGGCCCACTGGCTACTGTCCCACCAGGCCACCAACCGATTTCGGCCGGCAAGCTGAAGGAAATGGGGCCGGGGAGGGGGAATACGGATTTCCAGCACCAACCGGTTGGAGGTTTGATTTATAGTTCTTATCTCCAGGGCGGCAATATGAGTAGCCAGAAGGGGTAGGAGGATCAGGTGGAGTTTAAGATGGGACATATTGGGCGAACGAATCAATCTTCTTCAGGTTCCCTTTCTCAGCTGCACGGGGCCAAGATAGTCCCTGGAAGGAATTAAGCCAAGGCAAGGGAGAGGTCGGGAATTGTTTTTACGCCTAGGGTGGGGAAGTTAAGTTTTCCTGACAACTGGACCCAAGCCAAGCGAAGAAAGGAAACCAGACATGTCAGGAACTTCAAATAATAAACACGTCATAATTTCCGGCGCCAGCCGGGGAGTTGGGGCGCTGGTAGCACGCAAACTCGCGGAACAGGGAGCCGTGGTTTACGCCGGGGCTCGTTCGTTGGGAGATCTCAAGCGGCTGGCCGAGGATTTCCCAGACAATATTGTGCCGTTGCCGCTGGATGTGCGGGACCCTGTGCAGGTGGAAAGTTTCATGACCCAGGTACGCGAACGCACCCAGAGTATCGATGTATTGATCAATAACGCCGGGGTGGGGATTTTCAAACATCTGGAAGAATTGACTCCAGCCGAATGGGATCTGATGATCGCCACCAATTTGACGGGCCCTTTCCTGCTGGCCCGCGCCGTGATTCCCATGATGAAAGAGCAGCGGGAAGGACTTATTCTGCAGATGAACTCCGTGGCCGGTCTGGAACCCTTCCGGAACGCCGCCGGTTACTGTGCTTCCAAATATGGGCTCCATGGTCTTACCCAGGTGATGCGGGAAGAATTGCGTAAGTTCAACATCAAGGTGGTGGAATTGCATCCCGGAGCTATTGCTTCCACCTGGTGGGACCAGGTCCCCGGCTCAGAAAATTTACCACGGGATAAAATGTTATCTCCAGAAACGGTGGTAGATATAATACTGCAAGTTATATCTACTCCGGTTGAAGCGGTGGTGGAAGAAATGGTGATTAGATATGTGGGAGGGAATTTTTAATAATTAAGGAGTATATGCATTAGTTAAAACATCATTGTGTTTTATTTACTTTATCGTACTCATGCTAGGGCTAAAGCCCGGGATTTGGGATCGTCCAATTATCCCCGAGCTGAAGCTCGGGGCTATTCACGGAAAAAATATTGGTCCATTACCGTAGAAAATTTTGAGAAACTCCCGAGGGTAAGTTATATCTTTTTATTGTCGTGGAAATCAGAACCACCCAATTGATTCCCGAGGTCTCAACAACTAATTAGCCACTGATTTGCCGCTGATTTGCCACGGGTTTTAACCCGTGGATTGGAATATCTCCTAAAAAAATGGGCTTCAGCCCCACAAAGATAACCTTATTTCATATAAGAGATTGAAATTTATTTAATCTCTATCCAGCTCCGATTGGAGTGAGCGCTGCATTATTTTTTCATAAAGCAGGGGTGAAAATTTCATAACATAATATGATAATTTTCCAACAGTGGAAAGTAGCAGCAGTCGTTTTTCTTTTTCGGCGGCTTTAAAAATACTGTCAGCGACATACTCCGGAGAAAGACTTTTGCCGATGCGGCTTTGGGGATGATTAGTGGGTTTACCGTCTTCACCCAGCGCGTTTTTCTCAATGTTGGTGGCGATAAAAGCCGGGCAGACTAACATTATATGTACGCCGGAGCCGTGCAGTTCTGTTCTTAAAGATTCGAACAAACCATGCAGCGCATGCTTAGCTGCTGAATAGCCCGTTCTGCCTATCAAGGGAGCAAAACCGGCTACGGAACTTAACACAATTATAACTCCCTTGTTTTCGATTAAACTGGGCAGGGCTGCTTTGGTGCAGTGCATCGCCCCGAAGTAGTTGACCGCCATGACCCGGTGAAAAACTTCCGGCGTCGTATCTATGAACGCGCTACGATGGGTAATGCCGGCGTTGTTGATTAAAACGTCCACACCGCCGAAAGCTTCAATTGCCCCTTCCACCAGCCGCCGGCAATCCTCAAAGTGAGTTACATCCCCGGGTTGTTGAAGTACCTCTACATTATATGTCTGTAGCTCGTTTACGACATCTTCCAGAGCGGCGGTGTCCTTATCCAGTAACGCCAACCGACACCCCGCGCGGGCGAAGCGGAAAGCCAGGGCGCGACCAATACCACTGCCCGCGCCGGTGATAACCACGCGGCTGTTACTCAAATCCCGCCGTTTCATTGATTGTAGCTCAGATAATACTCGAAAACTTCCCGAGAGGTTTTCTGGGGAAGATATCCGAATTCTTCCTTCAGCTTGCGATTGCTTAGCACCGGACGGTAGCGCAGGAAGCTCACCTGTTCCGGACCGTAGCGGGACAAACCCAGCTTCCCCAGCACCCAAAGTCCGGTTTTAGCTAACCAGGCCGGCAAGGGAAGGTAGGGTTTGCCTACCAGTTCAGCGATTTCCCTCATGGTGACCACCCCGTCTCCGGCCAGGTTGTAAATACCCTCAGCTCCCTCCCGGATACCCTT
>CAYXZO010000082.1:0-8020 GCA_964469505.1 uncultured Lentisphaeria bacterium | reverse complement strand
TATGTGCTTTACGACCAACGGGGACGCCCCCTTGCGGTCATAGAGGCCAAACGGTCAGCTATCCAGCCTTACGCCGCACGGGAACAAGCCCTACCCTACGCTAAAGCGTTAGGGGCGCCGTTTATTTTCCTCACCAACGGTGAACTCATCTACTTCTGGGATCTGGAAGATTCCGACGCACGCCTGGTAAATTCTTTCTACTCTCAGCGCGATCTGGAACGGCTGGTCATTATGCGGCAAGAAAAGAAGCCGCTGGCAACTATTCCCATTCCCGACTTCTACTTGCGCCAAGGAGAAAACCGGCGAGTGCGCCCTTATCAGCAGCAGGCAATGCGAGCCATCGATCAAGCTTTGGAACTGGGTAAACGCCGGTTTCTACTGGAATTGCCTACTGGTACCGGTAAAACGGACCTGATCTGCCTGTACCTGAAACGCCTGTTCGAAGCCCGACGCATCGAACGGGTGCTTTTTCTGGTGGATCGAGAACAACTGGCCAAACAGGCCCTAGAAGCCATCCAGGATTTGCTGAGTCAATACAGCAGTTACTGGCTGCGGCCTGGAATAGCCCGGCAGGAACAACAGATAACCGTATGCTTGTTGCAAACTATGATCAGCCGTTATCACGAATACACCAGTGGTTATTTCGACGTGGTGGTGGCTGACGAATGTCACCGTTCCATCTACGGCGCCTGGCAAACGGCCTTAACCCACTTCGACGCGTTACATATTGGCCTCACCGCCACCCCTTCTCCATACATCGAGCGCAATACTTTTCAATTCTACCAGTGTCCCGACAACCAACCCGACTTTGCCTATCACATCCTGGACGCCATCAAAGACGGTTATTTAACGCCCTATAAATTCGCCGAAGGGATTACGGTAATTCTGGCAGAAGGCGCCGAAGTTGATGACGAAACTTACGACCCGGCGGAGTTTGAACGCAAATGGACTAATGAAGACACCAACCGTAAGATGATGGCGGAATTCGACCGGCTGGCCTGGGAGAATTATAAAGAATTGGCGCCGGGGCAGAAGACTCCTCCGGGCAAAACCATCGTCTTTGCAATCACCAAGCACCACGCGGCGCGCCTGGCTTCTTACTTAAACGAACTACACCCCGAGCATAAAGGCCAGTACGCTCAGGTAATCACCAGTGACGTACCCAACGCTGACGAACTAATCCGCCGCTTCAAATGGGAAGAATACCCCCAGGTAGCGGTGAGCGTGGGCATGTTGGACACCGGCTTCGACTGCCGGGAAGTATTACATCTGGTCATGTGCCGCCGGGTACGGAGTCCCATTCTTTATCAGCAAATGCGCGGCCGGGGCACCCGCACCGCGCCCCACATCGATAAACGCAAATTCGTTATCTACGACTTTTTCGGTAACCATGAGTATTTCAACGATAGTGACACCGATCCTTTCTCTGGTTATGGTGGAGGCAGCGCTCCCAGTAAGGAAAGAAAACCGCCGCGGGAACGACGGGAATTAGTCGAGCTGGGCCTCCAGGATGAATGGTTGAAAGCCGTCACTTACGTTGAGGTGGGACCTGACGGGGAGCGTATTGACAAACGCGAATATGTCACCAACTGGGAACGCACTATCCAGAGCACCCTCAAAGATGATCCCATAATCAGGAAAATCCGTAAAGGGGAGCATTTAACCCCGGCGGAAGAAGAGACTCTAGCGGCTATGCTCAACCGACCGGAGATGTATTTCAACGAAGAGAATTTAAGACGGGCCTACGGTCGTCCGGGGGGCAATCTCATCGATTTTATCCGGGCAGCACTGGGTACCCTGAAATTGAAGAGCCGGGAGCAGGAACTGGCTGAAAATTTCCAGGCCTGGCTGGTGGCCCGCTCCTTCACGCCCGAACAAGCGGAATACCTTACTTTGCTTAAAAATCGGGGCCTGGCCCAGGGCAGCATAAAACTGGACGATCTGTTCAATCCGCCCCTCTCCATCCAGAATGCCGCCGAGAAAGGGGTACGGCTCTTCGGCGAAGATGGATTGCGGGAAATTATCAACGATTTGAACCAAACCGTTTTCGCTTCATGAACGCGAGAACGGTTGCGCCAGAGAGCGCTGCTTATGGTGCTATTTCGCGGGAAGTAATCACGGAACATCAATTTGAGTTTGTAATTCAATTGGTCCGCAAAGTCAGCTTGCATAAACGGGAGTAGACATGAACCAGGAACTACGTCGTAAACTGCGCCGCATCACCGACATTCTCTGGGCCGGGGGCGTCACCAATCCGGTGACTTATATCGAACAGATCTCATATCTGATCTACCTGAAACTGCTAGATGAGGAAGAAGCCCAGCGGGAACTGAAAGCGCGGCTGCTGGGAAAACCGGCCAACGGCAACGGCGAGTTCCTATTTCCTGGAGAAGCGGAACGGTACCGTTGGTCCGAGTGGCGGTTCAAGAGCGGCACGGAGTTACGGGATTTCGTAAGGGACGAGGTTTTTCCTTACATGGCTTCCCTGGTGGAAGCGGAGCCACAGATCGCCGAGTATTTCCGGGACGCGGTGCTGGAAATCACCGATCCCAACGTCCTGAAACAGGTAGTGGATGAGATTGATGGCATCCAGTTCAACAAGCTGGGTACAGACGTTAAAGGCGACATTTTTGAATATTTATTGACCCACCTGGGCCAATCGGCACTTAATGGTCAGTTCCGTACGCCCCGGCAAATCCGCACCATGATGGTAAGCCTGGTGGATCCGGACCTGGGGGACACGATCTACGACCCCGCCTGCGGCACCGGCGGCTTTCTCATCGACGCGGTGGAGTACATTCTGGCCAAATATTCCACCCAACCGGTAGAGGAACCTATCTACGGCCTGGAATGGTTGGAAAACCGCGCCCGACAAGCTGGTCTGTTGGGTGATGACGAAGATTTAGAGGAAATCGAATTCGAGCGGCGGCGCAAAATCACCCGTCAGTTGAAGAAAGAATTACCCACCCTCCAGACCTACCGCAAGGGCCCCGGTGAGAAAATCCCCGACTGGGGCATTCTGGAACAATCCATTTACGGCATCGACGTATCCCGCTCCATGATGCGCATCGCCATGATGAACCTGGTGCTCCACGGCATCCGCCGGGCGCACGTCAAACGAGCCAATACCCTCTCGGAGATGGGCGGTTTGACGGAAGACGATCTCACCAGGAAATACAAAGTGATTCTATCCAATCCCCCCTTCGCGGGCGTTTTGCCGAAAGAATCCATCCGCAAGGACTTGCCCACCAATTCCAAGAAAAGCGAACTGCTGTTCCTGGCGGTGATGATGGAGGCCCTGGCGCCGGGGGGTCGCTGCGCAGTGGTGGTACCGGAAGGCTTACTGTTCGGTTCCACCCGGGCCCATGTGGCCCTGCGACGCAGGTTGGTGGAGGAATTCGAACTGCTGGCGGTGATTTCCCTGCCGGCGGGAGTTTTCAAACCCTACGCCGGAGTGAAAACAGGGGTGCTGGTTTTCCGGCGGCCCACGGCTCGGGCTCAGGCGAATCTGTTCAACGATGATGAACGGAAGGTGTGGTTCTATGAAGTGCGGGCCGACGGTTACGACCCGGACAAGATTCAGGGCGGCGGCCGTCCGGAAACACCGGAGCGCAATGACATCCCCGATCTGCTGCGCCAGTGGAAGGAGTACAAGAAATCCCGCTTCAAGAAACCGCCGGGGATCAAGGCCAACACGCTGTTGGAACCGGGTACGGAAGAACCTCGCTGCTGGTGGGCGTCACTAAAAACCATCGCGGAGAATGATTACAACCTGGCGGCGGGTCGTTACAAACCGCAGGTCATGGAACCGGCGCCGGAGGAAGATCCCGCGGAGCTGATCCGGGAGGTGCTGCAACTGGAGCGGGAGATCACAGAGGAGTTGGAGAAGTTGTTGAAGGAAATAGAAGACGAGTAACCAACGATATCTGTGTGAGAGAAAAACTAAATAATAGGAAAAAGGTGAGGAATTGACCCGAACAAAAACTGATCAACCTGGTAAATTCGGACGCTCACGTCCTGGGGCCAGTTTCCCTACCTTACCACCTCTATCCGAGATGCCCTCGGATTATGGTACTCTCTTAAAAGAGCTTAAAGAACGCATATCTCAGGAACGCTTGCGCGTTACCCTGGCGGCAAATGCAGCTATGGTGCTTCTTTACTGGGATATCGGCCAGGCTATTCTTCACCGACAAGAGAAGGAAGGGTGGGGCACTAAAGTAATCGACCGGCTATCGTGGGATTTGCGCCAGGCTTTTCCTGACATGAAGGGGCTTTCTCCAAGAAATTTGAAATACATGCGGGCCTTTGCCAAGGCTTGGCCGGACAGAAAAATTGTGCAAAAGGTGCTTGCACAAATCACCTGGTATCACAATCTGACTTTACTGGAAAAATTGAAGACACCGGAAGAGCGGTTATGGTATGCCGCCAGGATTATCGAAAATGGGTGGTCACGCAACATCCTGGTCTCGCAAATTGAAAATCGGCTGCATCAACGCCAAGGAAAGGCTGTTACTAATTTCAAGGCGGCCTTGCCGCCGGCTGACTCGGATATGGCCGCCCAAGTTTTTAAAGACCCCTACCTTTTTGATTCTCATGGACGATAAGCAAAAAAACGAGAGATTTTGCGCTATGCAGACATACCAATAGAGGAAAAGCTTTCTATCGAGATTTAAATCTGTTTTCCAAGGTGTGGACATATGACAAATAATCCATCTGGCTATAATCAACTCATTGGAGATATAGCCAATCTCATGAACAAAGCTCGACATCAGGTTGCCAGGTCGACAAATGCCGTCCTAACCGCAACCTATTGGCTTATTGGTCGTAGGATCGTGGAATTTGAACAGCATGGTAAGGTGCGGGCAGAGTATGGAACCGTACTATTGAAACGGTTATCTGCTGATCTTACTAAACAATTTGGCCGTGGATTCTCGGAAAGGAACTTACAGCAGATGCGTCAATTCTATTTGGAATGGCCAATTCCGCAGACAGCGTCTGCGAAATTATTATCGGGAACGGAAGGGGCGGCAAATAGTACACAAATTCCGCAGACAGCGTCTGCGGAATTTGACTTCAAAGCCCTGTCTTCTGTTTTCCCTTTACCTTGGTCTGCTTATGTCCGCTTAATGTCTGTGAAAGACAAAGAAGCTCGTACCTTTTATGAATTTGAAGCTCTCCGGGGAGGCTGGTCGGTCCGGCAATTGGACCGCCAGATATCCTCACAATTTTATGAACGCACACTCCTTTCTCGCAACAAGGCCGCCATGCTAAAAAAAGGTAGGGTTGCTAAACCGGAAGATATCCTTACCCCGGAAGAAGAAATCAAAGACCCTTATGTGTTGGAATTCCTGGGACTTAAAGACGAGTATTCCGAAAGTGAGCTGGAGGAAGCGCTTATTCGCCACCTTGAAACATTTCTGCTCGAACTGGGTGAGGATTTCGCGTTTATCGCCCGGCAGAAACGCCTTCGGATCGGAAATGAATGGTACCGCGTTGACCTTGTCTTTTTTCATCGCAGCCTGCGATGCCTGGTCTTGATTGATCTCAAGGTCGGAAAATTCACACATGCTGACGCCGGGCAAATGCACCTTTACCTTAATTATGCGCGAGCAAACTGGACGCACCCTGACGAGAACCCACCTGTGGGACTAATCTTATGTTCGTATAAAGACGGGACCGTGGTCAAATACGCCCTCGAAGGACTGCCTAACAAAGTACTGGCTGCCGAATACAAATTGGCGCTTCCCGATGAGAAACGGCTGGTTGAGGAGTTGAACAAGACGAAGAGGATGCTGGAGGCAATGAGCCGTCTGAAAAGCAGAGAGACAGCCGAATGAAGTGGCCATTAGTAAATCTAACTGATTTGTGCGACCCGAAGCAATGGCCAACTATTTCATCAAAGCAATTAACAAAAGATGGTTATCCTGTTTATGGCGCTAATGGACAAATAGGTTTCTATAGCTCTTATAATCACGAACAACCAACGATACTTATTACATGTCGTGGCGCTACATGTGGAACTGTTAATATATCTCCGCCCAAATGCTATGTTACAGGAAATGCAATGGCTTTGGACAATCTGAAGACTGAAATAATCGAATTCAGGTTTCTATATTATGCTCTACAAGCGCGAGGATTAAAAGATGTAATAACAGGTGCCGCACAACCACAAATAACTCGTAAAAATTTATCAAGGGTAGAAATTCCCCTCCCTCCCCTCTCCGAGCAGCGCCGCATTGTGGAGATCCTCGACCAGGCGGACGCCCTGCGCAAAAAGCGCGCTGAGGCGGATAAGAAGGCCGCCCGTATTCTCCCCGCGCTGTTTTATAAAATGTTTGGTGATCCGGCGACGAATCCGAAGGGGTGGAATGTAGTTACTATTTCTAATATTTCTAAATTAGTTACAAGTGGACTAACGCCAAAAGGTGGTGCCAAAAATTATGTGAGAGAAGGTCCTTATTTTTTGCGTAGCCAAAACATATTAATGAATCAAATCGATTTATCTAATATAGCGTGCATTCCTAACGAAATTCATGAGACTATGCATCGAACAAAAGTCAAATTTGGTGATGTTTTATTAAATATAACAGGAGCTTCAATTGGACGTGTTGCGTGGTATAATATTCCTAACCATGAGGCTAATGTTAATCAGCACGTTTGCATAATAAGATTAAATGAAAAAGCTTGTCCAGAATATGTATCATTCTTCCTCTCTACTCCATTCGGTCAGATCCTAATTAAAGGTGCTCAAACTGGCGCCACAAGACAGGGTTTAAATCATGAGAATGTACGTAAATTGAGTATCCCTTTACCGCCGGTAAGCCTTCAAGCGCAGTTTGGATATTACGCAAGACAAATCAATGAGTTGCACTTAAAGCAACGAAATAGGCAAAGGATAGTTGAAAGTCTATTTAAAAGAATTCTCTACCACGCCTTCACTGGCAACCTCACTGCCAAATGGCGCGAGGCGCATATGAAGGAGTTGCTGGAGGAGATGGAGAAGCAGGTCAGGGTAATTGACTCTTAAGAGAGGAATTAAATTTTTGCCACAGTAGGATACATGATTGAATGAGGGTAAAGAAAGAATGTTCACTGATAGCTAATTTTGTATTATCCGCGATTATTAGACACATTAATGAATAATTGCAATAATGAGGAGTATTTAGATGAGTAAAGCTTTTTTTGATGAACAAAATAAAAGATTAATAGATATCTTTGAAAGCAAATATTCTATTAATCGAAGTATTGCAAAAAAAATAACATCAAATATGAAAGACAATTATTATAGATACAAAGTGCTTTCTACTTTGGAGGCAAGGCATTTTTACCTTGAAAAAATTACACTAGAATTGTTAGGACTCCCGTTGTTATTGGAACTTTTTACAATTGATGCAATAACGAGCATAACAAATAATGATAATAGTTCATTTAAGTACAAGCTATTTGAATTCATCAGTAAGCATGCAACTAATGAGGAAAAAATATCCTTGCTAAAATCTTTCAGATTTAGCAAACCATTCATTTTGGGAGAAGCAGCTGATAAATGTCACCATGTTCTACACAAAGATGTAATAAAGGATAAAGAATTTCTAGCTACTCAGAATTTAGGAACATCATCATATTATGATTGTGCTGTAAGTTCCTGCATTTGTTTTACGTGGCTTCAGGAGAAAAAAGGTGTGAATAGTATCTGCCCATATATTCTGGACTTATGCTCTCATCTAAAAGATATTAGAAATGCCCAGGTACATGAATTGTATCCAGTTTTTGGGTTACCGAAGGAGAGAGGGGGGCTTGTCTATGCTGAATACCCATTAAAAAACAAAAAATTTGTTATGTACTCTTGCACGATGTCGTTTAGCTCTTTCAGCGAAATAATTACGAATGGCATAAAAAAGTTCTTTATTAGTAACTTCATTGATTAGTTAGCGATAATTATTAAACACCTACAGCTCTCATTTGATATATAATAATTAAACGAATCATAAACCAATAAATAACTACCGATAGTACAATATTG
>CAYXZO010000081.1:2966-8035 GCA_964469505.1 uncultured Lentisphaeria bacterium | reverse complement strand
CGTCTGCGTAAGTGGTTACTGATTGCAATTGCATTGGGTGTGTTGCTTGATTCTTTGCCCACCCCAGCTGGACTTAGTACCGCGGGTTATCACGCATTGGTAATCGTAATCACCGCTTTGATCCTGCTACTTACCGAACCCATTCCTTTGCCGGGGGTGGCATTATACATAGTAATCGGACAGGTGTTGACAGGGGTGGCCGGTCCTAACGAAGTGGCAGCCAGTTTTACCCGGGATGCGGTGTTCTTCATTATGGGGTCATTGATGCTGGCAGTCGCTATTGTGGGACAGGGGCTGGATAAGCGTCTGGCAATTGGTATTATCAAGATAACGGGCAATCAAACCTGGAAAATCGTGGCGGGTTTCACTGCTATTTCAGCCATTTTATCTTCCTTTGCTGGACAGGGCACGGTAGTAGCATTGTTGTTGCCGGTGGCGCTCAGCCTTATTCGGCGAGTGGATGCTGATCCAACCCGAATACCAGGGGTAACACGCTCACTCCTGTTTGCCATAGCTTTTGGAGCTGAGATTGGTTCCATCGGCACGCCTTCGGGAGGGGGACGGAACGCCATTATGCTGGACTACTGGCACCAGTTCGGGGTAACCGAGGTTACGTACGTCAGCTGGATGGTGCGAGTTTATCCCATGGTCTTGGTGGCTATCCCTTTAACGGTTTTGATTCTCCTAAGCACATTTAAGCCAGAACGTAAACGCCTGGACTCAGCAGTGCGCCGCTTGTTGGTGGAGGTCTCAAAAGAGGGTAAAATGACCAGGCAGAATTGGTTAGCCATCGGAGTATTCGGATTGGTGTTTTTAGGGTGGATTTTTCTGAGCGGGCGTTTCGGCATCGGGGTGGTGGCTCTCATGGGAGTGTTTTTATACCTGGTTTTGGGGCTGGTGGAGTGGGATGATTTGAATCGCAAGACCAATTGGGGAGTGATTTTGCTTTTTGGTGCGGCCATTTCCATTGGGGTACAAATGAAGGAAACCGGTGCCGCGGCCTGGTTGGCGGAACAAGCAGAGCTGAAACTGGAAGCCCTTATTCCTCAAGCCGGCATCCGTCAGCATTTTCTGGCTATTCTATTGAGTGCCGGAATGGCCAACGCCCTGAGCGGCTCTGCCACCGTGGCGGTGGTTGGTCCCATTGTCCTGAATTTGGGACCGGATCTTATCCGAATAGGATTCATAAGTGTGATCAGCTCCGGCTTTGGGTTCTTGACTGCCGTGGCTGCCCCGGCGTCAAATATCATATATGCCAGCGGAATGGTTAAGGCCCGTGATTTCTTGCGTGCTGGTTTAAAAATGATCCTGATGGCAATATTAATTTTGCTCTTGCTGGAAGCCTTGTGGTGGCCTTTATTGTAATTTCATTATGATTAGGGGATACAAAATAGGAGCTAAACCCCGCTTCCTGCTGGCTGTGGGAAGTAAGGAGTATTCCCAGGGTACGTTGGAGTTGGGGACCCAGGTTGCTCAAGCGTTCGAAGCCGAATTGAGCGTGATTTATGTTGGGGAAAAGGTGCGGGGTATTTCAGAAGCAGAAATGCTGATTACGCGCGCTGCTTTGGCCAAATGGGAGATCTATCACCCAGGGGTGGAAGTGCTGCAATGGGCTTACCAGGAACTGCTGCGCCACGGTTGTCTAGAGGTACCCCAGGATGTGGAGGTTTTTTCGGCTGAAGATCTGGCCTATGAGCAGGGACATTTCAAAGTTGTGGTTCCTTGCCGCAAAGGGCGTAAAGTAACTCTGCTACTGCGGGAAGGGGATATCCTGCATGAGCTACAACGGGAGTGCCGTCATGGCGAATATACCTTGACGATAATCGGTGGTAGCCAAAAACGCCAGCTGGCACCGGAATTGGTTTATTTCCTTCCTACCTCAGTGTTTGTCATCCAGAATTTTGATCCCCGCAAACGTTATCGATTACTTTTGTGCGTTGACGATTCTCCACACACTCCGAAAGCCGTTCAGTTTGGGGCACTGATCGCAGCTCACCAGGGCTATGAAGTGGACTTACTTACGGTTTCCAAGACTGGTGAATTTCGTCAAGGATACCGGCGGGCAGCGGCTAACGCCCACCGACTGCTGGAACGCAAAGGGATTCCACATAGGCAATTTTTTGAGACCGGTGAACCAGTGGAGGTTTTCTTACGCATGGCTGGACAGGATCATATCCTGGTAATGGGAGCTTCTACCCAGAATCCACTGATGAAGATTTTTAAAAGCAGTCGGCCCCTGGAGGTGGTTAAACGCAGCCAGGGTCCAGTATTGGTCGTTCGGTGAATATCGCCACCCCACTACCATCTCCCGACCTATTCACAGTTTAAATACCGCTGAACAGTAACAATCGATTCCCCTTGGATGAAGCATTAGATTTCAGCCGAATTTACCTCAGAGGAATAATCCTCATCTTGCACATTAAACTCGCTATTGAGGGCATAAACGGAGTTGCGGCCTTGTTTTTCCATAGTCAGGACCCCCGCTTCCTTAAGAATACGTAAGTGATGGGAAACAGTGGATTGGGAAAGGTCCAGCATTTTCACTAGTTCATCGACAGTTTTCGCACTGGTCGCTAGTAGTTTCACTATTTTCAACCGGTTTTCATCGGCGAGGGCCGCAAATAGTTTAGCGGGATGCACGGTGGGATCGGACGAGCTTTCGTATTCGTGCATCAGCTGCAGACAAAAAGCCCAGGGAGGCGGTCCAGGCCGATGGTGAGGTCGGGACCACCGCCCTGGACCGGCGGATCGACGTAATTGAGGATTGGTAATTCGTGCAGCAAGTTCCAATAAGAATTCCTGCTGGGCTTTAGCCGGTAATTGCTGGAATAGCCGTTCCAGAAAAGACAGCTTTTCTTCTGATGACAGATTAGCTAAAGTCTGGTCAAACAAACGGCTTAACAATTCGTGAGTCATTATTTCACAGACCTAATCTATCGATTGTCATCAATATCAACACCCACAGCAGCGGCAACGATGGCCGAAGTGTCTTCCATGGGGACCATGGTGATGCTCTCCACCGTGGTGATGATGGTGTCGATAATAAGGGCTGGCTGGCCAGTCATTCTCTTCCTCTCTGCTGCTGATCTCTTCTCGCAACAGCCTCTGGAGCAATTCTAACCTTTCCTCACTGCTCAGGCCTTCTAAGAGTTTAATGGTATCCATATTGGACTCCTTTCGGTTGGTTTGGCGTTATAACTATTTTCATCGAGCGCAATATATCGAAGTATATCGATGATAACAACAATAATATTTAAATACGTAGATATTACTTTTGATCAAGGGCAAAAGAAGATTCTCGTTTTTTCAATAAAAAAAGGACGGCGAACCGTCCTATGGGAGGGGATCTATGTTAAACGCTACCGCGGTCAGGCGTTAGCGTGGTGGTAAGTGTGCTGATGAAGCAAATGAATCAACCAGGCTTCGAATTCTTTGGCGTGACCAGCAGTCATCTGGTTCAGTTTTTCCATATCCCCTTTCAGCCAAGCTTCCAGGGGATGGTTTTGGACCATCCCCTGGGCTAACTGATTCAGGAATAGGGTGAGGTCCAGAGACCTCATTTTACTTTGACCTCGACTTCACGGGGTAAAGACTCTTCTTTCTTCGGCAAGGTCAAGGAGAGGATTCCATTCTTGTATTCAGCGGAAACCGCGTCAGTTTTGATGTTGTCGGGCAGCTCCACACGACGGCTGAAAGTACCGGTCGCGATTTCACGGATCAGATAATCCCGGCCTTTCTCCTCTTTCTCCTCTTTCCGCTCGGCTTTTACTTCCAACACACCGTCTTTCAGAGAGACTTTGATGTCTTTGCGATCGAAACCAGGCAGTACGAATTTCACCTGATAATCTTTTTCAGTCTCGATTACATCCATATGAGGACGCCAAATGGTCTCGGGAGTAAGCATGTCATTGAAGAAAGAGTCAAAGAAGTTGTCGAGGCTGGCCAAGGTCCGAATGGGATTGTATTTCACTAGGGTCATAGTGCACCTCCTTTATTTTTTTTAGTTCCAGTTTCGTTCTTTCTGTCTTTTCCATTCCTCATGGCACCCCTCTATTTAGCAAACCCGTGCCAATCTCATATTGTCGGCCATATCGGCACATTAGCGGGATATTTTTAAATGTATCGCCGGACGTATATGCCATATCGACAGGCGCGGCTGGTCGGTCAGAGTTAAATACTGTCGTTTTGTAAGGTGGAGGGGGTTAAAGAGGATATCAGGAAAACGCCACGTCCAAGATCATCATTAACAGAAAGCCTATGAGGAATCCCAAAGTAGCGAAATCGGATGATTCCCGATGTTGGGCTTCAGGGAGGAGTTCTTCCACTACCACAAAGAGCATCGCTCCGGCAGCGAATCCAAGGGCATAGGGCATAAGACGCTGCACATGGAAAACCACTAATGCTCCTAAAACTCCCCCGATGGGTTCAACTACACCCGACAATTGTCCGTACCAGAAACTGCGCTTCCGACTTAATCCTTCGATCCTCAGCGGCAGGCTGATGGCCAATCCTTCCGGCAGGTTCTGGATACCCAAACCTACCGCCAGGCCAATGGCCGCCCCCAGTAGGGCAGAGCTCTGTTGCAAACTGGCGGCTCCGATGGAGACTCCCACCGCCAATCCTTCAGGAAAATTGTGGAGGGTAATGGCTAGTACTAGTAAGGTGGTGCGGCGCCAGCGGGTTGGTAAACCTTCACTGTCAGTTTCCTTTAAGCGAGGGTGCAGATGGGGGAGCAATCTGTCCAGAAAAAACAAAAAGCCACCTCCCAGAACGAAACCCAGAGAAGGCTTTAGCCAGGGATTTAAGGACTGTTCTTGGCTTAAAGCAATGGCCGGGGCCAGTAGTGACCAGAAAGAGGCGGCCACCATTATGCCGGCAGAGGCCCCCAAAGCCACCGCCATGGTGCGGGAGCCGATACGGCCGGGGATAAAAATCAAGGCCGCTCCCGCGGCGGTCATGCCATAAGTGAACAGGGTCGCCAGCAAAGCCAGCCAAACAGGGTGTAAACTAAGCAAGAATTGCATACCGGGTTCTTAAAATGGTCCTTCTTGCTTGAGAATTGAAGGGAG
>CAYXZO010000081.1:0-2866 GCA_964469505.1 uncultured Lentisphaeria bacterium | reverse complement strand
AAAAGGAGGTAAGAACATGCCCAGTCTGAAAGGCACTAAAACCCACGAGAACCTAAAAGCCGCTTTCGCCGGTGAAAGTCAGGCCAATCGCCGGTATCTGTATTTCGCCAAAGTGGCCGACATCGAGGGTTATCCCGAAATCGCCGCAAATTTCCGCGAAACGGCGGAAGGCGAAACCGGTCACGCCCATGGTCATCTGGACTATCTGAAAGAAGTTGGCGATCCCGCTACCGACTTGCCCATTGGGGACACCGTAGAGAATCTCAAAGCCGCTGTGGCCGGCGAGACCTACGAGTATACCGATATGTACCCCGGCATGGCCAAGACTGCCCGGGAAGAAGGCTTTGATGAAATCGCCGATTGGTTCGAAACCCTAGCCAAGGCGGAAAAATCCCACGCCGGTCGGTTCCAGAAATACCTGGACTCTTTGAGCTAAGGTTTGGCAGTGACGCTGTTGGTGGGGAGGGCCCAAACTCCCCACCGGCGGCTAATCAGGAGTAGAATCCTATGAACGCTACCGATTCCCAAACCGCTTATGCCCCCACCGACGGTCTGAGTTATGACCCGGCGGAAGCGATTTACTGGCAGCCGGAAGCCCTGGCCAAGGAAATAACCCGCACCTTTGAGGTTTGTGCCGGTTGCCGCATGTGTTTCAAGTATTGTGACGCTTTCCCGACGCTGTTTCAGTTGTTGGATGAAAAATACGACGGCGCGGTTGAAGCCCTCACGGCGGAGGACACGGACCGTATCTTCCAGGCTTGTTTCCAGTGCAAGCTGTGCGAAGTCCAGTGTCCCTATACTCCCCGGGATAATCATCCCTTCCAACTGGATTTCCCCAAGCTGGTGCATCGTTACCGGGCCCAGAAACGACGTCGTGAGGGAGCTAGTCTGCGAGACCGGCTGCTGGGTGACCCGGATCGCCTGGGACGGCTGGCCCGCTGGAGCTTGGGATTGATGAACAAACTCAACCGCAGTCGCTGGAACCGTTTCTTCATGGAAAAAACGGTGGGGATTCATCGGCACAAAGTTTTACCGGATTTCGCTCAAACCACTTTTGAGAGCTGGGCTAAACGCCGGGGCAAGTTGGTTGAGAAACCCCAAGAGGGACTGGAGGTGGTATTATTCCAAACCTGTTTCGTACAACACAACGAGCCCCAGTTGGGGCGGGATGCCCTGGAGGTGTTGGAACGGAACGGGGTGAAGGTGGCAGCGGTTTCCAATCTGGGCTGTTGCGGGATGCCGGCCTGGGAGCATGGCGACTACGATACACTGGAGAAGAAGTTGAAACACAATCTCCAACGCCTGGCGCCGTTCGCGGAAGCAGGAGTGAAAATCATGGCTCTGAACCCCACTTGCACCATGATGCTGCGCCGCGAGTATCCCGAATTAGCTCCGCCTGAGCTGCGGGAAACCGCCACCAAGGTGGCGGAAGCCGTGCGCGACCCGGGTGAATTTCTCTGGGAGTTACGCAGTGAGGGAC
Source organism: uncultured Lentisphaeria bacterium (assembly GCA_964469505.1). Taxonomy (GTDB): domain Bacteria; phylum Fidelibacterota; class UBA8477; order UBA8477; family JABMPR01; genus CAYXZO01. Next base: position 1,386 of record CAYXZO010000081.1, on the reverse strand, counting down.
GCTTCAATAAGAATTTCAAGAGCTCCCCCGGCAAGGTGGCCTATCACGTGCCCTGTCACCTGAGGGTGCAGGCCGTGGGTTTCAAGGGTCGGGATTTGATTCGCACCATTCCCGGGGTAAAAATCACCACCTCCATGAATTGCAGCGGTCATGACGGCACTTATGCCATGAAAGTGGAAAGCTACGAGGCTTCCATTCGCATCGGTGAGAAAGCGTTTCATGACATGCAGAAGGCCGAAGCGGAAGTATGGGCCACCGATTGCCCGCTGGCGGCAGTGCAACTCCAGCAACATGCCGGCAAACCGGCCCAGCACCCGTTGAGCATTCTCGCGGCCGCCTACCGAGAGAACGGCTTTCCTAATTCAATCGAACCCCAGGAAGGAAACAATAAATGAAACCCGTAGAACGCAGTGAAATTCTGGATTATTTGACCTATGAAGACGAAAGGCCCCGCCTACGACCGCAAATTCTGGCCCAGAAAGCCCTGCGGCGCATTTCGGTGGGGGAATATTTGACTTTTCTCTTCGAGAATCACGATACGGTCTGGTATCAAATCCAGGAGATGATCCGCACGGAACGCCTGGTGCGGGAGGCTGATATCCGACATGAAATCGATACTTACAACGAGCTGCTCGGCGCCGAAGGCGAACTGGGGTGCACTTTGATGATTGAAATTGATGATCCCCGGGAACGGGACGACAAACTACGGCGCTGGTTGGACCTACCCACTAAAGTTTATGTGCGGTTGGCCGACGGACGTAAAGTCTATGCTGATTTCGATCCCCGCCAGGTGGGAGAGGACCGGCTCTCCTCTGTGCAGTATTTGAAGTTCAAGGTAGGCAAGGAAGTACCCCTCGCGGTTGGGTGTGATCTTGCGGAAATTCAAGGTGAAACCCGCCTTACGCCTAAACAACGGGCCGCACTAGCTAGTGATCTGGGGTTAAAGGAAGTAGATGCCAGGTAGAGAGGTGGGTTGATGAATAAAACTAGATTAAGCTGGATACTGCTGTTGACTGGAGGAATGGTTCTGCTCGGCAGCGTGTTGTATCGCCCCCGGTCCCTTTCCAACGGCGTACCCTACCCTAAGGACTGGCGTCAGTGGGCCGTGATCTCGGTCTCCCAGCGCACCGATAACGGGACCATGCGGGTGATTTTAGGCAACCCCACCGCCATTGCCGCCGTTCGCGAAAAGCGCATCAACCCCTGGCCCCAGGGCGCCATTCTGGCCAAGGTAGTCTGGCGGGCCAAACGGCATGAGACCTGGCAGGCTGCGGTGGCTCCAGGTGAATTCGTGCATATGGAATTGATGGTCAAGGATTCGGTCAAGTATCGCGACACCTACGGTTGGGGCTGGGCCCGCTGGGTGGGCTTGAAGCAAAAGCCCTT
>CAYXZO010000080.1:0-8100 GCA_964469505.1 uncultured Lentisphaeria bacterium | reverse complement strand
AGACCGCCGGGCCATCGAGGAGGAATTAGGAAGGATGAAGGTGGAAGGATGAAGGTGGAAGGATGAAGGTGGAAGGATGAAGGCGGAAGGGGGCCGTATCGAGAGTTTAAAGAGCAGGACAAAACGGTTTGCGCTTCGGATCGTCAGATTGTATGCGGCATTGCCCAAGACAACGGAAGCGCAGGTGATTGGGAAGCAACTGTTACGTTCGGGTACATCAGTTGGCGCCCATTATAGAGAAGCAATGAGAGCTCGCTCCAATGCGGAGTTTGTCAGCAAGATAGAGGGCGGCCTCCAGGAACTTGAAGAAAGCCTCTATTGGATGGAACTTCTTGTAGAGTCTGAGATTATAGGCAGGACAAAAATACAAAACCTCATGAATGAAGCTGACGAATTGTTAGCAATCCTTGTAACATCTGTTAAGAACGTGAAGGAAAGGCGAAATGACCCAGCAAGGAAATAGCAGCTATCTTGCAGAAGCACGATCGGAAGATTCATCCTTCAGCCTTCAGCGTTCATCCTTAGCCAGGCGCTGGATCAGCTATGCCGTAGGTGTGGTAATGGGCAGATTTCAGCCTGGAGTGGATGGCGCCCTTGGCCGTGGCCGGTTTCCCGACGAGGTCGCCGCCCAGTTACGCGAGATGGCTAATACCGCCGGCGTCATGGTCCTTGACCAGAGCCATCAGGATGATCTCGCCGCAAGGGTGTTCCAGGCCCTACAGACCATGCTCGGAGAAGAAGCGGCACGAGAAGTTGTATTCGCTGGGATAGGACGGGGGGGCGAGCCGGAGGAAAGTCTACGGAAGTACTTCGCCGGCAAGTTTTTCAAGGAACACATTCAGCAATACCGCAAACGGCCGGTTTATTGGCTGCTCCAATCCCCCCGGCGCAAATACGGTTTATACCTGTTCTACGAGAAGTTGACATCGGAGACCCTGTATCACATGCGCGGCCAGGAATTCGTGGCCTCCAAGCTGGAATTGCTGGAGCGGCGCATTAAAGACTTACAGGCAGCCCGGGAAACTGCTACCGGACCCTCCAGACGCCGCCTGGAGAAGGACCTGGCGGAGCTGGAAGAGGTTCTGGAAGATGTGCAAGAATTCGCTCGCCGGTTGGATGCCATCCTGCAGCGCGGCTACACCCCCCATATCGATGACGGGGTGCTCATCAATATGGCGCCTTTATGGGAGTTGATCCCCGCCTGGCAAACGGAACCTCGCAAATGCTGGGAAGACCTGGAGCAAGGCAAGTACGATTGGTCCCACCAGGCCATGGATCACTGGCCGGAGCGGGTACGGGAGAAGTGCCGGACCAATAAATCGTATGCCATTGCCCACGGTCTGGTGGAGGAATTTTTCCCGGAGGAGGGCTCTGGTTAATTATATTTCATTATTACGCATATTTTTGAAATAAAACACATTATTTCTGGTTATATTTAATTCCGGTGAAATAAGAAAGGCCGGAAAATGATGAACCATAGTAATCGCGCAGGGCGGTTTGTTCTTCAACCCGGGGGCTACCGGACTTTCATTCCGGCCCCGCTACCGCCCCAGCCACCGCTGGTACTGGACGATGGGCTTTTGGATTTGCTCTCGCGGGCTGATCTGGCCCTGGGCCGGTTAGATGGAGTTACTTCCATCCTCCCCAATCCGGAATTCTTCGTGGCCATGTACGTGCGCCACGAAGCGGTCTTAAGTTCCAAGATAGAAGGAACTCAAAGTTCCCTGGATGATGTTTTGGAGTATGAGCTGGGAGGGCGTCAGTCCAAACCGTCCGACGTTAAGGAGGTGGTTAATTATGTGCGAGCGTTAGATCACGGTATCCGGCGTCTTAAGGATTTACCTCTCAGTTTGCGCTTGATAAGGGAGCTGCACCGCGAGCTGTTGATGGGCGTGCGGGGCTCCCAGCGTACTCCCGGGGAATTCCGCCGGGAACAGAATTGGATTGGAACTCCTGGTCTTTCCATCCGCGAGGCGGATTTCATACCCCCGCCGGTACCGGAGATGCACCAGGCCCTGGATAATTTCGAAAAGTTCCTCCACGCCGAGGATCAATACCCTATTCTAATTCGTTGTGCCCTGGCCCACGCCCAGTTTGAGACCATTCATCCCTTTCCCGACGGCAACGGGCGGGTGGGACGCTTGTTAATTGCTCTTATGCTATATGAAGCTGGGGTGCTTAAAAGACCGTTACTTTATTTAAGCCATTATTTAAAAGCACGGAGGGACGAATATTACAGCCTACTGAACCGTATCCGGGAAACTGGGGATTGGGAGCGTTGGGTCGCTTTTTTTCTCGAAGGAGTCCGGCAGGTCAGCTCAGAAGCCACGGAGACGGCGCGCAAGATTTTGGATTTAAGAGAAACCAGCCAACGGCGGATAGAAAGGGAATTGAAACTAAGGGTGGGGGCAGCCCAACTGGTGGATTTCCTTTTCCATAACCCTGTAATAACAGTGCCTATGCTGCGCGAGCGGCTGGATTGCTCCTACGGCACCGCTAACAAACTCATAGCGGGTCTGGAGCGGCTGGGGCTTGTTCAGGAAATGACGGGATGGCAACGGAATCGCCGCTACCGGTTTGAACCTTACTTAGCATTATTTGGAGCTTCGCGGCAATGAGTTCTGAACATAGTATGGGCAAAGTAAGCGCCGAATTGCTCAAGCTGCTTACCCGGCAGATAAAAGATTATGGTATCGTGGTCTGGTACGATCCTGAACGCGATTACAAGGAGTTTGTGAAAAAGCTGACACCGGAAAATACTCGGCTGGTGAAGTACGAGGGTAGCTTTCTGAAACTACGGGATGAAATTGATCCTTTCCTGGAATTTGTCACTGAAGAGGGCACGCTGGAGCCGGGAGTAGAGGCGCCGCCGCGGGTGTTGGTTTATGTACCCATGGCCCGCAGCCAAACGCACCATGCATTAGTGGAGGCGGAGGCCGCCGGGGTTATCGTGGAACCCGGGGCCAATCCCTGGCAGCGGAACACCCGCCTGAAAGTTCTGGCGCAACGGGCATTCCAGAATTTGCCCGCGGAGCAATTGCAAGGTATTCTCAAACAGGTTGAAAAAGGGCTAATGACTCTGGCAGAGCTGGACCGGCTGGCGGAGCAAAAGAGAGATATCAGCGCTTTAAAACTGGTTTTCGACAGCTATGATACCCCGAAAATCATCCTGGAATTCTTAATATCTGACCGGCACGATCCTGAATTAAACCGTAAGCAGCTTTTGCCGGAGTTGGCGGAATTCATAAGGCAGGAGTTGGGCTTGCCTGTTCCAGAAGTAAAGGACCTGCCGGCGTTGAGAGCCGCCCTGTCACGTCAGTTGCTAATGGCGGAACTCAAGCTGAGCACCGTAGGTTCCGCATCGGAAGCCCCCGCCTGGCGCTCCCTTCCCGTTCCCAAGAATGAATGGCAGCGAAAACAGTTACTGGAAATCTGCAGCACCTGGCGCAACCGCTTCGATTTACAGGACAGCTACCAGCGCGCGGCGGAGGCCGTGGAGCAGGCTGTGGATTTAAAGGCCCTGAAGCTGGAGCCGGAAGCATTGTACGAGGCCGAGACTTTCGCGTTCATTGAGGATCAACTGCAAACTTGGGCCCTGGAGCTTTTACGACAGGAGAAATGGGACCGGGCCCTGGCAATAGCTCGGGGGCGCAGAAATAAGTTCTGGGCGCGGGTTTCGGGCACCCATCAGGCGCAGTGGTCTTTGATTGAGAATATTGCCCAATTATTTAGCATAGCTGTGTTCATTGAAGATGAGTTGAAAAAATCCAAGCCGAGCCTAGATCGGCTGGTGAAAGCCTACACTCTAGATCCCCAGAAATCCCCCGCGGAAGAGGGATCAGCCTGGTACCTTTTAGATCATTATTATCGTCGCTTCGAGTACTGGTACGCCAAGCTGGATATTGATACAGTCCAGGTTTCCCGTTTGGAGCAAATTATCCAGCGGGCAAGACAGCGTTATTTGGAAGTGGTTTCGCACACGGTAGAAAAATTAACTGATGAGTTGGAGAAAAATCGCTTCAATACAGGGGAATGGCTGAGACAGCGGGAAATTTTCAGCCGTCTCGTGCGTTCTGCTCTAAATGAAGGTAAAGTAGCTTATATGTTGGTGGATGCACTGCGCTATGATATTGCGGCCGAGCTATGTGAGCGGGTGGCCGGGAAATATCAAGTGCGTATATCCCCAGCACTGGCGCAACTCCCCACGATAACGGAAGTAGGAATGGCGTCCTTGTTGTGTGATGCAGAGGATGAGATGGAGCTATTAGAAGCGAAAGGGGGACGCCTGGCGGTTAGTGTTGGGGACATGATCCTTAAAGATCGGTCGAGCAGAATAAAATTTTTCCAGGCAGGTTTGAAAGGCGTCGGGGTTGACGTTTTGAAACTGAACGATTTAATGAAACCCGATCGAGATTTGCGTTCCCGCCTCGCCGATGCGGAATTGGTGTTGATCACTTCTCAAGAGCTTGACCGCCGGGGTGAAGAAATGATGGATGAAGAAGAAGCTCGCCGATTCATGGATGATATTATCAATAAAATAGAAAAAGGTGTTAGGCGTCTGGCGGAAGTGGGGGTACACAAATTAATAATCAGCGCAGATCATGGTCACCTGTTCATGCCCGCCCTAGGTCCCGACCGGAAATTAGAGCCGCCGGGGGGAACAACGGTAGCCCTCCACCCACGCGTTTGGATCGGGCGGGGCGGAGGTTCCGCTACTGGCCATTTAAGGGTATCAGCCACTCAGATTGGATTGAAGGGTGATTTGGAACTGGTTTTTCCACGGGGCCTGGGGTGTTTTGTGACCCGCGGTCCTGATAATGGCTATTTTCACGGCGGGATATCGCTTCAAGAAATGGTAATACCAGTGATTTCAGCTGAACTAGAACCCACGTCGGGGGTGGACTATTCTTCCCCGTCAGTAACGCTAAAGTTGGCCAAACCTAAAATAACTAATCGTTTTTTCACGGTAGAGGTTCTTTACCAGTCATCAGGGCTATTTGGTTCCCCCACTAAGCGAGTAAAGGTTGTTGTGCGTGCTGGAGAGAAAGAAATAGGAGAGACAATAACAGCCAATTACGGCTTTATTGAAGAACCACGCGAAGTAGAATTGGAGAAGGAGCGTCCTAATATATTAACAATTATGCTGTCGGAGGCCCCTGAAGAAGGGAAGATCACCCTTCAAGCTTTAGACGCTTCAACCCAAATACCTTTATCGGAAATACCAAATATTCCGGTGGAATTGATGCTTTAACAATAGGAGTATAGCCATGTCGGCTCTTGATCAAAAAGCCAATGCGATATTCCCGGGTAAGCTGGTGCGCAAAGATCTAGTACGCATGCTTAAAACCGGCTCTACCACAGTACCCATATATGTGTTGGAATATTTGCTGGGTAAGTATTGTGCCACTGATGATGAAGCCTCCATTGAAGCGGGATTGAAGGTAGTCAAGTCAACCCTGGCTAATAATTTCGTTTGGCCCAACGAAGCCAACAGAGTTCAGTCTTTAGTCAAAGAAAAAGGGGAACACACGCTAATTGATAAAGTCAAGGTGCGATACTTATCGGGAGAGGATAAATACTGGGCGGAGTTGGTTAATTTCGGGCACAAATATGTTCATGTCCCTGAGCACTATGTTCGTCAATACGAATTGTTGCTCATGGGCGGCATTTGGGCCCAGATAAAAGTTCGCCACGAGTACGATGAGGAGGCTCATGGCACCCGAAGTCCTTTCTGGATCGATGAAATCAAACCGATTCAGGTAGGTTCGTTTGATCTGGATGATTATTTCGAGCGCCGCCGGCAGCTTACCACCGACGAGTGGATTGATTTATTAATGCGAACTATCGGGTTAGAGCCGAGTCATTTTGAGCGAAGGACTAAGCTGCTTTATTTAATCCGGCTTATCCCGTTATGTGAAGCTAATTATAACCTGGTGGAATTAGGTCCCCGGGAAACGGGTAAGTCTTACGCTTATCAGCAATTAAGTCCTTATTGTATTCTCCTCACTGGTCCAACCACAGTAGCTAATCTTTTTTATAACATGTCAACCAACCGGATTGGCCTGGTGGGGCTATGGGACGCGGTAGCCTTTGATGAAGTTAGTGATTTGCAAAAAATGCCCAAAGAAGTGGTTACCACGCTCAAGACTTACTGTGAATCAGGTACATTTGCGCGGGGAAAGGAAGCCCTCAGCGGACATGCTTCGATTGCTTTTTTCGGAAATATAAACCAACCGGTGGACGTCATGGTGCAATCGTCCCATCTATTCATTCCACTGCCGGATGTAATTCGTGAAGATACCGCGTTCCTGGATCGTTTGCACTATTACTTGCCGGGCTGGGAATTGCCTAAGCTAACTCCTGCGTTATATACAAACCATTATGGTTTCGTGGTCGACTATCTGGCGGAGGCTCTCACCAAGTTACGTTCTTATAACTACACGGAAATGATAGATCATTATTTCTCCTTCGGTTCTCATCTGAAAACCCGGGATGTAAAAGCGGTTCGCAAGACGGTCTCCGGCTTGATTAAGATACTTTATCCGCACGGTGAACTAAGCCGGGAAGAATTGACGGAGCTGCTGGAAATCGCCATGGAGGGGCGTCGGCGGGTTAAAGAGCAGCTGAAGAAAATGGGTTCTTTTGAGTTTCATCAAACATCCTTTTCGTACATTGATAATGAGACTCGAGAAGAGCATTTCGTTGGAGTGCCAGAGCAAGGTGGTCGCAATATGATTTCCACTGATCCTTTAGAGCCGGGTTCAGTTTACACAGCATCGGTTGATTCCCAGGGAAAAGTGGGGTTATATCGCCTTGAAGTAAGTAATTCGCCCGGAACAGGGCGTTTGAAAATCACCGGTGGTTTAAGTGGGGCCATGAAAGAGTCTATTAGTAGAGCGTTTGCTTACATTAAAAGTCATAAAGTGGATTTAGGCATTGCTAAGGCCTTTGACACCAGCGATTTCAACGTGGAAGCCATAGATTTGTTGAGTAACAGAGTCCCCTGTGAAGCAGGAGTGGCCATGGTGGTTGCAGTTTATTCGGCTTTAAAAAGACAGTCGGCTCTGCCTGCTTTAGTTATTATGGGGGATATTAGCATTCAGGGCAACATAAAGGCTTTGCGTTCTCTGGTTGAGCCCTTGCAATTGGCCATGGATAACGGCGCCCGGCGGGCCTTGGTACCGTTAGAGAATAAGCGTCATTTCCTGGAGGTGTCGGGCGATATAATCGAAAAAGTTGATCCGATATTTTATTCTGATCCCTTCACCGCAGCGCTGAAAGCGTTGGGGATAAGTTGATCATTTTTTAGTATGGGTGATAAATTAGCCAGAACTTTAAAAGAATGGCATGAATTCCGTAAGGAATACAGCAGGGTTTTATATCTTTATTTTACAAGTACACAAGAAGGGAAGCATTGGGATATTGAAGAAAAGCTCAAAGCATACGACGAAAAAGAATCTGAATATGACCTGAAAGTATTATCCGAAATATTAGATAAACCAGGTCAAATAGTTTATTTAGATAGCCCTGAGCTTAAAAACGAATTCAGTAAAAAAATAGAAGAGTTAATAGAGGAATATGATGAAGACCTGGTTGCTCTTTATAGGGAGCTTGAGCTTGATACAGATCCTTATGATGATATTTATAATTACGTTTATAGAGCTGCTGAATTAAAGGTACTTTTCTGTACCCGGGAGATTCCATCTAAAGCTTTTGAAGAATTATATTCAGAAGCTATGCTGAGTTGGTGTCATCACCTTTTTAATAGTGCGGTAGTGCTATTAAGTGCAGCCTTGGAGAATCTGATGCATTCATTGTTGCAAGAAACATTTGAGTACCTTGATAAGACGGAGAACTCAGAAACTGAGGACAACATAGAAGATGATGACCACAAATTTTATAAACTTATTGAGTACGGGCATAAATATGGTTTATTAGATAAAGCTTCATATCAATATCTTCATGAGATTAGAAAAGCTAGAAATCAAGTGGTTCATCAGGCAAAACAAGTTAGCAAAGACGAAGTGAAGAAATTAATAGAATATGCGGGAGTGTAAAGAATTTTGTGTATGAGATTCATGGGTTTGATCATGGTTCACA
>CAYXZO010000079.1:0-8100 GCA_964469505.1 uncultured Lentisphaeria bacterium | reverse complement strand
CTTTTTGGACAACCCCATCATCCATCTTTTTTCCCGATGACCAGGTTGTTGAATTCCATTTTATCCCCCTTTCTATTACTTTTATCTACACTTGCAGTTCGAGCGTTGAGAGCCTCTTTCTCAAAAAAAATGAAAAATCTCTTATTTCCGGTGATTTCATTACGGGTATGGCCGGTAAAAAGGATTAATTCAGGTGCGGGTAACTAAATCACAATGGCACAGTAGTTGTAGCGGCGGAAGCGTCCTATGACGAGGATTAATGATAATGGGAAAACCAAACCAGAGGATGAAGATGTACGAAATCCTTCATGCTGAATTCATAGCGCCTGAAGTAAAAACCTTCCGCATTACGGCGCCTGAGATTGCCGCCCGGCGTAAACCGGGACAGTTCGTGATTCTCAGAGTATACGACAAAGGTGAACGTATCCCGGTCACCATTGCCGAGAGTGATCCCCAGGAGGGCTGGATCGAAATTATCGTCCAGGGAATCGGCAAGACCACCAAGTTGTTGAATACCCTGGAAGCCGGTGATTCCCTGGCGGATCTGGTGGGGCCCCTGGGCAAACCCACCCACATCGAGAATTGGGGCGTGATGGTGGTCATGAGCGGCGGCGTAGGTACCGCTGAAGCTTTGCCCATCGCCAAAGCTGCTAAGGAAGCCGGTAACCGAGTCATTTCCATCATCGGCTCCCGTACCAAGGATTTACTCATCGCTGTGGAGCGCATGGAAGCATTGGTGGACGAAGTGCGGGTTTCCACGGACGATGGCAGCTACGGCAAGAAGGGGCTCGTAACCGATGTTTTGCGTGATTTGCTGGATGAAGGTGTGAAACCGGGTATGGTGATGGCCGTGGGTCCCCTGCCCATGATGGCCGCGGTAGCCGAAATGACCCGTCCCCTGGAGATACCCACCATGGTAAGCTTGAACTCCATCATGGTGGATGGCACTGGCATGTGCGGTGCTTGCCGGGTGACCGTGGGTGGACGGACCGTGTTCGTTTGTGTGGATGGACCGGAGTTTGACGGCCATCAGGTGAACTTCAAGGAATTGGCTATCCGGCAGAAGATGTACAAACCTCAGGAGGCGGAAGCGTTGCGCTTATTTCTGGAAGAGCAAGAGAAACGTCAAGCCGTATCGGCGGAGGGGAGGTGAGTATGGCGACCAAGACTCTTTCTCCCAATCCGGTTCCCATCAAAGAACGCATCAATATCCCGCGCCAGGAAATGCCGGCTCAAGCCCCGGAAGAGCGAATTCGCAATTTTCGAGAAGTAGCCCTGGGCTTCACCCCCGAGCTGGCTATTAAGGAAGCCCAGCGCTGCATCGAGTGTAAAAAACCCACCTGCATCGACGGCTGCCCCGTCAATATTCAGATTCCCGACTTCATCCAGTACATCGTGGCTGGTGATTTTTTAGGCGCGGTACGGAAAATCAAAGAGGACAACCTGCTGCCGGCGGTGTGCGGGCGTGTGTGTCCCCAGGAGAATCAATGCGAAGCTACCTGTGTACTGACTAAGCGTTTCGAACCTGTGGCCATCGGACGGTTAGAGCGTTTCGTGGCCGATTACGAACGGATCCACGGCGGTGAGCTCATGGATAACGGCGAGAAGCCTAAACCGTCGGGTTACAAAGTAGCCATCGTGGGTTCTGGCCCGGCGGGGCTGGCAGCGGCAGGCGATTTAATTAAATGGGGCCACGAAGTCTGGGTTTTCGAAGCGCTGCATGAGTTTGGCGGGGTGCTGGTTTACGGTATTCCCGAATTCCGTCTCCCCAAAGACATCCTCCGCCAGGAAGTGGATGGCCTGCGCCAGCGCGGGGTGAAATTTGTCAAGAACTTCGTAGTGGGACAAACGGCTACCCTGAAAGAGCTAATGGAAGAAAAGGGCTTCGACGCCGTCTTCATCGGTACTGGCGCCGGATTACCCCGATTCATGAACATCCCCGGCGAAAACTTGAACGGAGTTTATTCCGCCAACGAATTTCTTACCCGTACCAATCTCATGCGGGCCTATCAATTCCCGGAATACGATACTCCCATCTACCGTGCCAAGCACGCCATTGTTATCGGCGGAGGTAATACGGCCATGGATGCCGTGCGTACCGCCAAACGACTGGGGGCCGAGCGGGCCACCTTGGTTTACCGTCGGTCGGAGCAGGAAATGCCGGCTCGGTTGGAGGAAATCCATCACGCCAAAGAAGAGGGGGTGGAGTTCATGACTCTGACCAACCCCATTGAGTATTTACCTGATGAAAATGGTCACGTGCGGGCGGCCCGCTGTCTCCGCATGGAACTGGGCGAACCCGACGCCTCTGGCCGCCGTCGGCCGGTGCCCATCCCCGGTTCAGAATTCGAAATCGAGACTGATCTGGTCATCGTGGCCATTGGCAATGGATCTAATCCGCTCATAACCCAATCCACTCCCGAATTGAAAACCAACAAATGGGGTAACATTCTGGCGGATGAAATGGGTCGGACCTCCATGGAAGGCGTTTTCGCCGGCGGGGACATCGTCACCGGCGGCGCCACCGTGATTTTAGCCATGGGAGCCGGTCGTAAAGCGGCCAAAGCCATTCATGAGTATTTGCAAACCAGGGTATGGAAGGTGGAATTATGAGCACTGGAACCGAAAAAAGTCTTCCCCTCGACAAAATCCTGGCCTTTTGCGCGGAACAGGAACAGCAAGCTATAGTGTTTTACGAGAATCTAAAGACAATGAGCCGGGACCCGGCAGCCCGGCAGAAATATGCTGAACTTATCGCCATGGAGCGGAAGCACCTGGAAAACCTGCAGAATTTCAAACTGGAAAAGTATCTGGACTTGCCTCCCGTTGATCTGCACCTCACCGATTATTTGGTGGAGCCGGAAATCAAAAGTGATCTTACTACCCAGGAAATTCTCATTCTGGCTGCCAAGCGGGAGCAACGTAGCGCCCAGATGTACCGGGACCTGGCGGAGCATTTTAAAGATCAACCGGAACTGGGCACTTTTTTCCAGTTGATGGCTGATGAGGAGCTCCGCCATAAACACAGCCTGGAAAGCGAGTACGAGGAGGGAGTTCTCCCCGAAGGTTGATTCGCGACTCTCTCCCATGGAGCTACCATAGCGCTGAGGGAACGCAACCCTTAGCCATTTTCCTTTAGTTCTGCGGTAATTAGCTGTTAATCATGAAAATAGGCGCCTCAATTTGTGGTGCCTATTTTTTTTGTTTTTTGAGAAAAGGTCTGCCATTGATACGTGTAACGTTTTATCCCGTTCTATGGGGGTTGGTCCCTTGTAGGAGCTGAGACAAAAAACGGAGAAGGGAGGACGGAGAACGGAGAATGGAGAAGGGAGACCGGAGGCCGGAGACCGGAGAACGGTCGGAGCGGAGCGAAGATCCGCCGACTGGCGGAAGACCAGAGGCGGAAATCCGGAGTCCGGATGATTAAGTGGGGGGCAGGGTAGCTAGGTCTCTAAGTATCTATGTGACAGAATATTACGGATATTTTAACAAGAGAAAGAACAACAATTCTGGGCGATTCCTGTCTCCGGTTTCCTGTCTCCTGTCTCCCCTATTTTACTTAATCAGCAGTAGCTTACGTACCGCCGCATAGCGCGGGGTTTCCAGGCGAACGAGATAGAGTCCGCTGCCAACTTCTCGGCCGGATTGATTCCTCCCCATCCAAACCAGGCGGTAATAGCCGGGGGACTGGGCTCCTTGATGCCAGCGCCGTACCAGGCGCCCCTGGATATCGTAAATACTGATGGTCACATCTGTCGTGGTGGGCAAAGCATAGGGAATGGTGACAGTAGTGTTGAAGGGATTGGGATATGGGGGCAGCAGGCGGAAATGTTGAGGGCGGGAATTGTTATCCGACACTATCGGTGTTATTACGGAATAGTGTACCACCAAGAAGGAAGGCGGTGGCCACATTTCATCCCAGGTAGGAACGTCGAAATGCAATAAATCATACTGCTCGTCATCATCTCCATCCACGGTGAACCGGATACGATACTGTGAATATGGCCGGCCGGCGGTTATGTCTTCCCTGAGAGCTTCAGTTACGTCAATAATTCGGTAACCAGAATCGGGGGTTGTTGAGACTACGGCAAAAGCCGATTCCAGGGTCCCGGGCATTCCGTAATCGCCCACGGTCCATTCTTCTAGCTCCAAAGAATCACCATAATTGATGTGGTCCAGCACGCAACGGGCGGTATCCCCACCTGGTTCTTCAAACACAGGGAAAGCACCGTAGACTCCGTCACCGTAAGAAAATCGCTGGTAAAGGTAAAGATAAGCGGAATCGATTCGAATCGAATCTTCGCTGATTGATAACTGCTCGAGATCAATAGTAAGGTACAACCTTCCAGTGGGATATCTCACAGGAAATTCCCACGTAATAGCGTCACCCACGAATGAGGGGGAAATGGTCAACGCACCGTATCCAAAATAATCTTCCCGGGGGAAATGCACTAATTGCCCGCTCCGGATGGTGTCCAGAGATAGCGTATCGACCAGCTGCAATCTTGCTACTCGTTTCCATAGGGGCCCCTGACCGTTATAAGTATGAGACGTAGTTGCTGGTGATTCATTTCCTTCTGAATCCACTGCGGTTACCCAATATTCTGCCCAATCAAGCGGCTTCTGGGAAACATCGAAAGCATAATCAATAAACGAAGTATCAGTTTGAAAAATTTTAAAGGTATCCTCATTGCCACCAGGATTATCTATGTAATGTTTATATACGTAGTAACCCCATAAATCAGGCTCCACGTTTTTCTTCCAGATTATAAAAGGATGATCGTTCATCTGGCTAAAAACAATACCTTTCGGTTTTTTAGGTATTTTGATAGCACGGTAGGCGTTGATTAAGCCTGAACCTATATAACCGATATATTGAGAATCAACATAAGCATCAATGTTATCTGCAGTTTCCTTAATGTGCTGTCGGATATCATTGGCTGTCCATTTAGGGCAAAAAACCCTCATGAGAGCAGCCACGCCTGCAACATAAGGAGCTGCCATGCTTGTGCCGGAAAGATAACCGTATTCCTCAGTCCAACCTGGAATTTCATTACTGAGCGATACTTCATATCTAGGTGTTGTTGAAATTATTGAGTTTTGAGTATATGGTTCGTCTCGGTTTCTTGATGACCCACCTGGAGCACATATATCAGCCCAATCAGCATAGCTTGAGTAACTAGCTATATTTTTATTGCTATCCAGTGCAATAACTGATAGAACATTGTCGAACCTGGCAGGGTATGGGCCATATAGTTCGTCAGTATTTGAAAGATTTGCAGGCTCATTACCTAAGGAAGCAACGCATAAAACATTATTATGATACGCATAATCAAAAGCAGAATCGAGTTCAAACAGTGCATCAAAATGTTGTATATTTTTAAATCCCCAGCTGCAATTTATTATTTTTGCTCCATCATTGGTATTAGGATTTCCATCCGGATCAACGGCTCTCATAACGGCTCCGGCTGCCAGATCTGATCTTACGGAGCTTATTTTTATAGGAAGTATCTTGATAGGATAATTTCCTATTGTCGAGGCGACACCAATTGAATTGTTGGTTGTCGCACCTATTATTCCGGCTACGTGCGTACCGTGCCCTAAAGAGTCTATTGGATATTGTGAGTCTTCACTTTCATCATAATTAAAACCATAATGTCCATTCAAATTCCAAATATTCGATGATAAATCGGGGTGTAAGCTTGCATTGCCTGAAGAGTCTAACATGATATCTATTCCGCTATCTATGACTCCAACAATTACGGTATCATTTATCTGCATTTCATCCCAGGCATCAAGAACAGAGATCATATTAAGTCCCCATTGTAAACTGAAAAGGGAATCATTGGGTATAATGTAAAAGTCACCCGACATAATATACCAAGACTGTAAGACCTCAGATTGACTTTCAAAATCCTTTTTTACGCTATCCACAAAAGCAGGATTTGTAAATTCTAAAGAATAATATTTATCAAAATTATTATATCTAACGTGAAAAATGTGTTTCAACGCAGTAATGGAATATTTAGAAGAGAGTTTATTGAACCATTTTTTATCAGTTTCTATTATTCCATTATTATTAGTCTTTATTGTTGAAAATGTGTCCGCAACCATTATACCCAGCATTGTTGAATCAACAACGGAGCAAAAGGATTTATCAATAAATAGGCTTAGAAGGATAATGCATAATGATATGATATTCCTCATTTGTTAGCCTCCTTCTTTTACTTGTTTAAAACTTTCATTATTCACTGGATATTTTCCTGGGAAGTAAATTCCATGTCATAGCTGTTTTGTAATTTCTATTTCCATGTCGATTATGGTAAATCAATTATTATCTCAATAGAATGATTTGCTTTACTTCTTTAAATTTTAATGTTTCTAAAATGATCAAATAGAGCCCACTACTCACTTCCCGGCCAGATCGATCTCCTGCCATCCAAACCAGGCGGTAATAGCTGGGAGGCTGGGCTCCTCGATGCCAGCGCCGTACAAGGCGCCCCTGGATATCGTAAATACTGATGGTCACATCTGTCGTGGTGGGCAAAGCATAGGGAATGGTGACAGTAGTGTTGAAGGGATTGGGATATGGGGGCATGAGTTCCAAGGTTTTTGGTGCGGGGATAGGTTCGGTTTTGATTCCAGTGGTGATCGAATAATAAACCACAAGAAAGGGCCGCGGTTGGACAGGGTGCCCAAAGACCGGAATCTCAAATGCTAATAAATCACGGTTCTCATCATCATCTGTTTCGGCGGTAAAGCGTATACGGAACTGTGAATAATTGCGACCGCTGGCGAGATCTCCCCGGATAGCGTCCGTAACTTCGATTACGCGATAACCGATGTCTGGGCTGTTTGAGACCAGGGCCATGTTTGATTCCAGTGTTCCAGCCATTCCGGGATCACCTACGGTCCATTCCTCAAGCTCCAAGGAATCTCCGTAATCAATGTGATCCAGCACGCAGCGGACCGTATCCCCATCGGGTATATCGAAAACAGGGAAAGCACCGAGGCTGTCATTACCGTAAGAGAGATCCTGATAAATGTATAAAAAGGCTGAATCGATAAGAATCGAATCCGGGGCCCAACCAAGCTGGTCAAGATTTATGGAAAGGTATAATCTGCCCGATACTTTTCGCGGTGGGAATTCCGTTGACCAGGAATCTCCAACAAAAGAAGAATTGCCTATGGCACCGTATGCATAAACATCACCATTATCTCCCAGCGCCATAAAATGTACCAATTGACGGCTTTTCAATGTGTCCAAATACAGGGTGTCACAAACCTGCTGAATTTGCGCAGGCCTGGATAGCGTGTTGAGGTGGGAGGTGCCTGGGGCGGCGGTAACATTTGTAGCCGCCGGGATTATCAGGCCCAATAAAATGAAGCCCAGCTTAGGCGTTAGATGTAACCCAATAGCTGAGCTCTCATCATGCCCGTGTACCGTTTGATTCATGGGTTAAATCCCTTAATCGTTTTTTGTAAAGTTATTAACTAC
Source organism: uncultured Lentisphaeria bacterium (assembly GCA_964469505.1). Taxonomy (GTDB): domain Bacteria; phylum Fidelibacterota; class UBA8477; order UBA8477; family JABMPR01; genus CAYXZO01. Next base: position 602 of record CAYXZO010000079.1, on the reverse strand, counting down.
CCCCCCCCTTGTCAAGCTCTTGCCAGCGAGCCGACAAAGGAGACCGGAGGACGGAAACCGAAGGACGGAGGACGGAGACGGGAGACCGGAGAACGGCAAACCGCAGACGGAAGACGTGACGGAAAACTGGTGAGAATCAGCGATACAAATTGTAGGTGCGAATGGCGGTTGGCCCGGATATGTTCGCGTCGATGAATTGATTGTAGGGGCAAGGCATGCCTTGCCCTAAAGGGACCATAATGTAAAAAAACACCATAATTCATTATAGTGCACTGAGACAATCACAAACCTTTTAATCACCCCCCGAAAGGAATAGAAACCTTCGTTAAACTCTTTCCAAAACATGATTGGGAAAACGTACGTTGACCTCTAGAACGGGAAACATCGTTGAACACCGACTTCAATGTTACTTTCTTCAAAAAGATAAATAAAACAGCTTCACAAAAGTTGGAGCCCTCCCCTGAAGTTGTGAGGAACTTCGCTTAGCGCTAGATAGCCATCCGAACGGCGCTAATTGAGATTACTTTTAAAAGCTGTAGTTAGAAAAATGGAGGGATATACCTTTTGTGCGGACAATGCATTTATGGAAGGACGTTTGAGTT
>CAYXZO010000078.1:0-8218 GCA_964469505.1 uncultured Lentisphaeria bacterium | reverse complement strand
CACCATATCACCAAAGTTAGGGAGGATGAATTTACACAACTTTTTGGACTTGACTTTGGTGACCTTTGCGGTTTCTCCTTTAACAGTAAAAAACAAAAAGGAGGCGCAGAAGATTTAAGGTCAAAAGTTTGAAAGGGCGATAAAAGAGTCTTCAAAAGCCCTTTGAAGGGCCTTAAAAAGCCTTTGGAAAGCCTTTCCGGTTGAAACGATTAGGGAGATAAGGCCGAACCTTGATGAAGCTAAGATGATAAAATTCCCGCCTTGACAACCGGATTTTGAGATAATGGCATTAATTCAAAGATTTCAACTATATAAACTTTACTTTGCGTACGTGGCGGCCTTTGCGATGGGTATTAACGACCGCTGATCCGTCCTCCGGCGGACAAACCGGAGATAAGGATGAAAACCGGCGCCAGGAAACGGGAAGCAGCTTGCTGGAAAGGGTGTCGCCCTCTTCTCTCTTTGGAATAATCAATCGATATATTCTCCATGTAGAACAAATTGTACAGTTATTGTTTTGCATATAGAACAATTCTCGCTATTTTAGCGGGCAGGGAAACTGTTAATGAAAGAAATCCTCAAAAACCTAATCCTGAGATTTCAGGAGTCAGGAATTCCTCGGGATTTGATTCACCGCGACCTTGATTTAGAACCCTACCTGCACACTTACAACGCAGTGGTGATTGCCGGCCCGCGCCGGGCGGGAAAAACCTACTTACTGTTCCAGTTTATGGCAACCATGATGCGGGACCTGCGGGAGATAATTTACTTGAACTTTGAAGACAATGTATTGGTGGACTTCACTTTCAGTGACCTCGAACAAATTCTGGTTGCTTATCAAGAATTGTATCCGGGACGTAAACCGAGTCTCTTTTTGGATGAAGTACACAATATCCCCAGATGGGAGCTTTTCGTGCGTAAGCTGGTGGATCGTAAGTACCGGGTTTTTGTGACCGGTTCCAACGCCGAATTATTGAGTAAGGAATACGCCACCAAACTAGGGGGGCGCTATCTGGAGCTGGAAGTATTTCCCCTTTCCTTCAAGGAGTTCCTGAAGTTTAAAAAGGTAACCTACGATGAAAAAGTGCTCTATTCAGACGTGGCCTATCAGCTGTTGGCCCTATTCCGGGAATACATAGACTACGGCGGTTTCCCGGAAGTTGTTCTGGCTCAGGATCCGGTGCTGAAAGAGAAATTAATCGAGGCGTACTTCAGAACCGCCACCTATCGGGATGTATTGCGACGCTATAAAATCAAGGACGAGGTTGGCTTTGAAATCGTACTTAAGAAGACAGCGGAGAATATAGGTAAGCCCTTCAGTTTCCGTTCCGTGGTGAAAAAACTACGACCTTTGGGATATCACCTGGGAACTCAGACGATCATCAACTATTACGATTACGCCGTAAAGGGATATTTGTTGTTTCCCGCTTCCCAATGGCGGGAATCGATGCTGAAGCGGGAATCCGAGCGTAAGATGTATTTCGTGGATAACGGTTATTTACGCACCTTTTTGGTCACGGAAAATCTGAGCAAGAAATTTGAGAATACCGTAGCTCGCTATTTTTATTTTGATAAGAAAAAACTGTACTATTTCCGTAACGCCTGTGAAATCGACATCCTGGCCGGCGATATGGCTCCCATCCAGGTAAGTTATTCTCTTTCCTCCCCTGAAGCGGAGGAGCGGGAAATCAAATGCCTTTGGAAGTATCTGGACCTAACGGATTCCTCCGCGGGCTATATCCTCACCTGGAACGAGCGGCGGACCATCCGGCGAGGCGATAAGCGAATATATGTTCTACCTTTCTGGTACATCAGTTTGTTCGGTCTGGAGAATTTTCCCCAATGAAGAGCCCTGGAGTCAGTTCCAGCTACTTAAAAGAAAAGAGCGAGTTAATTCAATAGCCACGAGCTTCAGCTCGTGGAACCAAAATCTCTCCCCCCAAGCGGGGCTTTAGCCCCAAACTTAATCCCAACAACCAGCGGATTTTTGGTGATAGTGTAAAATCAATTGTGTCTGGACTTAGAGAAGATAGTTTCAGCCTCCTGTGGACCAGGAAAGAAACAAATAAGGAGGCTGAAGATGAAAAACGCTGGTACTAGCATTTTAGAAGTAATGGAAAGCTATATCAAGCAAATTATCGAGCAGATGTTGATGCAAGAGCGGCGGATCTTTCTGGAGGAACACCCTGAGACCAAAGGCAATGGTTTCTATGAGCGGGACCTGGTTACTGCCCTGGGCACTTTGAACAAGGTACGGGCCCAGGATCGGGCAGCGGTGGCGGAGGCTTTAAAACAAATCTACCGTTCGCCGGAGCTGGGACATGCCCAAGCAGCCCTACAGAACTTCCGGTTGAAATGGGGTAAGCTTTACCCCCAGCTTGTGAAACAATGGGAAGAGCTGTTCCCAGAGATTACCACTTTTTTGCAATTACCTTCTGAGATTCGTTGCTACGTCTACACTACCAATGCCTTAGAGCGGTTCATCAAGGAGGTGAAACGACGGCTAAAAACCATGGAAATGCTACCAGGCGAAAAAAGTGCCGAGAAATTCCTGTATCTGCTTCTGAAAGAGATCAATACGAAATATTCAAGACGGAAACTGAGCAACTGGGAGTATTACTTCCAGAAATATCTGGAAAGGAAAAAATCAAATCCGGTCCACAGGAAACTCCAGACACAATTAACTTGACACTATCAAATCAAACGAATTTTTCCCTTAAAGTTGTTATTCCCCGATGGACGCAATTAAGGCTTTCCGTACCGCACATACTTTCTGAATTTTACATGCTGGAAATGATGCCTGGTAATTAACTTATTATCACTGACTTTCTGTTCGTTGGCTACTCGATAGGTGGTGGCATATATGGGTGTATATCCATGTGAAATACAGTAATCGACCACCATATATGTTGCCCCGAAATCCCCCTGTACCAGGATATAATCACCTTTCATAGCATTCGCTTTAATCCATTTAATGACGGGAGTAACATACTCATGTAAATATTCCGGATTCGGCGGAATCTGGGACCATAATTTTTTTATAGTCTCTGGTGGTTCTAAAAAACGTTCTACCTGTAGCATTGACTCGATATCCTGTATTTGAGCCGGCAGAAGACTATGATTAAATAAAACCAGAAGTTTTTTCAATATTTCCCTTTCTGAATTTTGCGTTTTGCAATTACCAACTTTGCAATTCTTTTAGGACGTTCTTTATACTTTGGTTTATTCTTTTTGCCTTTTACCGCATCAGGATTAGCAAAGATGCCGGGCCATTTTTTTTCAATCCATTCCGCTATAAAGTCAAGAGCACCTGAACCCGGCGCGTTGAATTTTTCAAAGAAAGATTCAATATCAGCGAGGAAAATAGAATTATCAGAGGCTTCCCACTTGTTCAACTTCTGGGCTTTCTTAAGCCAGGCCAAATCTTCCGGCAAATGAGACCATTCTTCCTTTGCATCAGCTGAAGGTTTTTCAATTTCAACAAATTCATTATCCGAAACGGTAGAGGCATTTTTGTCGACTCGTACCATTTCTCCGACACCGTATCCTATAGCGGTTTTGGCCCCGAACCCAGTCCATTCTATTGTTTCATTAATCACTGCTTTCAATAAATCTTGCAAATTATCAGGCAATGGAATGTCTTCACCCCGATGAACCAGCTCGCAGGTGATCACCATGTCGGCGCCCGGCGGCAGGGTCAGGAAGAAGACCGGTTTCGGCGCCTCTGTCTCAACGGGCGTTTTTAAATCGCCTTTATAGTATTCCCGGTGGTGCGGGTTGAGGATGTCCACGGCCATGCTGTCTGCCTCGGGAAACACGTCCCAAAAACGCAACAGGCCCTGCCAGTGAATGCTGGAGCGCAGTTGCCTTCCTGCCTCCCCGGGATCTTGCAGATGCTGACAGAAGCGTGCCGGGTCCCCTGCCAGACCGGACTGCTCCCTGGGGAGGGGAGAACGGATCCCTTTCTGCTTAAGCCACCAGGAAAGCAGTGGATCAGTATCGGCCCTGGTGCGAGCATACTCGGCAAATGCGGACCGCGGGTTCCGCTCGTCCTCCTGAAGCAGGTGGTCCGAGCGGACGAGATAGCTGCTCGTAGCATCAAAGCCGAACAGCACCCAGACCAAGGGAATGGTCCAGCCGTTGTCCTCCGGCGCCAGGGCCAGCTCCTCAGCGGTTCGGCGCACCGCGCCCTTGATACTGGAACCGGGGATATAAGCGATCCCGTACGGCTGGAGAAAAGAGAAACCATTCTCCACCGGATGCGGATTTCCCAGGCCGATGGCCAGTGGCGCATTGAGACGGGTGTGGAAGCGAAAGACCTTCCCCAAGCTGGCCGCGGCAAGGGCCCGTTGGCGGGCCCGGATGGCGGCAAGCATTTTCTCGCTTACCTCCGGAATGGCGGAAACCGACTTGAGCGCGTACTTTTTGGCATCCTTGAGTGGAAGCCAGACCTCCTCTGGAGGATAATCGTTATAAATCTTGTCCCATTCCTGCCTTGTTATCCGGCTATTTAGTGCCTTGCTTTTCTCTTTCTTTTCTTGTTTGCTTTGCCAATGAACCTCCGCCTTATAGGCGGCCCCCTGAAAGTATAGGAGAAACCGGTGTCCTGGCGGGCACTGTGCTATCTCCTTCAGGCGTCTGGCCAGATATCCCGGCAGGGTAAACCTCGGGACTTCAACTTTTACTGTGCCATGTCCTCCGCGCTGGACGCTCTTGGCGCCGCCGTGTGGCGGCCGCCCCCCACGACCGGGACCACGCCATCCCCCGCCGCCCTGCTGATCAAACCGCACCACCCGTTTACCTGCCATCGTCCCCCTCCCCGCCGCCGCAGGCAGCGTCGGCCAGATGCCGCAGCCAGCGCAGCATGGCCATGGCCTCCTCGGTGGCCCGCTGGTAGCGGATGGAATCCATCTTGCTCAGCTCGGTCATCACCGCATCGAATGCCTCAGCCTCCAGGAGGTTGACGTCGGTGTGGTGCAGCCAGCCCACGATATGTGAAAGCAGGGCCGTGTGTTGCTCCTTACCTTTTCCTTTCAGAAAGGCCAGGGTCTGCATGAGGCCGTTGGTCATGATCATGGCCGGGGTGGACTTCACTAGGTTGCGGTACTCCTTCGACTGTCCCTTGGCCTTGTCCCAGGCATATTTAGCCCGCCGTTGTTCCATGGTCTGCATGGTCGTGCCCTCCCTCATCTCAAGCTTTTTCCAGCACGACGCCGTTCAGGAAACGGACCAGCACTTGGCCCCGGCCGGTGGTGGCATCACCGCCGATTTGAAAGAGGCGACCGTCGAGCACCTCCGACACCCGGGCCATCACCTCGGCTGCGGAGCGGCCCTGCTCCCCGACGTTTTTCTTCCGCCGCTCCCGGCTGGCCATTAACAGCGTCACGAAGATTGCCTCGGGCGGCACGTTCTCGGTGAAGAAGAGGCCGGTAGCTTCAGCCGTGCCCGTGTCATCGTCGATTCGCACATGGGGCTCGACCACGGTGGCGTTGTGTACGAAGTAGGCAAACTGGGTTTCGGAGAGGATCACCAGGTGGCGCGTTATCTTGTCGTGAAAATAGCCGTACGCCCCATCACTGGGCACGACAGAGTCGGCAAGCCATCCGGCAATATCTCCAAGGGCCTGGGAGTGGCCTTCATCCATGACAGCGAACTCGTAGCTTTCCAGTACCAGTTTGCCCTGGCTTAACAGGCCGCTGTCGATCACCACCGCCTGGGTGTCGGAAAGCTCCGGCAGCTCGGTGCTCGGCGCCCGGCATCCGGCCATGGCCGCCAACCGGGCCAGTCGGGCCAGGGCCAGGGGTGAGGTGGCGTATACGTAGCCCTCCCGAAGGCTGCGCACCGGAAAGGCCACGAGTTGGGCATCGGCAAAGCTCACTGCGCCGGCATATTCCGAAGCGTTGTTATCGGGACCGAAGATGGTGTTTATCTCCTCCCGGGTCATAGCCTTTTCCCCGGTCCCGGCTGCTTCGCGGGCCGCACCTTTTAGACCGCTGCCGGCGAACAAGGGGTGGCCCGTATGCCTCTCCCGTTGAATGGGGTTGTCGATCACCCCAAGAGATGTCCCACTGCCCATGTGCACCGGGCTTAGGGCATAAATAAATGCCAAGCGCTTCTCCTGAAACATTTCAATCTCCTCTATTCTTCAGGTTCCCAAACGCCGAACCAGGCACGGCCGAAACCTTCCCGCCGGCGGGCTTTCCATAAATCCGATTCTTCATTTACGTTTTCAAGTGCAGCATATAAACTTTCTTGCCAGAGGGGCTCAAGTTCCTTGGTATTACCGGTCTCTACTGAAAACCAGTAAACGCTGCCCAAGGGCGCTACTTTCTGGGCCGGTTTGGGTTGATTTCGAGGAATATCCCAGCCGCTTACGGTTCCAGGCCTTCTGATGGCGACGGCCTGCAATCGAGCTCTCAATGAACCACAGCTGAAAACGATTGCATCATTTTCCTTTTCACAGCCGGGCGGCAGCCAGCCTTTGGGAAAAATTCCAGGTGAAGTAAGGATCATTCTGAAACCAGGCCATCCTCCCTGTGGTTTTCCCAATTCCTTCCAGGCAGCAGCATCTGTCCCCAAGGTAGTGATACGGGCGCCTCGTCCCTCACCCCCCAAACGTAGGAGCCCCTCAGCCGGAATATTCTTCCCGGAAAAACCGGCAACAAAAAAAATTTCTCTCCGCAAATTTACTGCCTCTGTAGTGTAAATTTTTCCTTCAGCCGCAGTGTGGGTGAGATAGTCGCGAGCAATTCCCAGACGAGGATCCAACCCCCACAACTTGTGGATAGGTATTAAATGGTTGTTGTCTGGTATTCGGCCCTGGAGATGTTCAGCCCAGCCATCCAGTTCAAGCCAATAGCCCGCTACGGGTTTGGCGCGATCTGGTGATTCCAGAACCGGAATTTTGGGTAATTCTGTGGAACAGCTTGAGCCGTAGGGGATATTTCGCGGATGGACCCGCCTGATAACAGGCGTCCTTGCTTCTTCCGGTTGCTCCACCACCAGGTCTGCGGGTAGAGGCATGAAGATGCGGTTGTCTTGTGTTAGCGCCAGAAAAGCACATGAGAAATCTTCCCCTGCAACTTCGGCCAATTTTTTTTCAGCTTCATCGGGGTGTCCGGCAATGAAATCAAGGAGGTTGTGATCGGCCAGAATGCGGGAAGCCACCGCTCCGGCGAATACACTGGGCCAAGGGGGCATTTCGGCAGAACCATGTACCCCCGGACCGCTGAAATGGCGGTTGCCCCTGAAATAGAGAACGTCCACCGGTTCGATTTTACGGTATTCAATCATGGCTCATTCCCTTCTCACAAAGGGTCCTGCCCGAGCGCGCTAGAAATTCAGCGGTATTGAACATTTTCATCAGCCAGTCTGCGCTGTTATTAATTGTGCATGCTCTCTCCGCCAGTGAACGAGCCAGCTCTGCGGCCTCCTTTTTTATCTCGGCAGCTTCCTGTATCACATTGCTCAAACCATGTCGTGTAAACTCCCGCATCAGAGTGGCCTGAATTGCATCCTTTTCCATAGGAAGAGCAGGAACGATTTCACTTATTGCATAGCTTGCCCGGCGGGAAAGGTCTTGGGTGGCCAGTAAATTGCGCAACCTGAACAGTAACCCCATATCACCGTTTTTCAGGCCTGAACCCAACCGCCAATCACCTATGAAGCTTTGTACTCCCCCTGAACGTTTCATCAAAGTAATAGCAAAGGCGTCTCTATTCCCTTGGTCTTTAGCCATTTTTTCAGCCACTCTCAAGGTTCGCAGCACTCTATTAAGAGGGGTCTTATAATGGGCCACTACCGCTCCAATGGAGGCAGTGGCTTTTTTTCCCATCAGTTGAAACAACTTATTTTCGGATTTATGCTTAAGTAGTGCATAACCATGCTGTAAACGAAGATCGATGTCTTCGGGCATGGTATTACAAGTAAGCCATTCCCAAGTTTTTGCGTAGGACCCATCTAACAATGGCAAATGCCCCACAAAGGCGCAACGCAAAGCCAACATGACTCCAGGAAGATCATGAACGGCAACCATAGCCAGCAAGTCATCTCCCCCTGAATAGATAAGTTTGCCCATGAAAATTTCTTCTAGTATTATTTTGGACAAACCGATGGCGAAATCATTAAGGGCGCTGGAGATAGACTGATGCCAACCGGGAGAGGAAGGACGGGTGGCTTTCAAGTACTCATCAACCATATCACCATGAAGTTTATCAAT
>CAYXZO010000077.1:5490-8355 GCA_964469505.1 uncultured Lentisphaeria bacterium | reverse complement strand
CTGGACTTCCAGAATGGGTTTCACGCCGTCAGCTTTCATGGTACAAATGGCAACGGACCCAGTGGCGGGGCCGCACTTCGATTAACGGAGGTTCATTGTCAGCGCAGGGTTCGAAAACCTGGTCGCAGCGGGTGCTGAATTTACAGCCTGCCGGCATCTCCCACATGGGGGGCACCATGCCCTTGATGGCTTTGAGCCGCTCCTTGGGGGGCGTTTTGCCCGGCAGGGGAATGGAGCGCATCAACCCCTGGGTGTAGGGATGCAGCGGATTGGCGAACAATTCATCTATGTCAGCTATCTCCTGAATCTTGCCGCCGTACATCACGATCACCCGGTCGCAGGTCTCCGCTACCACTGCCAGATCGTGGGTAATGAGCAGAATAGCCGCACCCTCCCGCTGAGCTTTCAGCTTCAGCATCAGGTCCAGAATCTGGGCCTGAATGGTTACATCCAACGCGGTGGTGGGCTCGTCGGCGATGAGCAAGGCTGGATTAGCCAATAGCGCCATGGCAATCATCACCCGCTGACGCATGCCGCCGGAAAATTGGTGGGGATACTCCCGCAAGCGTTTTTCCGGGTCTGGCAAACCCACCGCCCGCAACATTTCGATGCTGCGTTCGTTGGCTTCCTTCCAGGTGAGCCCCTCGTGCTTCATGAGCACTTCGTTCATCTGCAAATCGATGCGGAACACCGGGTTCAGGGAAGTCATGGGCTCCTGGAAAATCATGGCGATCTCTTTGCCCCGGTAGGTGCGCATCTCCTCCCAACTCAAGCCCAACAGATTGACACCTTGGTAGCGGATTTCGCCGCCAACGATCTCACCGGGCGGATTGGGAATCAACCGCGTGATGGACAGGGCCGTGACGGACTTGCCGGAACCGGACTCACCCACAATGCCCAGTACTTCTCCCTGATAAATGTCAAAACTGACCCCATCCACGGCTTTTACTATTCCAGCCTCCGTGTGGAAGATGGTTTTGAGGTTCCGAACCTCGATGAGGGTCTGGCGCTGGGAATTCTCAGCCAAAACTCACCTCAACCTTGAGAATACTTTAGGATCAAACGCTTCTCTGACTGCTTCCCCGATGAAACTGATAAGCAACAGGGTAAAGAAACTGGCTCCCATGGGCGACACAATCAGCCACCAATACCGAATGTCTGAAATGCCTTGATTGACCAGCTCGCCCCAGCTGGGAGTCGGTGGAGGCAACCCGAAACCCAGAAAATCCAGCGATACCAAAGCTGAGATATAACCAATCACCGCGAAAGGCGCGAAAGTAATGATGGGCGTCAGGGCGTTAGGCAAGATGTGCTTGAACATCACCCGCAGGTTGGAGTTACCCATGGAAACCGCCGCCGCCACGTAGTCTTTGGCTTTCTCGCGGTAGAATTCTCCCCGCATGTAAAAAGAAATCCCCACCCAGCCGAAAATGGTCATCACGAACACCAGCAGAATAAAATTGGGCTGGAGCAGGGAGCTGACGATGATCATGGTGTATAGAAAAGGTATGGAGGCGAAAATTTCGATGAGGCGTAAACCGTACAGATCCACTTTCCCGCCGAAGTAGCCCAGGGTGGCGCCGACGGTGATCCCAATGAAATAGGCGAACAAAGTAACCGCCAGGGCGAAGGAGATGGAAATATTGAAGCCATACACCAGCCGCGCGAACACATCCCGCCCCCGGTTATCAGTTCCCAGCCAATGGAGGTGGGAGGGCGGCGTGGGAGGCTCTCCTTTGATTTCTTTCAGCAAAGACTCATTAGGATGGTAAGGATAAGGGGGCATGATGAGCCAGTTGTCACCGCCCTCGGCTTCGAAGCGTTTTTTCAACTCCCGGTAGCGGGCCTCGCCGAAGCCGTCCTGGTTGAAGGTTTTCGCTGGATAGTATTTGAAAACCGGGAAATACCAGTGCCCGTTATAGTGCACAACCAGCGCCCGGTTATTGATGAGCAGGGGGTCCAGAAAAGAAAGGGCGTACAGCGTCACCAAAATCCAGAAAGAGTAATAGCCGCGCTTTAGCGAACGAAACTTGCGTAGGCGTTTCTGGAAGAGGGATTGGGAAACTCGGTGTTGTGGCGAACGTCGACGAAAGAGCATCTAACCCGTAGCTGTAACCGTTATTTGAATCTGATGCGGGGATCGATGGCAGCGTAGGCCATGTCTGAAACCAGATTACCCAGCAAGCGAATAATGGTGCCGATAACCATAAAACCCATAACGATGGGGTAATCGCGCTTGATGATGGCCGTGTAGCTCAGCATACCGATCCCGTCGATGTTGAACACCCGCTCGATCAAATAAGACCCAGCCAGCCAGACCCCCAGCAACCCGCCGATGCCTGTGGCGATGGGGATCAAGCTGTTGCGTACCGTGTGGAGAAAAATCACCCGCTTTTCGCTCAAGCCTTTAGCGAAAGCGGTGCGCACGTAATCCTGGCTCAAATTCTCCAGGAGTGAATTCTTCATGAGCACGGTCAAGGTGGCGAAGGCGCCCACCATGTAGGAAATCACCGGCAGAATGGTGTGGTGCAACTGGTCCACAATTTTGCCCCAGGTGCTGAGATATTCCCAGTTCTCGGAGCGAAACTCACCCAGGGGGAATACGTTCCAGAAGCTGCCACCGCCGAAATAAACCAGCAGCACTGCTCCCAAAATGAAGCCGGGGATGGAATAGCCGATGAAGACAATGACGCTGGAAGCGGCATCGAAGGTGGAGCCGTGCTTGATGGCTTTGAAAATGCCCAGGGGAATACACACCAGGTAAGAGAGAAAGAAACTGATGAGCCCGAAATAGGCGCTGATGTGGATGCGCTCCTTGATGAGCTTCCACACCGATTCGGAGTAGGTGTAAGATTTCCCCAAATC
>CAYXZO010000077.1:0-5390 GCA_964469505.1 uncultured Lentisphaeria bacterium | reverse complement strand
GCTTCGCCGGTCATCATCATGGAGGATTGAATCCGCAGCAGTTCCTGTTCCAGCGGACCACCGGGCACCAATTGCAGAATAGTGAAAACCAAAATAGTGATCCCGAAAAAGGTGGGAATCATCAACAGCAGGCGTCTGAGAATGTACGTGGTCACTGGGCCGAGCTCCGCACCTTACAGCTTCAGCTTATCATAGTAAATATCGATGGGACCTTTGGGGAACCGAATGGAACGATCCCGTTTGGCCTTCTCCAGCTCGGCATTCTTTTTGGGATCCAGCCACCAGAGTACCGGGATGGCTTTCCAGTCTCCGGAATAGCCGACGTAGCTTTTGGGGTAGCCGAATTTACGCCAAAAAACCATCCGTACAGTGTAAGGTGCGCCCCACCCCAGGGCGTAAGGCATGTTGGCCGCCAGGATGCTGTCAATTTCCCGGATAGCCTGGACTCGCTCCTGGGGGTCCAGCATGGTGTTGTAAGCTTTGCAGATCTCATCCACCCGCTCATTCTTGAAGCCGGTGATGTTGGTGGTACCCGGCTTGTCCGCCAGGGAAGAAAGCCACATGCTTTCGGGGTTGGGAATCATGAGTCCCGTCCAGGCTTGATAATGGATGTCGAAGTTGCGCTCGTTCATCACATTCTTGAACATGGTTTGGGGGGTTACGTATTTCAAATTCAGCTTAATCCCCACCTTGCGCAAGTCTTCCTGGTAAGGCGTGAAAATACGTTCGATGGACTGGCTGATTCCCATGGTCATTTCGAAAATTTTGCCGTCCTTCACCAGCCAGCCTTCGCTGTTACGTTCTTTCCACCCGGCTTCAGCCAGCAGGCGCACCGCATCTTCGGGATCATAATGAATCTGCGGATTGTTGGGATTTTCGTACACCCCGCCGGGGAAATAGGATTTCAAGGGAATGTATTCGTTGAAAAAGAGCTTATCGATCAGTTGTTCCCGGTTCCATAGCTCTGCCAATGCCTTGCGGACCCGCAGGTCGTTGAATGGCGCCCGTCGTTGATTGAAGGCAATGCCGGAAATACCCTTCCAGTGGTAGTTGAAAATCTTCCGCTTCTGGATCAGGCCCCGGTACAAGGCGTCGAACTCCTGCTTGCTGGTGTCCAGTTCCTGCACCCACCACTGGGCCCGGCTGATGAAGTTGATGTCCAGTTCGCCTTTCTTGAATTTCTCGAAGGTCAGCCGGTCATCCTGAACTATAAGGAATTTGATGACATCGAAATTATACAACCCAACGTTCTCCGGCAGGTCTTTGGCCCACCAGTCCAGGCGTCTTACCAGGGCCAGGGATTTGCCCTTGCGCATGCGGGCTCTGTCCAGAATGTAGGGGCCCGTTCCGGGGAGCATGTCGAACTGGTACTTCTCTAGATACATGGAGCCGGTGAGGTCCTTGATTTTATGTGCCGGCAGGATTTGCATGCCTGAGAAATAGAGGAACAAACGCCAATTAAGTTCCTTGGTGTGAACCTCAACTATGTATTTGCCCAGGATTTTGGGCCTCTCAAACTTGCCGTACAACATGTTGGCATAGGGGTCCAGAATACCCTCGTCAGTACGCAGGCGCCAGCTTTCTACCACATCTTCGGCAGTGACTGGCTCACCGTCGGACCAGCGGGCGTCAGGATTGATGCGGTAGCGAAAAGTGCGTAAGTCCTTGGAAATCCACCAGTGGGTAGCCAGGGCCCGGGTGTACTTGCCGGTGCGGTATTCATAACCCAGCAGGGGCTCATACACCAGTCCGGTGATCATGGAGAGAATGTCGTAGTTGGAATCCTTGCCAATGGGCCGGAGCGATGCGGGGAATTCCTGAAAGCGCAGTACCAACCGACCGCCTTTCACCGCTTCCGGGGAACCTTCGGGGATGCCGCCGTAAGTTTCATAGCCCAGCTCGGCGGCGATTTTTTCAAAACCATAGCCTCCTTCCTCTGGGGGCGTCAGGGTGTCTTTAGGGGCCACTTTGACAGCAGTTTTAATGGCATCCTGGTGCTGTTGAGGAGCCCGACCATTGCCCCCACCTCCACAGGACCAGATTATTATTCCACTTAAAATGAAAAGGCTTAAGCTGATGACAGCTTTCCTCATTTTAATCCCCTTTCCTCGCGGCATGTGATTTGCATTTTCCAATGGGCTGTAACTTAAAGCAGACCAAATTATTTGCCACAAAATGGTGCCCTTCTGAAGCAGTAATAAAAACTTATTAATTCGCTTCCCTCCTTGCACGCCTCGCTCCTTCCCATAGTTTTGGCCCCATGAAAAAGGGTCCCGCATGCGGCTAGTTTCCTGGAACATCAACGGGTTACGTTCCGCCGTGGGCAAGGAAGGCTGGAGCTGGTTGGAATATGAGGCTCCGGACATTATCTGTCTCCAGGAAACCAGAATCATGCCAGAACAGATTCCTGACGAGCTGCTATTCCCTGATGGTTACCGAACCTACTACCAACCCGCGTGGAAAAAGGGTTACAGTGGGGTGGCGTTATGGACTAAAAAAACGCCTCTTAACATATACCGGGATTTCATGGGCGAAGAATTCGATCGAGAAGGACGAGTAATCCTGGCGGAATATCCCCAGTTCTTGCTGTACAACGTCTATTTCCCCAACGGTCGGCGGGGGCTTGAAAGATTGGATTACAAATTGCGGTTCTACGCACGGTTGCTTGACGACATTCTGGAGCGTAAACGGGAAAAACCGGTGATCGTGGCGGGAGATTTCAATACTGCCCATACTGAGATAGATCTGGCTCGCCCCCGTGAAAACGAAAATGTTTCGGGATTTATGCCTGAAGAGCGGGTCTGGATCGATCGTTACCTGGACGCCGGACTATGTGATATCTTCCGTCTGCAACATCCCGATATGAAAGGTTACTACACCTGGTGGACTTTCCGGGCCGGGGCCCGGGAGCGGAACGTGGGGTGGCGTATTGATTATTTTTTAATAAGCGAAGAATTGCTGCCCCACGTGGACAGCGCTAGGATCCATGCCGGGGTGTTGGGATCGGATCATTGCCCCATCAGCCTGACCCTCAATCTACCATGAGATTATCTGAATACTTAACAGAACAATGAATTCCTATGCCTGAACTGCCTGAAGTCGAAACGGTAGTACGCTATCTGCGCCCCAACCTGGAGGGAGAAACAATCTGTCGGCTAGAGTTTCTCTGGCCTAAAACCGCGGCTACCCCCGACCTGCCCGACAAAGCTAGAGGTCGGATGATCCAGGCCGTTCGCCGGCGAGGAAAGTTTATCTGGTTGGAACTGGAAAAGGGGAATTTACTTGTACATCTTAGAATGACGGGACATTTGACCTTTACTCCACCAGAGCCACTAAAACACATAACCGCCAAAATGGAACTGGACTCGGGACGCAAGCTGTATCTACGCGACACCCGGAAATTCGCCCGGATATACTGGGCCGCTACGGCCGAGGATTTCTTCAGCGGACTGGGGCCGGAACCATTGGACCCGAATTTCACAACCGAGGCTTTTCACGAGAAGCTCAAGAAGCATTCCCGCCGGATTAAACCTTTGCTGCTGGACCAGAGTTTCCTGGCGGGCCTGGGCAATATTTACGTAGATGAGAGCCTGTTTGTGGCCGGCATCCACCCGGAGACTCCCGCCGACACCTTGAGCCTGGAGCAGGCCCAGGCGCTGCTGCGGGCCATTCGGAATATCCTTTCCCGCGCCATAGAAGCCCAGGGGACCACGGTTTTTTCCTTCCAGTTCGGCGACAACAAGACTGGTGGGTTCCAAAAGCAGCTCCAAGTGTACCATCGGGGAAACGATCCCTGTCCCCGTTGTGGTGCCCCTATCCAGCGCCTAGTCGTGGCTCAGCGGGGCACCTGGATTTGTCCTCGATGCCAGCCCAAGCCGACTTTTGCTCCTGATCCGTGAGAACTCAGTCTAAAATTGCCAGTAGATCACAGCTGGGCAAAGGGAAGAGCCCTCACGCCCGCGCCCAGGGGAAGTGTCACATCTCCAGGGTGGATCACATACCCCGGTCGGGACCGCTCTCCTAGATCCCGCAGGAAGGTTTTGATGGTCGAGGCCATGGCAGGGCGGGGAGTGGCCGATAACTTCACTTCAATGGGCACGAGTCCGGCCTCTGTCTCCACTATGAAGTCAACTTCAGTTCCGGCAACAGTCCGCCAAAAATAGATGCGCGGTTCCAAGCCGCGATGAGTCAGGGTTTTCACGATTTCGGATACCACCGCGGTTTCCAAAATGGCCCCGCCCATGGGACCGGAAGCCGCGTGTTCGGGGTCCTTCAAACCTGCCAGATAGCAAAGGGTACCCACGTCCGTGAAGTAGATTTTCGGAGTTTTTACAAGTCTTTTGCCCACGTTGGCGAAGTAGGGGCGGAGAACGATCACCTGGTAAGTGGCTTCCAATACTGAAAGCCATGCTTTCGCCGTGTTTACCGCCAAACCCAGGTCCCGGGAAACGTCCGTTAAATTTAAAAGCTGCGCGCTTCTGGCCGCTAAAACCCGAAGGAAATCCCGGAACTGGGACAAGTCTCCGACCTGCCTTAGGGTGCGTACGTCTCGTTCCAGGTAAGTTTGGACATAACTTGCCTGCCACAGGTTTGCATTTCGCTGCTTCTGCGCGACAAGCTCGGGGTAGCTGCCCCGCAGGAAGTCTTCCCACAGCTCGCGGAATGCCAACGAATAGCCTGTGGACTCTCGTCGATGACCTTCCCATGGCAGGGGAAGTTGCGGACGCCCCTCGGCTTCCCGCCTGGAGAGGGGTAAAAGGCGCAACACCGCAGCCCGTCCGGCCAACGACTCTGTCACCTGCTCCATGAGCAACAAATTCCGCGAGCCAGAAAGTAGAAATTGCCCGCTTTTGTGCCGCTGCTCATCGATTTTCTCTTTGATGTAAGGAAATAGGTTCGGAACGTACTGCACCTCATCGAATATGACTGGTGGCGGATACATGGCGAGGAAGGCCCGCGGATCTTTCTCGGCGGAGGCGCGAACATCGGGTAGTTCCAGGGAAATATATCGGTATGTTTCGCTGAAAAGGCGCAGCAAAAGAGTTGTTTTCCCGGATTGGCGTGGTCCGGTAAGTACCACTGCGGGAAATTCGGTGACCGCCCTCTTGAGAACCGGCTCCAATGACCTTGCAATGTAAGCGCCTCTCTTCATCAACCCCGGTGAAGATTATGCATTTGAAATGCACAATATCAAGTAAAAACGATCTTGAGTAGCCGCAGAATTAGATTAACCAGTGTAGCTAATGAAAAACTTTATCTCCATTCTCGATGATTACTCATTGTAGTTTATTCTGGTCGGTAACCGGCGACGCTGGGATTTCCACCGGCTTAACCGATCACCACCACTCTATTTGTTGCAGCGCATCAAAACACACAAAAAAGCTAATAAT
>CAYXZO010000076.1:0-8368 GCA_964469505.1 uncultured Lentisphaeria bacterium | reverse complement strand
CGTTTCCACCCCGAGGACTTTCCCCAATCCAACTGGAATTTCAAGCGTTATTTCTGGTGGCCGCAAGTTCACTGGTTAGGTTTCCAGGCGCTGACTCTGCTGCGTCACGTTTTTATTCTCCATGGAGTCGGGGTCGGCGGCGGTAGTCTGGTCTATGCCAACACTCTGCTGCAACCTGAAGCCGAAATATTCCGTCAGGCGGTTTGGGGAGGGCAAGACTGGCCCAAAATTTTGGGGCCGTACTACGACCGAGCCCGCCACATGCTAGGAGCAACATTGGCTCCCAAAATCGATGAAGCCGACCGCCAACTGGCGGCTGTGGCGCGGGAGCTTAGAGGGGAGGATACTTTCCAGCGCCATCCGGTGGGAGTCTTTTTCGGGCCCCCAGATCGGGAAATTCCCGACCCCTACTTTCAGGGCAAAGGCCCTCCCCGGCGGGGATGCACCCTCTGCGGTCATTGCATGGTGGGGTGTCGTGACGGCGGCAAGAATACTCTGGATAAGAATTACCTTTACCTGGCCGAAAAGGCCGGCGTTAAAGTGCTTGCTGAAACCGAAGTAATTGAAATCCGGCCCACGAACGCAGGCTATCAAATCTTAGCGCGCCGTTCGTGGGGATTGAAGGGTACGCCGCAAATCTATCAGACTGGACAAGTGGTTCTGGCGGGCGGAGTATTGGGAACAGTAAAACTGCTGTGGCAATGTCGCCTGCGGGGCACTCTACCCAACCTCTCTCCCCGCCTGGGACAGCTGGTACGAACTAACTCCGAGGCTTTAGTGGGGATCACCGTAAAGGATCGCCGGGCCGATTTCTCCCGTACTCTAGCGATCACCTCCGGAGTTGATCCTACCCCTGATACCCATATTGAAATCGTACGCTATCCCCGTGGTTCCGACGCCATGGCCCTCCTGGCTACTCCTATGGTGGGTGGTGGGGGCCAATGGCCCCGCTGGCTGCGCTGGTTGGGAACTAACTTGCGGCATCCCCTGATTTTTCTTAAGACCTTGTGGAAATTCAATTGGGCGCAACGCTCCCTTATCTTGTTGGTAATGCAGAGTAAGGTCAATCATCTACGACTTGAATACCGTCCTCGATGGTGGCGTTTAGGGAAACCAACTCTGAACAGCAGCCTGGAGCCCGGAACCGAGCGCGCCCCCAGCTACATCCCCCTGGCAAACGAAACCGCCCGGCGGTTGGCAGAGCGCATGGGTGGCTCTCCCCAAAGTACCTTGCCCGAAGCAGTGTTAGATGTCTCTTCCACGGCCCACATCCTTGGTGGCTGCTCTATGGGCGCCACTCCTGAAACCGGGGTGGTGGATTTTCAGGGACGGGTTCACGGATACCCGGGGTTGTATATCACCGATGGTTCCATCATCCCCGGCAATCTGGGAGTGAATCCCAGCCTTACCATCACGGCCCTGGCGGAGTACATCATAGATCAAATTCCCGCTAAGAATTAGCTCACCGGGGTCACTTTCAGTTATTTTTTTAAACCACAGATTAACACTGAACTAAAACCGATTCCCCCAGATTTTTTAAATCCAAAATCTCAAATTCCAATTAGCAAAACTTGCACTACAGCCGTCCGCGGTCTGCTGTCGGCCGCATTCACTTTCCCCGCTTTTAAGTTGAGAATTCCCTACGCCCTGGATACATTTCGCCGCGCCGGGACTTTTTGACAACAGGAGGTTGAAAGTTGAAAAAAGCCGTAGTTGCACTGGGCGGCAATGCTATTTCCCCACTGGGAGAAATCGACAGTATTCCTAAGCAGTTCGCCCAGACCCGGAAAAGTTTGAACGCAGTTATTGCGCTCTTGAAAAATCAGATCCTTCCGGTAATCACCCACGGAAACGGACCGCAGGTGGGTAATGCCGCATTGCGGACCGAACTAACCGCTGATCTACTCCCTTACCTGCCCCTGGGCATCAACGTGGCCGACACTGAAGGCGGTATGGGGTATATGATTGAGCAAAGCTTGCAGAATCGCTTGCGGGAAGAGGGTTTAAAGCGATCAGTGGTCACCCTGGTTACCCAGGTGCTGGTGGACGCCAACGATCCTTCCATCAGCAACCCTACCAAATTCATCGGTATGGCCATGGAGCAGAAAGAGGCCGAGGCCAAGGCTGAGCGTTTCGGTTGGAGCATCAAACAAACCCCGGAAGGACTTTGGCGGCGGGTAGTTCCTTCCCCTGAGCCCCTGGAAATTATCAATGCCAGTGTAATTGAGGAACTGGTGGACCGGGGGCATATCGTAATTGCCGCTGGTGGGGGCGGGATTCCCGTTTATCGTGACGAGCAAGGTAACCTAGAAGGCCTGGATGCCGTGATCGATAAGGACCGGGCTTCTGCGTTGCTGGGGAACCAAATCGCGGCTGAAGAACTTTACATCCTGACTAGTGTGCCCCACGTGAGCCTGGATTATGCTACTCCTAATGAACGTCCCCTGAAACGTCTAACGGTAGCTGAAGCCAAGCAATATCTGGAAGAAGGTCAGTTTCCGCCGGGTAATATGGGGCCCAAGATCGAGGCTGCCATTCACTTCCTGGAAAATGGGGGTAAACGGGTGGTGATCACCGATTTCGAGACCATCAGTCGCGAATTTTCTCCCGAAGCCGGCACTGTCATTACTCTTTGAAATAGTTAAATCCATAAAACTAAGGTGAGGATTTCATGAAGATTCACGAGTATCAAGCCAAGGAAATCTTTCGCCGCTTCAACGTTCCGGTACCCGCTGGAGGGGTGGCTTTTTCGCCGGAAGAAGCGGAAGCAGTGGCTCGCAAGCTGCCAGGCCCTGTGTACGTGGTGAAAGCTCAAATTCATGCCGGGGGCCGCGGCAAAGCCGGAGGGGTGAAACTCGCCCATTCCATTGAAGAAGTGCGCCAGCTTGCAGAGCAAATGTTGGGGATGCGGCTGGTCACCCATCAAACTGGTCCTGAGGGCAAGGTGGTCCAGCGGCTGCTCATTGAAGAAGGCGTGGACATTCAACGCGAACTGTACCTGGGCATTGTCTTAGACCGGCAAGCGCGGCAGAATGTTTTCATGGTTTCCACCGAAGGTGGAGTGGAAATCGAAAAAGTGGCTGCCGAAACTCCCGAAAAGATTATCAAAGAATGGATTCCCGCCGGCTATGGACTGCAGGCCTACCAGGCCCGGAAACTGGCTTACGCCCTAGGCCTGGAAGGGAACCAGATCAAGGCCGCGGTTAAGTTTATGCTCGCCCTGTGGCAGGCCTACTCCCAGTCAGATGCTTCCCTGGCGGAGATCAATCCTCTGGTGGTTACCGGTAAAGGTGAAGTTCTAGCCCTGGATGCCAAAATGAACTTCGATGATAATGCTCTTTTCCGCCACAAAGACATACTGGAATACCGCGATCTGGCAGAAGAAGACCCCGCGGAAGTGGAAGCTTCGCGCTACAATCTGAATTACATCAAATTGGAAGGTAATGTGGGTTGTATGGTTAACGGCGCGGGCTTAGCCATGGCCACCATGGATATCATCAAACTCTATGGCGGCGAACCGGCCAACTTCCTAGACGTGGGCGGCGTGGCCAGTTCCGAAACAGTGGCTAACGGTTTCCGCATTCTCATGAACGATCCTAATGTGAAAGCGGTGTTGATCAATATTTTCGGGGGCATCGTCCGTTGCGACCGGGTGGCCGGAGGAGTCATAGAAGCGCTGAGGCAAGTTAAAGTGGATGTACCGGTAGTTATTCGCCTGGAGGGCACCAATGCAGAAGAAGCGCGGCGGATGCTGGAAGAAGCCCCGCTGGATTTCGAAGTCGCGGCCAGTCTGGACGAGGCGGCCCGCAAAGTTACGGCAGCGGTGAAAGGAGCCTGAGATGGGTATCATTCTCAATAAAGATACAAAGGTCATTGTGCAGGGGATTACCGGGGGCGAGGGTTCGTTCCATACGCGCCAGATGCTAGACTACGGCACGCAGGTGGTAGCCGGTGTCACTCCCGGGAAAGGAGGACAAAAATTCGACGACCGGATACCGGTCTTCAACACCGTTCAGGAAGCAAAAGAGGCTACCGCAGCCACGGCTTCCGTAATTTTCGTGCCCCCACCCTTCGCGGCGGATGCCATTCTGGAAGCGGTGTCGGCGGAGCTGGAGCTGGTAGTGTGTATCACTGAGGGTATCCCTGTGGCCGACATGATCAAGGTTTACGACATCCTGTCCCGCTCGAAAACCCGGCTAATCGGCCCCAACTGCCCCGGCATCATCACTCCCGACGAAGCTAAAATCGGAATCATGCCCGGTTTTATTCACCAAAAGGGCCGGGTGGGGGTCATGTCCCGCAGCGGGACTTTGACGTATGAAGCAGTGCATCAGTTGACTGAACTGGGGCTAGGCCAAACCACCTGTGTGGGAATCGGTGGAGACCCTATCATCGGTACCACCTTCACCGATTTGTTAAAGCTGTTCAAAGATGATCCCCAGACGGAGGCCGTGGTTATGATCGGTGAGATTGGTGGCACGGCTGAGGAAGAGGCCGCAGCCTGGGCCAAAGAGAATTTTAACAAACCCATCGTGGCCTTCATTGCCGGTCAAACGGCTCCTCCGGGACGCCGTATGGGGCATGCCGGCGCCATCATCTCCGGAGGCCACGGTACCGCCGCAGAAAAAATGGCGGCCCTGGAAGCAGCCGGCATACATGTGGTAAAGAATCCCGCAGCTATTGGAGCTAAAGTGGCTGAAGTATTAGGATAAGGAATTAGTAAATGAACGGACGTTTCACTCTGGCAATCGTAAAACCGGACGCTATGGGCAACGGTTATTTGGGTAAGATTTTGGATAGAACCATCCAGGCCGGTTTCGCAATTAAAGCGGCCCGGTTAATACGCATGACCAAAGCTCAAGCAGAGGCCTTTTATGAGGTGCACCGTGGCAAGCCCTTTTACGAAGAGCTGACCACCTTCATGTCTTCTGGACCAGTGTTTGTCATGGCCCTGGAAAAGGAAAACGCCGTAACGGCCTGGCGGGAACTAATCGGAGCTACTGACCCCGCTGAAGCAGCCCCCGGCACTATTCGTAAGGATTTCGCTGAGGATAAAGGTCGCAACGCCGTACATGGTTCGGACTCGGATGCCAACGCGGAGAAAGAAATTGCATTTTTCTTCCCCGGGCTCGAACTTATCTGAAACGATGAAATACCATTAATCGGATGAATATCCCGCGTTACAATCGGCGTTTTTCGCTTCTGCTGCTTGCTCTGGTTGTATTACTGACCGGCTGCGATTTTATCCGTTCACATTTTAAGCGGGAAAAGGTTTTCCTGGGCGCTTACATCACCCTTCCTAAACAGGAGGGTGACAAAGTAACCTGGCGCTTTATGGATCTACCGGATACCAGCCGCATCACCCATTTTCTTCCTTCTGATACGGCCCAGGAAGTTTCCTTCAAACCCGACGTTCCAGGAAAATACGACGTGGCTGTGACAGTGGTGCGCAACGGCAAGGAGGAAGAGGAAACTTTCTATTTTACCGTGGAATTACCTGAAAATGGCGAACCTGTCGTTGCTGAAGTGCCGGAGCACCTCAAGGCATTCATGAAGGCGGAAACCACCCGGACCGAAACCACCAAACAGGAAACCAGCGCGGCGGTGGTTCCCAAGGCCGATCTCAAAGCCCATCCTTACCTGGCTAAGCTGGTGAAAAAGAAAGCCACCAAGCCACGCCAGAAAGCAGTGGTCAAAAAGCGCCGTAAACGCATCAGCCGGGTGAAACGTAAAGCGGCTACGCGAGCGATGGTGGACGGGCTCCGCGCAGGAACTGGTTACACAATTCAGCTGTCAGCCTGGCCCACTCTGGCAGAAGCACAACAGGCCGCCAGGGAACTCAAAGAACGTTATGGCCTGGACACCTACGTTCAGCGGGTGTTCATCAAACAACAGGACAAGGTCTATTTCCGGGTGCGGGTAGGTCATTTCGATTCTTTCAAAGCCGCCCGGGAATATGCTCGGGAATTGCAAGATCTGACTAGTCTCCCCGCCTGGGTGGATTTCGTTCGACAGGAGATGTAACCGTGGCCAGTACCGGAAAACAGGAAGTCCTTACCAGCGACTTTCCTTTTTCCAAAGGTCGGGTCAAGGTTTGATAGCATATAGTTTGTTGCATACGACAGATCAAATAGAGGAGGAATGCTGAGGTGGAGACAGAATTTAGATTCAACTATCGGGAAGTATTAAAGGCACCTCGCCTGGCTCTAAGCCGGCGGATGCTGGTAATGCTGGAAGCCAACCTTATCGGCTGGCTGGTTTACACTATTCTCACCTACATTGGGCTATTGATCGATGGCACCGCCTTTGGTGAAATCTGGCGTCAATATCACCTCTGGCCCCTGGGGGCGTGTGGCAATGCCGCCCTGGTAGGAAAGATCTTCATCGGATTGGGCCTTGTAATCTGGGTTTTGGCTTTGTATCTGGGTTACGGTGCCGTAGCGAAAATCACCATCAAGGAGTACAAGGGAGAACTATTCTATTCCTCCGGTGACGGCTGGAAATACGCCCTCAAGCATTGGTTCCCCATGGTCTTCGGCCCCATCTCCATCCTGCTCACCATCGTCTTTTTCGTAGTCCTGGCCATCGTCTTCGGCTGGCTCTCCCAATGGCCGGTGTTGGATATTTTGATCTACGGCTTCATGTTTATTCTCTTTCTGCCCACCGCTGTTTTTCTGGTTTATTCCGTGGTGGCATTGGTAGTGGACGTAATTCTCTCCCCCGCCATCGTGGTCACTGCCGAGGAAGACACCATGGGCTCCATGTTCGGGGCCTACACCACCCTGTGGAATCAGCCCTGGCGCTTGTTACTCTACCTGGTTATTACAGTAGTTTTGTCTTACCTGGGCTACTTAGCATTCGCCGCTTTCCTGGCTTTCGGGTTCCAGGCGTTGGAGCTGGTCTTTGGTCAGAGCTGGCTGATGGGTAATACCTTTGTGGCCATCAAGGAAGTCGGGACTACCCTTTTCCAACATTTCCAGTTCTTGCCTTTCCTTACCGGTGAGTTGCAGGATCTCTACCAGCAGACTTTCCAGATTACCCAGCCCGTAAGCCAAAGCATCACCCAAATTATCGCTGGGGTGATTGTGGCTTTAATCAGTTTCATCGGGGTCTTGTTGGTATTCTCCTACGGGTTGGCCTCCGTCGCTACCGGAATGACCACCTCCTACATCATCCTGGCCAAATACAAAGACGATGAAGACCTAATCAAGCGTAAAGACGAAGAAGAACGGGCTGAGGAAGAAGAGGAGGAAGAAGAGGAAGAAGAAGAGGGAGAAGAATCCGACGAGGAAAGCGAAAGTGAATCGGAAAGCAGTGAAACCGAAGATTCTTCCGAATCGGATACTGGCGACGACCAGGATTCTTCGACCTCCGGTGAGGAATCCAGCTCTGAATAATTTTTGCCAAAAGGTTATCATAAGGCCTCCCTATCGGGAGGCCTTTTTTATTCAAGCTGGAGAAGGCCACCGGATGGCAACATTACTTAATCGGATTGCCCTGCCATGATACGTAAGTTACGCAATAGCTTAGGGCTGGTTTTCAGAGGAGCAAGGCCAATGAAAGGTAAACTGGTACTCATCACCGGGGCGTCCAGCGGTATCGGAGCCGCCACGGCCCGCAAATTCGCCAGCGCAGGAGCCAGAGTTCTGCTACTGGCTCGCAGTGCGGATAAGCTGAATAAACTCGTGGAAGAAATCCGAGCAGCTGGTAATGAAGCCGAAGCTTTCCCCGTGGATCTGCGCGATCCCCAAGCCGTGCAGCAAACGGTCCGGGAAATCAAGGCCCAACATGGCTGTCCCGATGTTCTCATCAACAACGCCGGAGCTGGTCGCTGGTTGTTCATTGAGGAAACTGAGTATGACGAAGCAGCGGAGATGATGGCCGTACCGTACCTGGCGGCTTTTTACGTCACCCGGGCTTTTATCGAGGATATGCTGGCCCGTAATTCGGGACACATCGTGAACATGACCTCCATGGCGGCCTTCACCCCCTTCCCGGGCGCCACGGCCTACATCGCGGCCCGCAAAGCTATGGTGGGCTTTCACGAAGCTCTCACCATGGACCTGAGGGAAACGAACATAAAAACTTCATTGGCGTACTTCGCTAAAATCACCAGTACTTATTGGGAACACAATACCGGCAGTGAGGAACGCGTCCCCACAATCCAGAAGTTGGTGCCGATTCTCACTCCTGAACAAGCAGCCGAAGCCATTTTACAGGGTGTGATCCGCGGTGCACGGATTATCCGTGCACCGTCGATCCTGGGATTTTTTGAATTTTTAGCCCGGGTAGCGCCGGGATTAGTGGGGTGGTTGATGTATAAAACTGGATATCGACGGGATATAAGGACTTAAAGAGCAGCGAATGC
>CAYXZO010000075.1:0-8414 GCA_964469505.1 uncultured Lentisphaeria bacterium | reverse complement strand
CTTTTATTTAAATCTCATTTTCAGGGCATCCGAGGGACACTGGTCTTCACAGTCACCACAATTCCAACAATATGAACTGGCTCCCTGGCCGAACTGAGGTTCCAAGCCCAGAGGACAGGCATCGGAACAGATACCGCAGTAACTACAAGACTCGGGACGGAATTTGATCATGAATTTTCTACGTTTTCCCATGAGGGCCAGTAAGCCCCCCAGGGGGCAAAAATAGCGGCAGAAAAACCTTCTAGTGATTAAGACATGGGTAAGAAGCACAACGGCGACAATAAAAATATCTATGGTCAAACTTTTAAAAAGGATCAGATACATAAGTTCCCGGCCCACAATTCCCGGAGGAGACCAAAAGGCGAAAAATTGAATTCTAAATAATAGCGCTAGAACTAATTCAATGAATAACGCAAGCCATATGATTTTAAGCGACCAAGGAAGCTTGTCTTTATAAGGCAGTTTCGCAAATAGCCTGTGAGTTATTGATTCTAGCAACTCCGACAGAAAGCTTATGGGACAAATCCAACTACAAAAAATCCGACCGAATATTAAAGCGATAAAAACGGTGATTGCGGCACCGGTGAGCAATATCCAGCTCCATTCATGAAAGATGAGAACCGTTTCCAGAGCTTCGAGAGGAGAAATAAAAGTTACCGGGCCGATCCCCAAAGCCTGGAACCATCCTTGGATAAGCATGATATCGAATTTGTAATTCAGCCAAGGGACAATCACCAGGAGGGCGAAAGAGATGGTTAATGACATCCGTCGCCAAAACCGCCACTTTTTTGATGGGGTGAATATTTTCAGCAATAAAAAGCGGCTGTTCATATTTCCTTCCGGGGTTCAATGTTGATAGCTTTGTGATTTTCGTCCCGACTGATGGGGCAAGCGTGGGTACACAGGCCACAGCCGGTACAAAAGTCTGCCCGCACTACCGGACGAAGTTCATCCAGATAAATGGCTTTTTCGGGATATGGACAAACGCTATAGCAGGTACGGCAGATGAGATCCCCGCGCCAGGTAACGCACGTATCGTGATCCACTCGCGCCACACCCATGCGAGTTTCCTCTGCCGAAATGGGTTTTAAAACGTGGGTAGGACATACTTCTACGCATCGCATACAGAGATAGCAGGGAATATCCAGAACATTCACAACAGGGGTACCGGACCATAGTCCCCAGCTCAAATCCAAAGGATGAATGGCATGGTACGGACAGGCCTCCACACATCGACCACAGCGGATACAGCCAGCTAAAAACTCATCTTCCGCCACAGCCCCCGGAGGGCGCAGGTGATTTACTTTTATCGGTAAAGGGGAAAATATCTCAAAGAAACGCTTGGCGCTACGATTGCCGGGTTTCATCCTTTAGAACTTCGTCTTCCATATTGAGATAGGCTAAATCAAGGGAAGCAATTCCAGTATGTTTCTTTATGTTTTCAGACATGTCATCAACCGCTCGGGAGCTGTCCGCTTCCAGCACGAGTATTATTTTCTCCTTCACTTCCGTCTCATGAACCGTAACTCCCGGCAAGGATTTCAACCATTGGAGGGTTTCAGCTTGGGTATCTGGGAACAACACGGCCACAAATCCACCGATGGGCATATGCTAATCCTTCCTCATTCATTTTTGGCGGTATTCCTATTACCTAATTGGATTGGGGGGAGCGTTTTTTATGCCGCTCCCCCCAAAGTTTGATCCTGCCGAATTGTGCTTACTATGCTTCTCGGACCAAGAAAGGATCCACCGGTTTAGGTCCCGAGACCCGACGAATACGAACCGCACAGATTTTAAATTCCGGTTGTTTGGAACCAGGATCAAAGGCGTCTTTAGTCACTTTATTGATCATGCGGTCCTTATGCTGGTCATACCAATACACGAAAACCATGCCTTTCATCGGTCCTTCCACCACTTTAGCTGGCAGAATATTCTTACCCCGACGAGATTCTACTTCCACCATGTCACCGGGATTGATACCCAAGCGGCGAGCATCTTCCGGATTGATTTCCACATAGGCGTATGGGTTGGCGTTGAACAGTTCAGGGATCCGACCGGTCATGCTCATGGTATGCCAGTGGTCAATAATGCGTCCCGTTGAGAGGAATACCGGGTATGCTTTATCCGGTGCTTCGGCAGGTCCTTTATAAGGTCTAAGCCAGACCCAGAGTTTGTGATCCTTATGAGCCGGTCCATAGAATTGGAAGGGACGATCATCTTTCGCGTGTTTATCGGCCAGAGGATCGATGCCCCGGACGAATTTCTTGTAGGTGCCACCTTTTAGAGCGTGAGCTTTAGTTGGAGCCGGCCACTGTACGCCATCAGGTAAGCTGCGAAGCACGTCATAGGTAGCTCCCGAGAGATCGTTATCCCGGCCCTTGGTTAATTTGCCGGCATATTCCTCCCATACGGCTTTTGGTAGAGCGTATCCTTCATCTTTTATTCCCAGGAAAGGCTCCACGGTCTTTTTAATAACGGGATCATTCAGCTTCTGGGAAAGACGTACGGCCCATTCGCGGATCATCCATAGTTCGGGTTTCGCTTCGCCAGGGGGATCCACTGCTTTGACCGTTAGCTGACTGCGACGTTCAGAGCATCCATAAACTCCGGTCTTTTCGAAATGAAAGGCGGCAGGGAGCACCAGGTTAGCTACTTCCGTGGTACGAGTGGGGAAAATGTCGGAAACTATAATGAAGCAATCATTCCGCCGCATACCCTTCAGGTATTTATTGACATTAGGCAGACTTTGGGCGGGACTGGTGCAGTTAATCCAGATAGCTTTGATCTTACCGTCGTTAATCGCCTGAAACATATCTATGGTGTGATAGCCCGGTTTGGCGGGAATCCGACCCCGGGGAACTCCCCATAGATCTTCCACTTCATGACGCAGTTTAGCGTTTTTCACCGGACGATGGGCCGGAAGGATGTGGCACAAACCGCCGCCTTCGCGAACACCGCCGCAGGCATTAGGCTGGCCGGTCAGGGAAAAACTATCAGCTCCAGGTTTGCCCAACTGACCAGTGAGCATATGCAGGTTACTGATGAGGTTATTGGCCCAAACGCCACGGGTCCGTTGATTGATACCCATGGTCCAGAAGCTCATGGTTGCACCGGATGTGGCGAACCACCGCGCCGCCTGGCGAATTTTATCGGCAGTGATGTTTCCACCACAAATACGGGCGGCTTTTTCAGGCGTGTAATCCGCTAAATGTTTTTTGTAAGCTTCAAAACTTACTTCCTGTTTTTGCTTACCTTTGCGGAATGAGATATAGTTCTTGATGAATTTTTCGTCATAAAGTTTTTCTTCAAGAATTACATACGCCATGGAATTCAGTAAAGCCAGATCCGTACCCGGCTTGAACTGGAGATGCAAATCAGCTATACGGGAGGTGGCCGATACGCGGGGATCGGCGTTGATAACTTTGACTTTGTCTTTGTTATCAAATTTCCGTCGCATAATACGCCGGAAGACCACCGGGTGACATTCCGACATATTACTGCCGATAATGAAAAAGCAGTTGGCTTTCTCTATGTCCGCATAGCTTCCCATGGGCTCATCGGCTCCAAAAGAGGTCAGATATCCACCCACAGCACTGGCCATGCACAGCCTGGGATTACCTTCCACATTGTTAGTTTTAAGACCGGCGCGCATGACTTTCTGGAAGAGATAAGTTTCCTCCGTGAGGGCCTGACCAGAGCCATAATAGGCCACGGCGTTGTTCCCGTGCTTTTTGACCGCTTTGGCGAATTCCTCCGCCGCGATATCCAGGGCTTCATCCCAACTTATCTCTTTGAATGGCTTGTTTTTATCCGCTCGGTAGAGGGGTTTGGTTAAGCGCTCGGGATGATTCATAAGCTTATAGAAAAGCATTCCCTTCATACACAGATACCCATAGTTAGTCCGGGAATCCTTCACCCCTCGCAACGCAACCGGTTTACCATTTTTAACCCCTAGTTCCACTCTGCAACCCGTACCGCAAAGACGACAAGTACCACGATGCCATTTGGTGACACCGTCGGCGGCCAAAAGAGACTCAACGGGTGATAAGAAGGGAAGTTTAGTGCCGGCGATGGATGCGGCAGTCAGAGCCGCGGCTTTTTTAATAAAATCTCTGCGTGTAACTGGCATGATTCCCTCCCTTAAAATCCTTTGCCTGTGGTCGATTCAACGGGTACGAAAGCATGGGCTGGATGGCAGCTCCAGCAAGCCTTATTATCAGAATGCCCGGCTATATCCTGGGCATGACAGACCCGACATCTTTGCATCCCTGGTTTGACCACCAATTCATCATAGTTGCCATGGCATTGAAAACACCGAACCTGGGCTATGCCATGGCGTGAATTGTACCATTCTTCATAAAGATCAGGGGTTACATCCACATGGCAAGCATTGCAAGGTTGCATTTTTTCATCGGGATCAAGATCGGGATGAGTTTCGATTACCTCTTTATATACCCCCGCTTTCTGCGTCGATTCTACAGATGCAGTCTGCTTGCCTTTTATCAAAGTAGCCGTTTTGGGTTGACAAGCACTGAAGCCCATCAACACGATACAGGCTCCCCCGACGATTAAAAACGTGCGAAACATGTCGCGCACCTCCATGCGAAAGCAATTCTCCACTAAATAAATCTTTATCCCGGGGACTTCATGAACGATATGCTTTTTGCGACTTACCAACCACGGGAGGAAACACCATTATTTGGCTTCGTGCAGGCATTTCAGTCGGCACGTGGGTTCCGCCCTTGGCATGTTTAGTTTTTCCCCGGTCTCTTCCTATTGGGTTCAGCGGACCCGGTGGGTTAACCGGGTCCGCTGATAACACCCAGAATCTCATTAAATTCCGAATCAGAAGTTAACGATAGTCATGAGATAGTACCAGTCGGCCTGGTCGGCTCCCTTTTTCTCCTGAAAAATGTCACCGGGAGTGAAGAAAGAAGCCCCACCAACAAAAAGAACATTACGGTTATAGCGATATTTGAATGTGAGATCCAATTCTTTCCCGAAATCAGTGCTACTGGTGCCACTAGCTAACGTGTAATTCTGGTCGGCAGAGAAGATGTGGTACATGAAACTGACATCGCTATTGGAGATTGGCTTGAGGCCGGCACCGAAGTGTAAATCATTAAGTCCCAGCTGCCAGGTGTGTTTAGGCAGGTCTAGGAAATAATCCATAAAACCGTAGTACTTGTGATTAGTCGCGTACAGGGTGTTGAATGCTTTGTAAGTATTATCCCCCAAATTATCATCACCGCTAATGAAGTCCAATCCTCCCAACAGCCTTAATCCCATTGGGAGCATTTTCAACGGGTAAACGGCATTGACAGCCCACATCTTGGCATCAATACTCTGGCTTACGCTATCAGGATTGTAGGTACCGTTTTGTAGAGCGAATTCAATTTCATATTTGACACCCGCTACTTTACCGTGGCTGTAAAAGCCAAGGGTTCTGCGATTCAGGTTAGAGTCAGGAACCGACAACTGATGGAGGGCGAAGGGCTGGATATCGAGCATGGAATTCAGCTGATAATCAGCGTAAATCCCCCGGAAGAATTTATCGCCTTCGTTGCCGCTGTTGTTTGCTTCAAGCTCAACAAAATGGAAAAAATCCACTTTCAGAGGTCCGGAATAACTAAAGCGGATCCCGTCAAAACTGCGCCCGATATTGTGCCATCCCACCGCTCCGATAAGGCGCTGGGGTCCGTAGATCGCTTCCATGCGTCCCACCTTAAGTTGTAGCGGCAAACCGAACAAATAGTCGATCTGGAAATATGCCTGGTGCAGATCCAGGTTATCGGCACTTCCATCTTTCAAAGTACTGGTTTCCTCGCCGAAAGTGCGGGAATCCTGCAGCTGTAAAAAGATCTTAACATTACGATAGGGTTTAAAAGCAGCATTAAAGCGAGTTCTCAAATAGTGAGCGTTCGACCTAGCGGTGCTATCAATAAAATCTTTGCCGTTGATTTCCAGGCGATGTCGTATCTGACCAGAAAAACTCCATTTCTTCCTGGCAAAGCCGGGCAACGCCATTAATAAACATAATGCCAGGATTAGAAGGCTTTTCGTTTTCATCTCTCCTCCTTATATGAAGCACATGGTGAACAGGTGATTAAAAATCATTTTCTCCGGGCCGGATGTTCAAATCCGGCCCGGAGAATCGACGCTTCTACTTAGTGTAACGCTTCTTAAACTCTTCTTGGGCTTTTTTACGCCGGGCTTTTTCCTCAGGGCTCATTTTACCGATAAACCAACGATGATCGGCACTATTTAATACTCCGTTAAGTAACTGTTCTACCCGTTTTGCAGCCGCTACTTTGTTCTTATCCTTGGATTTAAGATTCTCGGCAATGATATGTTTTACTTCCGGAATGAACTTCATGTACCATTCCTGAGCAACGTCGTACAGCCCGTGCCAGTGGGTGTAATCAGGACCCATCATGCTAACGCCATGACGCGCACGCCGTCCCTGATGATGCCAGATTTCCCACCAGGCCCATTCAATTTCTTCATCGAATTTGGTTTCGGTGATAAGCTTATTCTCCCGGAGAGCTTTCATAATTTTCTTCCCCGGGGTACCAAACTTCTTGTTATAAAGATTAATCACACCGTCGTACTGCTCATAAAAGTTAGACACAAAACCATCGGTATGGCAAACGGTGCAGACTTTCTGCATGTTTTCCCGTCTTTCCTGCCATTTAACTGCCGCTGCCTTTGTGAGTCCCAGTTTTTTATCAGACACTTCAGGCCGGACCGACGTGGGAGGTCGATTATTCCAACTAATCCTCAGCCCCACATCATGGGTCACAGGCAAAAACTCACCATCTTTGGTGCGCACTGCCGACATATGGCAAGTGGCGCAAGTGGGAGCCGCTGAATAATCCTCACCTAGAACCCATTTGGCATTATCCAGGTTCATTTCCGCTTCATGAGCTCGGTAAGCGATGCCGTGTTTTGATTCCTCATAGATTTCTTTCTGCGGATGGTCAGGCCCCAGGTGACATTTGCCGCAGTTTTCAGGACGGCGGGCTTGAGCAGCCGAGAAAGCATGCCGTTGGTGACAGGCGGTACAAGAACCTACGCTGCCATCGGGATTGAACCGCCCGATGCCCGTGTTGGGCCAACCGGTGGGCTTTAGCGAACCGTCGGGATTAACCTCCACCGGTGCGCCATGGCATTGCTTACAACCACTAACAGTCAGGGCAGATCCACCATAAAAATCATTATTACCCTCAACTACGTCTGCCAGAAAATTGTCCAAAGAGCCAAGGATCTGTCCGGCCTTGGAATGGTGACTCTCCTCGAACTCCCGGACTTCTTTTTCATGGCAACGGGCACAATCTTTGGGCGAAACGATAATGCTAATGGTGTAGCCTTCATGCTCAAAAGCATCGGGATCTTTCTTGTTGGCCTGATGGCATTCATAACACCCCACGTTGGCCCGAAAATGCTTGGATGCCCCCCATTGCTGGTAAATACCAGTGGTTTCTTCCTGGTGGCAATCGATACACTCTTTGCTGGCGGAGCTGAGCGCGTTGGGAATCGTCACCGCCGCCCACAATGAGGTCGACAGTAGACACATCGCCGCTCCCGCAAGAAACTTCCTTACCATAAACACGTCCTCCCTTTTTGAAGTTTCCAGGTTAAACACCATACTTTTCTTATGCATTATTTGAGGAGTGACAAAAACTATTCCATAATTTGTCATAAATGACATTAATTGTTAATATCAACAATTAGGATCTATTGGTATTAATTAAATTACGGCTGTTAAAGAATTCACAGCCGGGTCAAAAGGCAAATTAACCCAACCAGAACAAACTTTTTTCGAAAATGAGATTTTTCTCAAAAACAGGAGCACATATCGAACTAAACAGACCAGGGAGGAACCCCACCAAGGGCGCGATCGGGGGCAACGCTGCCCCGCTACCGAGCAGTCAAAATTCTAAAGACACCCCGTATTTTCCGTTTCCAATCACCACCAATAAGTTCCCCTAATCCCACCCAACGGTGGAAAGTTGACTGATCTAACGGCAACCAATATGGGATTTTTTTCAATGGCCAGAAATCCCATACCACCGCTTGGGCTTCTGTCATTTCCAAAAGTCCCAATTCACCATGGGTCCGACCAATTCCTGATTCTTTCATTCCTCCCCAGGGCAAGTTGGGCATGCCGTGGGTCATCAGGTGATCGTTAACGGTAACGACACCGGCTTGAAGTTCCGCTGCCAGCTTCAAACCCCGGCGTTTGCTGCGAGTCCAAACGGAAGCGGTAAGCCCTAGAGGGCCGTCATTAGCCAGTTGCAAAGCTTCTTCATCGGTGCGATATGGCATCACCGGCAACAGAGGGCCAAAGGTCTCTTCCCGCATAACCAGCATCTCGTGGTTCACGTTGGTTAAAACCACCGCTTCCATGGCCA